>NZ_SZXN01000090.1:0-167655 GCF_005281195.1 Citrobacter sp. wls613
AAGCTGTGGCCAGTTTTTGTTGACCACTACAAGCCAGTATCGTGACACCCAACAGACTCCAGCGGCAGTTCAACCCGGAAGCACCGGATGAACGGTGGGTAACGGACATAACGTACATCCGAACCCACGAAGGCTGGCTGTATCTTGCCGTAGTTGTTGACCTGTTCTCGCGCAAAGTTATCGGCTGGTCAATGCAACCGCGGATGACAAAAGATATTGTTTTGAATGCGCTTTTGATGGCCGTGTGGCGACGTAATCCCCAAAAACAGGTTCTGGTTCATTCTGATCAAGGTAGTCAGTACACAAGCCATGAGTGGCAGTCGTTCCTGAAATCACACGGTCTGGAGGGTAGTATGAGCCGTCGTGGTAACTGTCACGACAACGCAGTTGCAGAAAGCTTTTTCCAGCTACTGAAGCGTGAACGGATAAAGAAAAAGATTTACGGAACACGGGAAGAAGCACGCAGCGATATTTTTGATTACATCGAAATGTTTTATAACAGTAAGCGTCGACATGGTTCGAGCGATCAGATGCCACCGACGGAGTATGAAAACCAATATTATCAACGACTCGGAAGTGTCTAGATTATCCGTGGCTATTCAGTCCCCTTTGGACACACTGCCTGCCAGTCTTTTTGCAGGCTATTACCGCTCCAAATTTTACCTGATGATCGCAACGGCAACGCTGGTGGTGCTGAACCAATATGTTCTTCCCACTGCTTATTTAGTTGATGCTCCGCAAGCCAGAGAGAAAGCCGAGCTATTTCACAAGCAAAATCATCAATCTCAATGCCGTAAAACTGGTCGAGATGGATACCGCTCATAAAAATGGATTGTGGGTCGCATTGTAAAAGAGCCTGAATCACGTCCATTTCTAAAAGACGTAGTTCTTTATAGGAGACAATCAAGAAGTTCCCTGAACCACACGCAGGATCAAAAACCTTCATTTTCCCCAGACGGAGAAGCAACCGTTTGAGACCATTCGTGTTTGTGCGTTGTTTTTCAAGCTCTGAACGCAATGGCTCCAGAAATAATGGTTGTATAACTTTCATGATATTGCTGTATGAAGTGTAATGCTGTCCTAAGCGGCTACGCTGCTCCACATCAATCACAGCTTGGAACATGCTGCCGAAAATGTCAGGGTTAATCTCACTCCAGTCCATTGCACTGCATTCAAGTAAGATACGTCTGCCCTTCAACCCCAACTCTGGAACAGGCTCATCACTGGCGAATAAACCACCATTAACATAAGGGAATGCGGCTAAATGAATCGGAAGTGACAGGCGTAATTTGCTATTCGGTTTGCTGTTCATCACGGCAAACAGATCTGTCAGAAACTGATCTAAATCACTGCCATCTTCGGCGGTGTAGCTCTTAACTGCGGAAGTAAACTGACCTTTTTCAAAGATGCCCGTGTCTTCGGCAAAAAAGCAAAACAACAAACGAGTGAGAAAAACATTAAGCGCGTGAATATCTTCTGCTTTGCTTAAATCATTACGCTCCTTGATAAGATCAAACAGCTTTCCCATCTTCTCAGCGGCTTTCACATCGGCCGGGTTTTCACTATTGAGAATAGCCTTTTCCAACCCTACCAGCGGTAAGAAAAAACCGTAGTTACGTGGTAACTCTTCAAACTCAATATCGAGACGTTCCTGTGTCAGTGTGTCCCAGGCTAAAAAACGAACAAAATTTGTTATTAGAACAAAGCGGATCTTATTTTTTACAACTGCCGCATCGGCAATACGTTGGTCAAAAGCAGATTCAAGATCATCATTATCCGCTACTGGCTGGTAGTAGAGTTTATTTTTTAATGCAACGTGTCCTAGCTCTTTCGCAACATTACGCGCCCCACCTTGCCGAATCTGACTCAGGGTAGATTTAGGGAACTCAAAAGCAGTTAAAAAGCCGTATATAAATTCATTTTTCTCAGTGCCTTCAAGTAGTTGCTCGAGATGCTCAAAAATTTTCGCCTGATTAACAGCCATTATTTTTCCTAAAAAATACAGTACCCGTAGAGGATGATGCACTCATTCTAACCGAAGAAAATTTTATCAAGTAGTTCCAATGCGTTACCTAGGTTGTATCAAAAAAATAGAAAACTTAAGCCCTATGCCTGCCACCGCAAGGCGGCAGGCTTCGCTCAGAGTACTTAATCGTCAGCGGAAATTTATCCTCAAGACAGCCGTTACTACCGCGTAGACTCTAGTTTCCCAAAATCAAACGGACTAACCCCTTTCTCCCGATTAGCATCCAGATAATCCGCCCACCATTGCAGCATCAACCGGCGCTCCCCCAGATGCTCCGCTTTATGGATGTAGGCAGCCCTAACAGAGCTACGCTCCTGATGGCTCATCTGCCTTTCTACCGCATCCCTCGACCACAATCCTGATTCAATAAGTGAACTACAGGCCATCGTCCTGAAACCATGCCCACAGACTTCTGTTTTGGTGTCATAGCCCATAACTCGCAAAGCCTTGTTCACCGTATTCTCACTCATCGGCTTATGCGGATCGTGATCGCCCACAAAAATCAGCTCTCGATTTCCATTCATGCTTTTGATCTTTCCCAAAATAGCTAAGGCCTGCCGCGATAAGGGTACAAGATGGGGAGTTCGCATCTTCGAACCACGCTGAGAATGTTTAACACCGTCCAACGGTTCACGCTCACCGGGGATCATCCACATGGCCGTTTCAAAATCCACTTCTGACCAACGGGCAAAGCGCAGTTCGCTTGAACGGATGAAAACTAACAAAGTGAGTTCGACAGCCAGTCGAGTTAACGGCCTGCCGGAGTAATGATCAATGCGGTGAAGTAATTCAGGTATGCGGTTAAGCTCCAGAGCCGCACGATGCTGTCTTTTAGCAGTGGCAACCGCACCGGCAATCTCTTGCGCGGGGTTGTAGTCGATTAAGCCGCTCTGAACGGCAAAGCGCATAATCGCGGTAGTTCGCTGCTGTAAACGGGCGGCGACTTCAAGACGTCCGGATGACTCCACCGCTTTAATGGGTACAAGAAGATCCCGAGTCTTAAGCTCTGCAATGTTCCGCTTACCGATAGCAGCAAAGAGATTATCTTCTAGGCTTTTCAATACACGAGCACTATGCGATGCAGACCACTTCTGATTACTGGCATGCCAGTCTCTGGCGACCACTTCAAACGTTATCGCCTCTTGCTCCTGTTCTACCTTAACCGCTTTCTTGTTTTCACTGGGATCGACGCCGTTCGCTAAAAGCTTACGCGCTTCGTCTCGCCGCGATCGAGCATCAGCTAACGAAACTTCAGGATACTTCCCTAGCGCCAGCATCTTCTCTTTACCACCGAAACGATAACGAAACCGCCAGTATTTGGAGCCGTTAGGGTGAACCAGCAAAACCATGCCTTCACCATCAGTAAGTTTATAGGCTTTTGCTTCAGGCTTTGCCGAACGAACCTTCACATCACTCAGAGCCATGATGAATATCCTTTCAAGGGTTCTGTGTGGGTACAAACATTATCGAACCGGGATATACCCGCAGTTGTACCCGCATCAATAAGTTGATGTAGATTGAATCAGGTTGACTTAGGTTGAGTGAAAAAGCGAGGAAAGCCTTGCGGATACTGGATTTCAGGCACAAAAAAAGACGTCTGTTGACGTCTATTGATGTTCCGATGGTGCCGAAGGCCGGACTCGAACCGGCACGTATTTCTACGGTTGATTTTGAATCAACTGCGTCTACCGATTTCGCCACTCCGGCACGGAAGGGATGCGGAAAACGTTGTGGATTATACCTGTCGCACGCCACCATGCAAGCGGCAGCGCACGATAGTCGCGCTAAGTGTTGAAAAAAACAGCACCATTGCGGTTCGATCGCCCACGCGCCCTTCTTCCTCCCGCTATTCTCATCTCTAACCTGAATTTTTCCGGAATTTACCTCGCAAAAAAATGCAACGTGACCCGCTCGGTTTACATTTGCTGCTGTTTACTATGAGATGTCGTTACTGAATCCAGTAATAGCAGTTACCAACCGTTCTCAGGACACCGTTATGCGTTTCTATCAGGTTGAACCCACGCTGGAAAACTACTGGCGCGGGATTATCCTCTTTGGCAAGAATGTGGCTTCCTACAAGTTTGCACTCGCCCATGCATTGCACGAACTCAAACCTGATGGCAGCGATCTCATCACGCTTGAAGATCTGGCTGTACCGTTCAGCAGCCATTTATGCCGCCATCTCAGACATGCGCCAAAGCAGATAACCTCACGCAGCAGCCAGTTTATTGCCGCCTGTACGCAATTTAATAACGGCGAGATCACGCGTGATGAACTCACCGCCATCACGGTCCGGCAAGGGTTTAATAACGTGATTGATGCCTTTCATAATGTGAATCAGGGCGAAATTGAAAAACGCTTTTTTATTGATGAGCGTAAAACGCATAAAGGCATCCGGATGACGGATAATTTCTACAATCTGGGTGAGCGCCTGCAATACCGAAACCTTATTTTTGAAACAGATGCGCGCTGGAGCCTCGTCGAACAAGCCTGGGCAATGAATATCTCCAGCCACCTGATAAATGTCGAGTATGACAACGATGACCAAATGCTGTTTAGCAGGAACAGTGACCGGCGGGTGACGATCTCCAGCTGTCGGGACAGCCTTAACGGTTATCAGAAGGGGCGCTGCTTCTACTGTTTTGCGCCTATTAGTTTGCTCCCTGGCGACGACACCTTTGCCGATGTTGATCATTTTATCCCGTGGAAAGCTCGGGGACAGGTCGCAAATATCGATGGCGTCTGGAATTTGGTACTCGCCTGCAAAGAATGTAACCGGGGTGGGAAAGGCAAATTTGCCCAACTTCCCTCACCCAGGCTACTTCAGCGTCTTCGGGACAGAAATGAATATTTCATAAACAGCCATCTTCCACTGCGTGAAACATTGATTCGCCAGACGGGCGCGACCCCGACGCTGAGAAACACATTTTTGAACGACAGCTGGAACGAGGCGCTTAAAATACTCTTTCACCAATGGGAACCCCTTGCACAAGGAACGGATACATTCTGATGACTCTCGAATATTACCAGCGCCACGCGCAGGATTTTTTTAGCTCTACGGTTAATGTCGATATGGAATCGCTTTATCTCCCCTTCCTGCGACACCTCCCGCAGAGCGGACGTATTCTGGATGCAGGCTGCGGCTCCGGCCGTGACAGTAAAGCCTTCCTGGAAAAAGGTTATCAAGTCGAAGCATTCGATGCCTCTGCAGAAATGGTTAACCTTGCCAGCCAGCATACCGGACTGTGCGTCAAACAGATGACATTTAACGATATCGCCGACACCGAACGCTATGATGGTATCTGGTGCTGTGCATCGTTGCTGCATGTGAGCGCCGAAGCGTTACCCGGTGTAATGAGCAAACTCGCTCACGCGCTTAAAACCGGGGGGATATGGTATGTCTCGTTCAAATACGGCGAAACAGAAAGAGTGAAAGACGGCCGTCACTTTACCGATCTCACCGAGCAGGGACTGGAAAAGCTGATCGCACCGCTGAGCGATATCACGCTAATCAGCAGTTGGACGACGCTCGATAAGCGTCCTGACCGCGACGAAATGTGGCTCAACGCATTGCTGCAGAAAAGGCCCTAATCCCCCCTTCTGCGAAGCACCCTATTTCCCCATGCTCTACACTTCCTGTTCAACACCACACTGAGGGAAACACGATGTCGATGATAAAAAGCTACGCCGCAAAAGAGGCGGGCAGCGAACTCGAACTCTATGAATATGATGCGGGCGAGCTAAAGCCGGAAGATGTCGAAGTACAGGTCGAATACTGCGGTATCTGCCATTCCGATTTGTCGATGATCGACAACGAATGGGGGTTCTCTCAGTATCCGCTGGTTGCCGGGCATGAGGTGATTGGTCGCGTGGCGGCGCTCGGCAGTGCGGCGCAGGATAAAGGCCTGAAGGTCGGCCAGCGCGTCGGCATCGGCTGGACGGCGCGCAGTTGCGGGCACTGCGATGCCTGTATCAGCGGTAATCAGATTAATTGCCTGGAAGGTGCCGTTCCCACGATCCTCAATCGCGGCGGCTTTGCCGAGAAGCTGCGTGCAGACTGGCAGTGGGTGATCCCGCTGCCGGAGAGCATCGATCATGCGGCTGCCGGTCCATTGCTGTGCGGCGGCATCACGGTGTTCAAACCGCTGCTGATGCACCACATCACCGCCACCAGCCGCGTCGGGGTGATTGGTATCGGCGGCCTGGGGCATATCGCCATTAAGCTGTTACACGCGATGGGGTGCGAAGTCACCGCGTTCAGCTCCAACCCAGCGAAAGAACAGGAAGTGCTGGCGATGGGGGCCGATAAAGTGGTTAACAGTCGCGATCCGGAGGCGCTGAAAGCGCTGGCGGGCCAGTTCGATCTCATCATTAATACGGTTAACGTCGATCTCGACTGGCAGCCCTATTTTGAAGCGCTGGCCTACGGCGGTAATTTCCACACCGTCGGCGCGGTGCTGAAGCCGCTGCCAGTGCCGGCGTTTACTTTAATTGCCGGCGATCGCAGCGTCTCCGGTTCGGCAACCGGCACACCGTTCGAACTGCGCAAGCTGATGAAGTTTGCCGGGCGCAGCAAGGTGTCGCCAGTCACCGAGCAGTACCCGATGTCAAAAATCAATGAAGCTATCCAGCACGTGCGCGACGGCAAAGCCCGTTACCGCGTGGTGCTAAAAGCCGATTTCTGATGCGGTGGCTCAGTCCCGTAAGGGGCTGAGCTTATTGCCCATGACGAAATGCGAGCACCGCCTGGCGGCACTGTTCCGTCACATGCTCGATGTCATGGTTCACGTCGATGCGGGCAATATCGCGTTCATCTTCCTGCGGGCACTCCAGCGCGTCGAACTGGCTTTTTAGTAATCCCACCGGCATAAAATGCCCTGCCCGACGCTGCATGCGCGCCAGAATAGTCTCGTAATCGCCATCCAGCCACAAAAAATGCACATTCGGGCTGCCCTGGCGCAATATATCGCGATACTGTTTTTTTAATGACGAGCAGACAATAAATCCGGTTTCATTCTTTTTATACAGGCTGTATGACGCGTCATTTAACCGTTCTAACCACGGCAGCCGGTCTTCATCAGTTAATGGAATACCTTCCGACATTTTATCAATATTTTTGGCGGGATGGAGATCGTCACCATCTATGAATTTAGCGGATAATACGGCGGCAACTTTGCTGCCAATGAGTGATTTACCGCTACCAGAAACGCCCATCAAAATATAACTTTCCCCAGCCATCTAAAAAACTCCAGATTCATATTCCATGGCGCGATATTACGCCTTGCTGATGGGGAAATTCACGCTTTTTCAGTACCACGGAGCAGATTTACAAGGCGCATCACGTTATGCGTAACATTGTAGTGTAACAATTTTCCAGCGTGATCTTCATCACAAATAATAACAATTAAAACCGTTTAAATGCTGCCGAGGTTACTACCTGACCAGTGAGGAATTTATGCAAGTCAAAACCCAATCCTGCGTTGTCGCGGGTAAGAAAGCTGTTGCCATTACCGACCAAAATATTGAATGGAATAATAAAGGAACGTTAGTGCAAATTACCCGCGGGGGAATTTGTGGTTCCGATTTACATTATTATCAGGAAGGCAAAGTCGGTAATTTTACCGTTAAAGCCCCGATGATTTTAGGCCATGAAGTTATTGGTAAAGTGGTCCAGAGTGATTCACCTGAATTACATGAAGGTCAGTCGGTGGCGATTAACCCGTCGAAGCCCTGCGGCCACTGCAAATACTGTCTGCAGCATGAAGAAAATCAGTGTACAGAGATGCGATTTTTTGGCAGCGCCATGTATTTTCCCCATGTTGACGGCGGCTTTACCCGGTTTAAAACCGTCGATACCGCGCAGTGCATCCCCTACCCGCAGCAGGCCGATGAAAAAGTCATGGCCTTTGCCGAACCGCTGGCGGTAGCAATCCATGCCGCGCATGAAGCGGGCGACCTGCAGGGTAAACGGGTGTTTATCTCCGGCGTTGGGCCAATTGGCTGCCTGATCGTCAGCGCAGTGAAAACGCTCGGCGCAGCAGAAATCGTCTGTGCAGACGTCAGCCCGCGTTCGCTTTCGCTGGCGCAACAGATGGGCGCAGACACGCTGATTAATCCGCAACAAGACTCGCTCGACGCATGGAAAAAAGAGAAAGGCTATTTTGACGTCAGCTTCGAAGTCTCCGGCCATCCTTCCTCAATCACCACCTGTCTGGAAGTCACCCGCGCGAAAGGCGTGATGGTGCAGGTCGGCATGGGCGGCGCGGTACCAGAGTTCCCGATGATGATGCTGATCGGCAAAGAGATCGCGCTTAAAGGCTCGTTCCGCTTTACCACCGAATTCAATACCGCGGTGTCGTGGCTGGCAAATAACGTTATCGATCCGCTGCCGTTACTCAGCGCCGAATATCCGTTTACCGACCTTGAACAGGCGCTGATCTTCGCCGGGGATAAAACCCAGGCGGCGAAAGTCCAGCTCGTTTTTGAAGACATAAAATAAGGAATAGCATGATGAACGATCTTTTTTCACTGGATGGCAAAAATATTCTGATCACCGGTTCGGCGCAGGGAATTGGTTATTTACTGGCGACCGGGCTGGGCAAATATGGCGCGCAGATCATCGTCAATGACATTACGCCGGAACGCGCAGAAGCCGCCGTGGCAAAACTGCAGCAGGAAGGGATCCGCGCCGTTGCCGCGCCTTTCAATGTTACGCATAAACAGGATATCGACGCCGCCATTGACCATATCGAAAAAGATATTGGCCCGATTGATGTGTTGGTGAATAACGCCGGTATTCAGCGCCGTCATCCGTTCACCGAGTTCCCGGAACAGGACTGGAACGACGTGATTGCGGTGAACCAGACGGCAGTATTCCTGGTGTCGCAGGCGGTCACTCGTCGCATGGTGGAACGCCAGGCCGGGAAAGTCATCAACATCTGCTCCATGCAGAGCGAACTGGGCCGCGACACCATCACGCCATATGCCGCCTCAAAAGGGGCGGTAAAAATGCTCACCCGTGGGATGTGCGTTGAGCTGGCGCGCCACAATATCCAGGTGAACGGCATCGCGCCGGGCTACTTCAAAACCGAGATGACCAAAGCGCTGGTCGAAGACGAAGCCTTCACCGCCTGGCTGTGCAAACGGACGCCTGCCGCACGTTGGGGCGATCCGCAGGAGCTAATTGGTGCGGCGGTTTTCCTCTCGTCCAAAGCATCCGATTTTGTTAACGGACACCTGCTGTTTGTCGATGGCGGCATGCTGGTCGCCGTCTGATACAACACAACGCAACATCACGCAGCGCCCTGGCGCTGCATTTTTGGCACACCACTCTACATAATTTATAAGAGAAAAGATTATGCCATTAATTATTATTGCGGCAGGCGTCGCGCTGCTCCTGGTCCTGATGATTGGCTTTAAAGTTAACGGCTTTATTGCTCTGGTCCTGGTAGCGGCGGTCGTCGGTTTTGCCGAAGGGATGGATGCCCAGGCCGTTCTGCACTCAATACAAAATGGGATCGGCGGGACGCTCGGCGGGCTGGCGATGATCCTCGGGTTCGGCGCCATGCTCGGAAAGCTAATCTCCGATACAGGCGCGGCCCAGCGCATCGCCACTACGCTGATTGGCACGTTCGGTAAAAAACGCGTGCAGTGGGCGCTGGTCATTACCGGGCTGGTCGTCGGTCTGGCGATGTTCTTCGAAGTCGGTTTTGTTCTGCTGCTGCCGCTGGTGTTTACGGTGGTGGCCTCATCCGGACTGCCGCTGCTGTACGTCGGCGTGCCGATGGTGGCGGCGCTGTCCGTGACCCACTGTTTTCTGCCGCCTCATCCGGGACCAACGGCGATTGCCACGATCTTCGAGGCCAACCTTGGCACCACGCTGCTGTACGGCTTTATCATTACTATCCCGACGGTGATTGTCGCCGGGCCGCTGTTCTCCAAGCTGCTGACCCGCTTTGAGAAAGCGCCGCCGGAAGGCTTATTTAACCCTCACTTGTTCACCGAAGAAGAGATGCCGTCGTTCTGGAACAGTATCTTTGCCGCGGTTATCCCGGTCATACTGATGGCGGTCGCCGCAGTGTGCGAAATTACGCTACCGAAGACCAACAGCGTGCGGGTGTTCTTTGAGTTTATCGGTAACCCTGCTGTCGCCTTGTTTATTGCCATCGTCCTCGCCATTTTTACCCTTGGCCGTCGTAACGGACGTACGATCGAGCAAATAATGGATATCATTGGCGACTCTATCGGCGCCATCGCCATGATTGTGTTTATCATCGCCGGCGGTGGGGCGTTTAAGCAGGTGTTGGTCGACAGCGGCGTGGGCCAGTATATCTCACACCTGATGACCGGTACCTCACTCTCTCCGCTGCTGATGTGCTGGACGGTCGCGGCGTTGCTGCGCATCGCACTCGGTTCAGCCACCGTGGCGGCGATTACTACCGCGGGCGTGGTGCTGCCGATTATTAACGTCACCCATGCCGATCCGGCGCTGATGGTGCTGGCAACCGGTGCGGGCAGCGTGATTGCTTCCCACGTTAACGATCCGGGATTCTGGCTGTTTAAAGGCTATTTTAATCTCAGCGTCGGCGAAACGTTGCGCACCTGGACAGTCATGGAAACGTTGATTTCCATTATGGGACTCCTTGGGGTTCTGGCGCTTAACGCCATTCTGCATTAGTTCGGCATTACCGGGGAGCACAAGCCAGCGCTCCCCGGCTCAGGAGAGAAGATGAGGAACCACAGAATTTCTTTGCAAGATATCGCCACCCTGGCGGGTGTGACCAAAATGACGGTGAGTCGCTACATCCGCTCGCCGAAAAAAGTCGCAAAGGAAACCGGCGAGCGCATCGCGCAGATTATGGAGGAGATTAACTACATCCCCAACCGCGCGCCGGCAATGCTGTTGAACGCGCAAAGCTATACGCTCGGCGTGCTGATCCCCTCGTTTCAAAACCAGCTGTTTGCCGACATTCTGGCGGGGATTGAATCCGTGACCTCGGACCATAACTATCAAACGCTGATCGCCAACTACAATTACGATCGGGAGTCCGAGGAAGAATCGGTTATCAACCTGCTGTCGTACAACATCGACGGCATTATTCTTTCCGAGAAATATCACACTTTACGTACCGTGAAGTTTCTGCGTTCAGCGACTATTCCGGTGGTTGAGCTGATGGATATCCAGGGCGATCGTCTGGATATGGAGGTGGGATTCGATAACCGCCAGGCGGCGTTTGATATGGTCAGCACCATGCTGGATAAACGCCCGCGCCACAAAATCCTGTATCTGGGTTCGAAAGACGACGTCCGTGACGAGCAGCGCTATCGCGGCTATTGCGATGCCATGACTCGCCGGGGTCTGGAACCACTGCGCGTGAATCCGCGCGCCATCTCCTCCATCCATCTCGGTACCCAGATGATGCGTGACGCGCTGGCTGCGCACCCGGATGTAGACGGCGTGTTCTGTACCAACGACGATATTGCGATGGGCGCGCTGCTGCTGTGCCGCGAGCGCGATCTGGCTGTGCCGGAGCAGATCTCGATTGCCGGATTCCACGGGCTGGAAATGGGCAGGCAGATGATCCCAAGCCTCGCGAGCGTGATCACCCCACGTTTCGACATTGGTCGCATGGCGGCGCAGATGTTGCTCAGTAAAATCAAGAACAACGACCATAACCACAACACCGTAGATTTGGGATATCAGATTTATCACGGCAATACGCTTTAAGTCATTTTCTCTCCCCTGCGCATATTCTCTTTCATCGACATTGCCTATACTCCAGGCAGGATAAATGGAGGAAATCTCAATGAGCGCACCCCTGTTAATTGCCCGCACGCCGGACACCGAACTGTTTTTACTGCCTGGCATGGCCAACCGCCACGGGCTGATTACCGGCGCGACCGGGACCGGTAAAACCGTCACCTTGCAGAAGCTGGCCGAATCGCTGTCGGAGATCGGCGTGCCGGTGTTTATGGCCGATGTTAAAGGCGACTTAACCGGCGTAGCGCAGGCAGGACAGGCGTCTGAAAAGCTGCTGACCCGCCTGAACAACATCGGTATTACCGACTGGCAGCCGCATGATAATCCGGTCACGGTGTGGGATATCTTCGGTGAGAAAGGTCACCCGGTGCGCGCCACGGTATCGGATCTCGGCCCGCTGCTGCTGGCCCGCCTGCTGAACCTGAACGATGTGCAGTCCGGCGTGCTGGATATTATCTTCCGCATTGCGGATGACCAGGGGCTGCTGCTGCTCGATTTCAAAGACCTGCGGGCTATCACTCAGTACATCGGCGATAACGCCAAATCCTTCCAGAATCAGTACGGCAATATCAGTAGCGCCTCGGTCGGGGCTATCCAGCGCGGGCTACTGTCGCTGGAGCAACAGGGCGCGGCGCATTTCTTTGGTGAGCCGATGCTGGATATCAAAGACTGGATGCGCACCGACGCCAGCGGCAAGGGGATAATCAACATCCTTAGCGCAGAAAAACTGTACCAGATGCCCAAACTGTACGCCGCCAGCCTGCTGTGGATGCTCTCCGAACTGTACGAGCAGTTGCCGGAAGCGGGCGATCTGGAAAAACCCAAGCTGGTGTTCTTCTTCGACGAAGCCCATCTGTTGTTCAACGATGCCCCGCAGGTATTGCTGGATAAAATCGAACAGGTGATCCGCCTTATCCGCTCGAAAGGCGTCGGTGTTTGGTTCGTGTCGCAAAACCCCGCCGATATTCCGGACAACGTGCTCGGTCAATTGGGTAACCGCGTGCAGCACGCCCTGCGCGCGTTCACACCCAAAGACCAGAAAGCGGTGAAAACTGCGGCACAAACCATGCGCGCCAATCCGGCATTTGATACCGAAAAAGCCATTCAGGAACTGGGGACCGGCGAGGCGCTAATCTCGTTCCTCGATGCCAAAGGCAGTCCGTCGGTGGTGGAGCGGGCGATGGTGATTGCGCCGTGCTCGCGCATGGGACCGGTAACCGACGATGAGCGCAACGGGCTGATTAATCACTCCGCGCTGTACGGCAAATATGAAGAAGAGGTTGACCGTGAGTCGGCCTATGAGCGTTTACAGCAAGGCGTGCAGGCCAGTACTGAGCAGCAAAACACACCTCCCGCCAACGGCAAAGCGGTCGCAGTGGACGACGGTATTCTCGGCGGGCTGAAGGATATCTTGTTTGGCAGCACCGGGCCGCGCGGCGGCAAGCGTGATGGTGTGGTGCAGAGCGTGGCGAAAAGCGCGGCGCGTCAGGTCACCAATCAGATTATTCGTGGCATGTTGGGAAGTTTGATGGGCGGAAGAAAACGCTAGTGCCTGTGTTACTTTGCCAGATAAGGCGTTAACGCCTTATCTGGCCTACGGGTCCTGAGTAGGACCGGATAAGCGCAGCGCCATCCGGCACTGCGTGTGACGTTGCCGGATGGCGGGCTGTAATTACGATTTACGCAGCATCAGCCACAGGCTTATCAGGAAGAAGCTGGCACTTGGCAGCAGCGCCCCGATAATCGGTGGAATACCGTATACCAGCGTCAGCGGACCAAAGATCTGGTCCAGTACGTAGAACACGAAACCGAAGCTAATCCCCGTCACTACACGCACGCCCATCGGCACACTACGCAGCGGGCCAAAGATGAACGACAGCGCCATCAGCATCATCACCGCCACGGACAGCGGCTGGAAGACTTTACTCCACATGTTGAGCTGGTAGCGTCCGGCGTCCTGGCCGCTGGACTTCAGGTACTTCACGTAATTATGCAGACCGCTGATCGACAGCGCATCCGGATCCAGCGCCACGACACCGAGTTTGTCTGGCGTGAGGTTGGTCTTCCAGGTGCCGCTCACGGTTTGTGAACCGGTAACCTGCTTCGGATCCTGCAGGTTGGACTCATCCACCTGCGACAGACGCCAGACCTTATTGTCTTTATCAAATTTGGCAGACGCCGCATAGCGCACGGACTGCAAACGACGCTGGTCGTTAAAGGTATAAATACTGATACCCCCTAACTCTTCGTCGCCTTTCACCCGCTCAATGTAGACAAAGCTGTCGCCGTCTTTCGCCCACAGCCCTTGCTGGGTAGACAGCAGCGAACCACCGTACATCTGCTGTGCGCGGTAGTTACGCGCCATCTGTTCACCCTGCGGCGCAACCCATTCCCCGATAGCCATCGTCAACAGCACCAGCGGAATAGCGGTTTTCATCACCGACAGCGCAACCTGCATCCGGGTAAAACCAGACGCCTGCATCACCACCAGTTCACTACGCTGGGCCAGCATGCCCAATCCCAGCAGCGCGCCGAGCAGCGCCGCCATCGGGAAGAAGATCTGAATGTCTTTAGGGGCACTGAGCAGCGTATACAGCCCGGCCCCCATCGCGTCGTAGCTCCCCTGCCCGGCCTTTTTCAACTGGTCAACAAACTTGATGATGCCGGAGAGCGACACCAGCATGAACAACGTCATCATGATGGTGGTAAAAATGGTTTTACCGATATAGCGGTCAAGTACACCAAAGGGCTGCATTATACCGCTCCTTTACGCAGAAAACGGGCACGCAAGCGGCGCACAGGCACCGTATCCCACAGGTTAAGCGCAATCGCCAGAGCCAGATAACTCAGGTTAACCGTCCACATCCAGAACACTGGATCCAGTTTCCCTTTGCCGCCGTTCGACTTCAGTGAGGTCTGGATCAGGAAGAACATCAGATACAGCAGCATGGCGGGCAGCATCGACAGTACGCGTCCCTGACGTGGATTCACCACACTCAGCGGTACCACCATCAGCGCCATCATCGCCACCGTGAATACTAACGTGATACGCCAGTGCAGCTCCGCACGGGCGCGATCGGTGTCGGTCGTCCACAGCGTGTGCATGTCCATCTGGTCGGTGTCGTTCGGATCCAGCGCCACGGCCTGATGGCCGATAATCGCCTGATAGTCCTTGAAGTCGGTAATGCGGAAGTCACGCAGCAGCGCGGTCCCTTCAAAGCGCGTACCTTCGTTCAGCGACACCACCTGGGAGCCATCGCGCAGTTGCGTCAGATGTCCGGAATCGGCCACGACCACGGAAGGACGGGCGTTACCTTTTGGGCGGATCTGCGCGAGGAACACATCTTTGAAATTACTGCCATCGACGCTTTCGATAAACAGCACCGAGCTGCCGTTAGTGGCCTGCTGGAACTGTCCCTGCGCGAGTGCCGCCATGCCGGGGTTCGCTTTCGCTTCCGCCAGCACTTCGTCCTGATGCTTTGAAGACCAGGGCCCCGCCCACATCACGTTGATCGCCGCAAAGATACTGGTAAACAGCGCCAGCACCATCGCCGCTTTCACCAGTACGGCCTTACTCAGCCCGCAGGCGTGCATCACCGTAATTTCACTTTCGGTATACAGTTTGCCCAGCGTCATGAGCAGCCCGAGGAACAGGCTTAATGGCAAGATAAGTTGCGCCATTTCTGGCACGCCCAGCCCCAGCAGCGAGAGCACCAGATTTGCCGGGATGTCACCGTCAACCGCCGCACCGAGGATCCTGACCAGCTTTTGACAAAAGAAGATCAACAGCAGGATGAATAGGATCGCAAGTTGGCTTTTGAGCGTTTCCCGTACCAGATATCTTATGATTATCACTTTAAATACGCCCGTAAAAACCCGTCTTTTGCAGGAAAATAGCTTGTTTCATGGCTTAAACGTCATTTATTCTCTTGAGTCGTCGAAATCGTCGCTAAGATCATTATACTCAACGGATCCACCTCTCAGAAATTGTTCTGACGTGCCAATGCCGTAATAACGTTAAGATTAACACGAAGTCACCGCAACAGCGGGTATGAGTTACGAAAGCTTGCAATTCTATCCGTAGCCACCGCCGTTGTCTTTAAGATTCAGGAGCGTAGTGCATGGAGTTCAGTGTAAAAAGCGGTAGCCCAGAGAAACAGCGGAGTGCCTGCATCGTCGTGGGCGTCTTTGAACCACGCCGCCTTTCTCCGATTGCAGAGCAGCTCGATAAGATCAGCGACGGGTACATCAGCGCCCTGCTGCGTCGTGGCGAACTGGAAGGCAAACCGGGTCAGACCCTGTTGCTACACCACGTTCCTAACGTTCTGTCTGAGCGCATTCTTCTCATTGGTTGTGGCAAAGAGCGTGAGCTTGATGAGCGCCAGTACAAGCAGGTTATTCAGAAAACCATCAATACTCTGAATGATACCGGCTCCATGGAAGCCGTCTGCTTCCTGACCGAACTGCACGTTAAAGGCCGTAACAACTACTGGAAAGTGCGTCAGGCTGTCGAGACAGCACAAGAGACCCTCTACAGTTTTGATCAGTTGAAGACCAACAAAAGCGAGCCACGTCGCCCGCTGCGTAAAATGGTGTTCAACGTCCCTACCCGCCGTGAACTGACCAGCGGCGAGCGCGCCATTCAGCACGGCCTGGCGATCGCCGCCGGTATTAAAGCCGCGAAAGATCTCGGCAACATGCCGCCGAACATCTGTAACGCAGCGTACCTGGCTTCTCAGGCGCGTCAACTGGCCGACAGCTACAGCAAAAATGTCGTCACGCGCGTCATTGGCGAGCAGCAGATGAAAGAGCTGGGTATGCACTCTTATCTTGCCGTCGGCCAGGGTTCGCAGAACGAGTCCTTGATGTCGGTTATCGAGTACAAAGGCAACCCGTCAGAAGACGTGCGCCCGATTGTGCTGGTCGGTAAAGGGCTAACCTTTGACTCCGGCGGTATTTCCATCAAGCCTGCCGAAGGCATGGATGAAATGAAATACGACATGTGCGGCGCGGCGGCAGTGTACGGCGTGATGCGCATGGTGGCGGAACTTCAGTTACCCATCAACGTTGTCGGCGTGCTGGCGGGCTGTGAAAACATGCCAGGCGGGCGCGCGTATCGTCCGGGTGATGTGTTAACCACCATGTCCGGTCAGACTGTTGAAGTACTGAACACCGATGCCGAAGGCCGCCTGGTGCTGTGCGACGTGTTAACCTATGTCGAGCGTTTCGAACCTGAAGCGGTCATCGACGTCGCCACCCTGACCGGTGCCTGCGTGATTGCGCTGGGTCATCACATCACTGGCCTGATGTCGAACCACAACCCGCTGGCGCACGAGCTGATTGGCGCGTCCGAACAGGCGGGCGATCGCGCATGGCGTTTACCGCTGGGTGATGAGTTCCAGGAACAGCTGGAGTCCAACTTCGCAGATATGGCGAACATCGGCGGACGCCCTGGTGGCGCGATTACCGCTGGCTGCTTCCTGTCGCGCTTTACCCGTAAGTACAACTGGGCACACCTCGACATCGCGGGAACCGCCTGGCGTTCAGGAAAAGCCAAAGGCGCAACCGGTCGTCCGGTGGCGCTGCTGTCGCAGTTCCTGCTCAATCGCGCCGGGTTTAACGGCGAAGAGTAAGTTTGCTTGATTGCCGGATGGCGCCGCATACGCGTCTTATCCGGCCTACAGTGAGTATTTAACCGTAGGCCGGATAAGCGTAGCGCCATCCGGCTTTGCATTTAAATCCACAACAAGAAGCCCCATATTATGAGAAACGCAACGTTCTATCTTCTGGATAACGACACACAACAAGATGGCTTAAGCGCCGTTGAACAACTGGTGTGTGAAATTGCCGCAGAACGTTGGCGCGCGGGCAAGCGCGTACTGATCGCCTGTGAAGACGAAAAACAGGCTATTCGGCTGGATGAAGCGCTGTGGGCAAGACCGGCAGAAAGCTTCGTGCCGCATAATCTGGCGGGGGAAGGTCCGCGTGGTGGTGCTCCGGTCGAAATTGCCTGGCCAGAAAAACGCAACAGCAGCCCACGCGATCTGCTGATCAGTTTGCGCGTCGGCTTTGTAGATTTTGCCACCGCTTTCACAGAAGTGGTAGACTTCGTCCCTTATGAAGATTCTTTGAAACAATCGGCACGCGAGCGCTACAAAGCTTACCGCGTGGCTGGTTTTAACCTGAATACGGCAACCTGGAAATAATGGAAAAGACATACAACCCACAAGATATCGAACAGCCGCTTTACGAGCACTGGGAAAAGCAGGGCTATTTCAAACCTAACGGCGATGAAAGCAAAGAGTCCTTCTGCATCATGATCCCGCCGCCGAACGTCACCGGCAGTTTGCATATGGGTCATGCTTTCCAGCAAACCATCATGGACACCATGATTCGCTACCAGCGCATGCAGGGTAAAAACACCCTGTGGCAGGCCGGTACCGACCACGCGGGTATCGCCACCCAAATGGTGGTTGAGCGTAAGATTGCCGCTGAAGAA
The DNA here is from genome assembly GCF_005281195.1 of Citrobacter sp. wls613. Lineage (NCBI taxonomy): Bacteria > Pseudomonadati > Pseudomonadota > Gammaproteobacteria > Enterobacterales > Enterobacteriaceae > Citrobacter > Citrobacter sp. wls613. Next base: position 18,286 of record NZ_SZXN01000090.1, read on the forward strand.
GGTAAAACCCGTCACGACTACGGTCGCGATGCGTTTATCGATAAAATCTGGCAGTGGAAAGCGGAATCCGGCGGCACCATTACCCGTCAGATGCGCCGCCTGGGCAACTCCGTGGACTGGGAGCGCGAGCGCTTCACCATGGACGAAGGTCTTTCCAATGCCGTGAAAGAAGTCTTTGTTCGCCTGTACAAAGAAGACCTGATTTACCGTGGCAAGCGCCTGGTAAACTGGGACCCGAAACTGCGCACCGCCATCTCCGATCTGGAAGTAGAAAACCGCGAGTCAAAAGGCTCAATGTGGCACATCCGCTATCCGCTGGCTGACGGCGCAAAAACCGCAGACGGGAAAGATTATCTGGTGGTCGCCACCACGCGTCCGGAAACCGTGCTGGGCGATACTGGTGTGGCCGTCAACCCGGAAGATCCGCGTTATAAAGATCTGATCGGCAAATTCGTTATCCTGCCGCTGGTTAACCGCCGTATTCCGATTGTTGGTGATGAACACGCCGATATGGAAAAAGGTACCGGCTGCGTGAAGATCACCCCGGCGCACGACTTTAACGACTATGAAGTCGGTAAACGTCACGGCCTGCCGATGATCAACATCCTGACCTTTGACGGCGACATCCGCGAAACCGCGGAAGTGTACGACACCAAAGGCGAAGAATCTGACGTCTATTCCAACGCGATCCCGGCTGAGTTCCAGAAGCTGGAGCGCTTTGCCGCACGTAAAGCGGTGGTTGCCGCTATCGACGCGCTGGGCCTGCTGGAAGAGATTAAACCGCACGACCTGACCGTGCCTTACGGCGACCGTGGCGGCGTGGTTATCGAACCGATGCTAACCGACCAGTGGTACGTCCGTGCCGACGTGCTGGCAAAACCGGCGGTAGAAGCGGTTGAGAACGGCGACATTCAGTTCGTGCCGAAGCAGTACGAAAACATGTACTTCTCCTGGATGCGTGATATCCAGGACTGGTGTATCTCCCGTCAGCTGTGGTGGGGTCACCGCATCCCGGCCTGGTATGACAACGACGGCAACGTCTATGTCGGCCGTACCGAAGACGAAGTGCGTCAGGAAAACAACCTCGGCGCCGACGTTGCACTGCGTCAGGACGAAGACGTTCTCGACACCTGGTTCTCCTCCGCGCTGTGGACCTTCTCTACGCTGGGTTGGCCGGAAAACACCGACGCGCTGCGTCAGTTCCACCCAACCAGCGTGATGGTTTCTGGCTTCGATATCATCTTCTTCTGGATTGCCCGCATGATCATGATGACCATGCACTTCATCAAAGATGAAAACGGCAAGCCACAGGTTCCGTTTAAGACGGTCTACATGACCGGTCTGATTCGTGACGACGAAGGCCAGAAGATGTCCAAGTCCAAGGGTAACGTTATCGACCCGCTGGATATGGTTGATGGTATTTCCCTGCCGGATCTGCTGGAGAAACGTACCGGCAACATGATGCAGCCGCAGCTGGCTGAGAAAATTGCTAAACGTACCGAGAAGCAGTTCCCGGACGGCATCGAGCCGCACGGTACCGACGCCCTGCGTTTCACCCTGGCGGCACTGGCCTCAACCGGTCGCGATATCAACTGGGATATGAAGCGTCTGGAAGGTTACCGTAACTTCTGTAACAAGCTGTGGAACGCCAGCCGCTTTGTGCTGATGAACACTGAAGATCAGGATTGCGGCTTCAACGGCGGCGAAATGACCCTGTCGCTGGCGGACCGTTGGATTCTGGCGGAATTCAACCAGACCATCAAAGCGTACCGCGAGGCACTGGATAACTTCCGCTTCGATATCGCCGCGGGCATTCTGTACGAGTTCACCTGGAACCAGTTCTGCGACTGGTACCTGGAGCTGACCAAGCCGGTCATGACCGGTGGTTCTGAGTCTGAGCTGCGCGGCACCCGCCATACGCTGGTAACCGTGCTGGAAGGTTTGCTGCGCCTGGCGCACCCAATCATCCCATTCATCACCGAAACCATCTGGCAGCGAGTGAAGGTTATTTGCGGTAACACTGCCGACACCATCATGCTGCAACCGTTCCCGGAATACGATGCGGCGCAGGTAGATGAAGCCGCGTTGGCCGATACCGAATGGCTGAAGCAGGCAATCGTGGCCATCCGTAACATCCGTGCGGAAATGAACATCGCGCCGGGCAAACCGCTGGAGCTGCTGCTGCGTGGTTGCAGCGAAGCCGCGATGCGTCGTGTGAACGACAACCGTAGCTTCTTGCTGAACCTGGCACGTCTGGAAAGCATCACCGTGCTGCCTGCTGATGATAAAGGTCCGGTTTCTGTGACTAAAATTATCGACGGCGCCGAGCTGCTGATCCCGATGGCTGGCCTGATCAATAAAGAAGATGAGCTGGCACGTCTGGCGAAAGAAGTGACCAAAATCGACGGTGAGATTGGCCGCATTGAAGCCAAACTGTCCAACGAAGGCTTTGTCGCACGCGCGCCGGAAGCGGTGATCGCTAAAGAGCGTGAGAAGCTGGAAGGTTACGCTGAAGCGAAAGCGAAGCTGATTGAACAGCAGGCGGTTATTGCCGCGCTGTAAAGCTGTTTGCCGGATGGCGTTACGCTTATCCGGCAAACAGGCACCGTCATCGTAGGTCGAATAAGCGTAGCGCATCCGACACCGCAGACGATAAAAGCCTCTGACGCACTCGCCCAGAGGCTTTTTATTGAATTATCCTCGCTTGCGCTTTCCCTCTCCGCAGTGGTATTAACTGCATATGTCCCACTTTTACGTCATGAGTTCGCTATGAGTGTCATTACACCTGTCTCGGCGACGCTGCGTCGCATTGCTGCCGACGATAACACCGCCATTGCCCACGTGATCCGCCAGGTCTCCGCCGAATACGGTTTGACCGCTGATAAAGGTTACACGGTGGCTGACCCTAATCTCGATGAGTTATTCCAGGTATACAGCCAGCCGGGTGCGGCCTATTGGGTGGTTGAACAAAATGGGCAGGTCGTCGGTGGCGGTGGCGTTGCGCCATTAGGCTGTAGCGAGCCGGATATTTGCGAATTACAGAAGATGTACTTTCTGCCGAGCGTGCGTGGTCAGGGACTGGCGAAAAAGCTGGCGTTGATGGCTCTCGATCACGCCCGTGAGCAGGGATTTAAACAGTGCTATCTGGAAACCACCGAATTTCTAACCGAGGCGATTCACCTCTACGAACGTCTGGGCTTTGCGCATATTGCCGAGCCGCTGGGCTGCACGGGGCATGTAGATTGCGAAGTGCGGATGCTAAAACCCCTCTGACGTTAGGCAAAGGGGCAATACTGCGTTATTGCATTTCGGCTGAGAGCATCAGACGAATCACGCCGGCGGCGCGAGCGGTCGGCAATTTGAGAACCTGCGTCCACAGATCCTGAACCATATCGCAAGCCAGTTGCTCTTTACCCACGCCTTTATTCGGGTCGGCCATGATTTGAATATCCGGCCCATAGCGCTGCACCAGCCCCGGACTCATGGCTTGCAGATCCTGAAGCGCCAGCTCTTTTTCTTCCGCCGTAACTGTATGTTTTCCCGGGCCGTAAGCCGCCTGCAGCATCGTCATGTCATTCGCCATACGGCGACTCATAATTTCACGTGGAATAAGCTGTACCGGGTTGATACCGCCCTTTACCGCCGGGAACAGGAATCGAAAGCATTCGTCACCGCCTACTTTCGCTATCGCGTCCATTTGCGCGAGGTTCACCTGCATATAGGCAATCACGTTGGCATCGGGTGCCTGCTGTAAGCGCGCCATCTGGAACGTCAGGATCTGCGGCTGTATGGTGTCAATAATCTGCTGCTCGCTTTTCCCCGCCGTTTTCATCTCCACCGCCTGGTTGAGAATCGTCTGCCATAGCGCGGGTTCCTGCTCCTTAATGACCTCATAGACGGGCATTGTCAGCATTGCTTTCTCGAATTTCTGCGTTTCAGTCAGCCCATAGTCCGGACTTTCGCGCGGGATGAGATAGTGCGTATCAAACAGATTCCAGCCGATAATCGCCACGACAAAAATCACCGCACCGGAGACCTTACCTACCCAGCCCTTTTTACGACAGACGCCCACCACGGTCGCAATCACCGCCCCGATATAGCCTGCCAACAATACGTGTGCCCAGTTCATTCACCATCCTTTTTCATATCAATGCATATAGCGGGGATATATTCCCCCTTCAAGTGGTTTGATTATTGCGGCAGGTGCGATCGATTTCTAGCCACCAGATTTTAGCTACCGGGAAGGAGGAAGAGAGACACCGTACCAGAGAGTGGAGCTAGGCTGGCACGCCGCTATGAAAACGAAACTCATCGTCCGGCGATAAGATCAGGGATGCTTCCACCTCACCAAAAAACCGTACCCGGTCACTGATGTCATGGTCGGCCGCCTGCTGTGCCAACGCCAGATAATCCTGATAATGGCGCGCCTCTGAGCGCAGCAGCGACAGATAAAACGCCTGTAATTCATCATCCAGATACGGTGCCAGCGCGGCAAAACGCTCGCAGGATCGCGCCTCAATGTAGGCGCCGCAGATCAGCTTATCAATCAGCGTTAACGGCTCATGGGTACGGACTTCTTTAAGCATGCCCTTGGCGTAACGACTGGCGGTCATTTTGATATACGGAATTTGGCGGCTTAGCATCGCTTCACGCACTTGCCAGAAGTGGTGTAGTTCTTCTTTGATCAGCAGCACCATGCTGTCGATAAGCTGTTGCCCCCACGGGTCGTCAGTCCGGGGCATGATGCTTTTGCTGATCTGCTTGTTCAGCAAGGTGAAATCCGGCTCTTCCCCTTCTCGGAAGGCAAAGGCTTCATAGGGTTTCAGCCACTCCAGCATCGCCTGCGATCCCTGCTTATCCGCAACATATTTACGCACCAGCAGCATCGCGGTTTGCGCCGCTTTCAGCTCGCAGACCAGATGGTCGGTCAGCAGCAGGGGAAGATTTGCCGGGTCGCGCGCTTTATCAAGCCAGGCCTCGGGCGTTTTGCAGTGCAGGAAATCCAGAATCGGGGAGAGTATTTGCGGGTAATCCATACGTTGTCCTTGCCCTACGGCAGCATGCGCCGCCGTAGGTCAGCAGATGACTTAGTGACGCACGCCGTCATCATCTTCGTCGACGAGATCGTCATCGTCGCCGTCTTCACCTTCTTCGCCGTTAGGGTCTTCAAAATAAGTGCCCCATCCGTCGTATTCCACGTCAAATTTTTCAGCCAGGTTCATCAGTTGTTCAACCTGAGTGTCAATCAGCTCGGCCTTCAGCGCACATTCACTGAGGATGTCACAGCAAATGACCGTGTCGCCTTCTTCCACTTCCAGCTCTTCCGGCTCGGTGACTTCATAACCCAGCTTGAAGGCTTCTACCGCTGCTTTTTCCAGGGTTTCAAAGTCATCCGCGGAAAGGTGATGCTCAATGGTATACAGCGCGTCAGGATCGCTACCATCTTCAAGTAACTCTTCAATAATCAAGCGTGTTTCTTCACGCTGTTCTTCCAGGTGTTCCGGGTTTGCCATGGCTCATATCCTCATAATGTCCTGCCGATACTCTTATTGTCACATACCGCTGACATTGCCTCCACCTTTCCAGGAAAGATTTGTTAAACAAGGTTGCAAATGAATAAACATACATATAAATTGAATTTTAATTCAATAAATGGCCTAAGCCATGTGAGGGAACCATGTCTGCATTTTATCAGAAGCACTTCTTGAAACTGCTCGATTTTACCTCTGCTGAACTCACGTCACTGCTGCAGCTCGCCGCCCGGCTCAAGGCGGACAAGAAAAACGGCACAGAGGTCGCTATGCTGACCGGTAAAAATATTGCGCTCATCTTCGAAAAAGACTCGACCCGTACTCGTTGCTCTTTCGAAGTTGCCGCTTACGATCAGGGCGCGCGCGTGACCTATCTCGGGCCAAGCGGCAGCCAGATTGGCCATAAAGAGTCGATAAAAGACACCGCCCGCGTACTGGGCCGCATGTATGACGGTATCCAGTATCGCGGCCACGGTCAGGAGGTGGTGGAGACGCTGGCCGAATATGCCGGGGTTCCGGTATGGAACGGATTGACCAACGAATTCCACCCCACCCAGTTACTGGCCGATCTGCTAACCATGCAGGAACACCTGCCGGGCAAAGCGTTTAATGAGATGACGCTGGTGTACACCGGCGATGCCCGTAACAACATGGGCAATTCAATGCTGGAAGCCGCCGCATTAACCGGGCTGGATCTGCGCCTGGTTGCACCACCGGCTTGCTGGCCAGAAGAGAGCCTGGTAGCCGAATGCAAAGCGCTGGCACAGAAAAACGGCGGTAATATCACCCTGACCGACGATATTGCGACAGGCGTGAAAGGTGCGGACTTCATTTATACCGACGTCTGGGTATCCATGGGTGAAGCCAAAGAGAAGTGGGCCGAACGAATTGCCCTGCTGCGTAACTATCAGGTCAACAGCACGATGATGGCGCTAACCGGCAATCCGCAGGTGAAATTCCTGCACTGCCTGCCAGCATTTCATGATGACCAAACCACGCTGGGTAAACAAATGGCGCAAGAATACGGTTTGCACGGTGGGATGGAAGTAACCGATGAGGTCTTTGAGTCACCTGCCAGTATTGTCTTTGATCAGGCAGAAAACCGCATGCACACCATTAAAGCGGTGATGGTGGCGACATTAGCGAAGTGAGTACGTCGGTAAAAAGAATGCCGGATGGCGATGCTACGCATCTTATCCGGCCTACAACCGTGCTCCCGTAGGCCGGATAAGACGCTATTGCGTCGCCATCCGGCATCATAAAATCACTTATTCGACCAGCATTTTTACCACGGCTTTGCGCACCAGCGCAGGCGTACCTACCGCGCACAGCGGCTTATGCACTTCGCCCGGATAGAACACCACAAAATCACCTTCATTCAGCACCACCGTCTTCTCTTCCGCCCCTTCCGGCAAGAAAGCGATATCTTTGTCCGCCAGCCAGTCGGTTTCCGGCGTGCCCGCAGGCAGCGTACTGAAGGTCATCCCTTCCTGGCCTTTTAGCAGGATCTGAATATCCAGATAACGGGCATGATACTCGGCGCGACGCTGCTCAAACGGCTCGGTCATATCTTCGGCGATCAGATAAAACAGGCGGTTACCGTCGATATCATGTTTCCCTTTTTCGGTTGTGTCCGTCACGTGCGCTTTAATGTGTTCAATTGCCTGACGCAGCTCTTCCGGCAGCCATGCTTCCAGGTGATGAATATTGCCGATAATCATTTCAAACCCCTTAATTAAAACATTGTTTCATTTTAATTGTTATACGAAAAATACGTCTGCCATACCACTGCTATTTACCGATATTTTGCGTCAACGCATGTTTATCGCCTGCGGCGGTCTCCGCGGGCTTGGGTGAATGAATATTCATGAGAATCGTTTGCGATGAATAATTTGTGCATTATTCGCTTGATCCTATAACGTAGCTGAGTATAATCGCCGACAATTTGCCGGGAGGATCTATGGTTCAGTGTGTACGACATTTTGTCTTACCGCGTCTGAAAAAAGACGCTGGCCTGCCGTTTTTCTTCCCGTTGCTCATCATTCTAAGCCCCTCAATTGAGGGGCTTTTTTTTTGCCCAGGCGTCAGGAGATAAACATGGCTAACCCGCTCTATCAAAAACACATCATTTCCATAAACGACCTCAGCCGCGATGACCTCAATCTGGTACTCGCGACGGCGGCGAAACTAAAAGCCCACCCGCAGCCGGAGCTGTTGAAGCATAAGGTGATCGCCAGCTGTTTCTTCGAAGCCTCAACCCGCACCCGTTTATCTTTTGAAACCTCGATGCACCGTCTGGGCGCCAGCGTGGTGGGATTCTCTGACAGCAGCAACACCTCACTGGGCAAAAAAGGTGAAACGCTGGCTGACACCATTTCCGTAATCAGCACCTACGTCGACGCCATTGTAATGCGTCATCCGCAGGAAGGCGCCGCGCGTCTGGCCACGGAGTTCTCCGGCAATGTGCCGGTACTGAACGCGGGAGACGGCTCTAACCAGCATCCGACCCAGACGCTACTGGACCTGTTCACCATTCAGGAAACGCAGGGTCGCCTGGACAATCTGCAAATTGCGATGGTGGGCGATCTGAAATATGGCCGTACCGTTCACTCTCTGACTCAGGCGCTGGCGAAGTTCGAAGGCAACCGCTTCTACTTTATCGCCCCGGATGCGCTGGCAATGCCGCAGTACATTCTGGACATGCTGAATGAAAAAGGTATCGCCTGGAGCCTGCACGGCACGATTGAAGAAGTGATGGCGGACGTAGACATCCTCTACATGACCCGCGTGCAAAAAGAACGCCTGGACCCGTCCGAATACGCCAACGTGAAAGCACAGTTCGTTCTGCGCGCCAGTGACCTGGAAGGTGCCAGAGAGAACATGAAGGTGCTGCACCCGCTGCCGCGCATCGATGAGATCACTCCCGACGTCGATAAGACGCCACACGCCTGGTATTTCCAGCAGGCAGGCAACGGCATCTTCGCCCGCCAGGCGTTACTGGCACTGGTACTGAATAGCGAACTGGCACTGTAAGAGGACATGACGATGACACACGATAACAAACTGCAGGTTGAAGCCATCAAACGTGGCACCGTGATTGACCATATTCCCGCACAGGTGGGTTTTAAGCTGCTGACACTATTCAAACTGACAGAGACCGATCAGCGTATCACCATCGGCCTGAACCTGCCGTCCGGTGAGATGGGGCGTAAAGACCTGATCAAAATTGAAAATACCTTCCTGACCGACGAGCAGGTCAACCAGCTCTCGCTGTACGCCCCGCAGGCCACGGTAAACCGCATTGATGACTATGACGTGGTGGGTAAATCACGTCCCAGCCTGCCTGAGCGTATCGATAACGTGCTGGTGTGCCCGAACAGTAACTGTATCAGTCATGCCGAGCCGGTTTCCTCCAGTTTTGCAGTGAAAAAGCGTGCCGATGACATCGCACTCAAATGCAAATACTGTGAAAAAGAGTTTTCCCATTATGTGGTGCTGGCCAACTAATTGGGGTTGGTTATGAGATCCCGGCTCCCTATAATGAGCGGGAACATTCTATTACCGCTGTAATTCAGGAGAAATCATGAGCAAGACTATCGCGACGGAAAATGCACCAGCAGCAATCGGCCCATACGTTCAGGGTGTTGATCTGGGTAGCATGGTAATCACTTCCGGTCAGATCCCGGTTGACCCAAAAACCGGTGCCGTATCGGAAGACGTGTCCGCTCAGGCGCGTCAGTCGCTGGAAAACGTTAAAGCTATCGTAGAAGCAGCAGGCCTGAAAGTGGGCGACATCGTAAAAACTACGGTCTTCGTTAAAGACCTGAACGATTTCGCCACCGTCAACGCTACCTACGAAGCGTTCTTCACCGAGCACAACGCGACCTTCCCGGCACGCTCTTGCGTGGAAGTGGCCCGTCTGCCAAAAGACGTGAAAATCGAGATTGAAGCGATCGCCGTTCGTCGCTAAACCTTCTTGTGCCGGATGGCGGCTTAGCCTTATCCGACCTGGGGAAGCGTAGTTTGCAGGCCCGGTAAGCGCGAGCGCCACCGGGCATTTATCACATTACGCCAAACAGTTTCGGCAGGAACAACGAAATCGCCGGAATATACGTCACCAACATCAGCACCAGGAACAGCACCGCATAGAACGGCAGCATCGCCTTCACCACCTGCTCAATCTTCTGCTTACTCACCGCACTGGCGACAAACAGCACCGATCCTACCGGCGGCGTAATCAGGCCAATCCCTAAGTTCACCAGCATGATCATGCCAAAATGCACCGGATCGATACCCAACGCGTTGGTCACCGGCAGCAGGACCGGAGTCAGGATCAGGATCAGCGGCGCCATGTCCATCAGCGTACCAATCAGCAGCAACATGATGTTAATGCACATCAGAATGACGTATTTGTTGTCCGAGATGCTGGTAAAGGCTTCGGTGATACGCATCGGCAGCTGCATATAGGTCATTACCGCGCCGAAAGCGGCGGCAAAGCCGATCAGGATCATCACGATAGTGACCGTTTTCACCGTGCGGAACATCAGCTTCGGCAGCTCAGACCATTTGTAGTCACGATAGATAAACATGGTGACAAAGAAGGCCCACAGACAGGCGATCGCCGCGGATTCTGTCGCGGTGAAGATACCCGAGAGGATCCCTCCCATAATGATCACCACCGTCATCAGGCCCCACAGCGTGTCGACAAAAATCTTCAACGCCTGGCGAAACGGTACGCGCTCCCCTTTTGGATAACCGCGTTTGTGCGCAAACGCTACGCACATCACCATCAGGCTAAAGCTCAACAACAGACCCGGTAAGATGCCGGCAATGAACAGCGCGGCAATAGACACCGTACCGCCGGTCGCCAGCGAGTAAATCACCGAGTTATGGCTGGGGGGCGTCAGGATCGCCTGTACCGATCCGCTGGCGGTCACCGCCGCCGCAAAGTCACGCGGGTAGCCTTTTTTGTCCATCTCCGGGATCATCACCGAACCAATAGAGGCGGTGTCGGCTACGGACGATCCGGAAATTGCACCAAAAAAGGTGGAGGCCACAATATTCACCAGCGACAGTCCGCCGCGAATAAAGCCCACAAATATGTAGGCAAAATTCACCAGCCGACGCGCAATCCCGCCTTCGGCCATAATCGCTCCGGCCAGAATAAAGAACGGGATCGCCAGCAATGAAAATTTATTCACCCCGCTGGTCAGTTGGATCATTACCGCTTCCAGTGGAATATCAATGTACCAGGCGCCAATGATCGCGCTAATACCCACCGCGTACGCTACCGGTACCCCAATCGCCAGCATAATGCCGAGCGTAAAGACGAGAATAAATGCATCCATCTGCTTTCCTTTCTGAAATGGGGGCGGTAACTAGCTGGTCGAACCCAGCATGACAACAGGACGTTGGTACTGCGGACCACGGCAGATCTTCTCAACAATAAAAAGCAGCGTGATGGCAGAGCCAATCGGTAACGGCAGGTAGTTTTGCCCGGCACTTAACAGCGGGAATTCCGCAACGGGTTGTTCCCACAGTTCAAGACACAGCGTGGTGCCGTACCAGAGAATAAACAGGCTAATCGCCGTCAGCATAATATCGGCGATAAGAGAGCAGTAACGGCGGGCGGTTTCACCCAAACGATCGGTCACCATGCTTACCGCGATATGCGAACCTGCGCGATAACTCACCGCGGCGCCAATAAAGGTGAATGTCACCATACAGAGAATAGCGACAGGCTCAGGCCATGACAGGGCATTGTTCAGAACATATCGTGCAAATATCCCAATCGGAATGATGGCGACCATCACTAATAATGCCATCCCGGCAATCCACATTGAGACCCGGTAAAAAAAATCCATTACCGATGAATAGCATTCACCCATAATCATCACCTCGAATTAATCAAAAGACTCAGGCAGATGGTGGATACCATCCGCCTGATGAACTACTTCACATCCTGAATACGTTTGATCAAATCTTGGTGATCTTTACCGTAATTATCCCTTACCGACTGCGTGGCTTTATAGAAAACATCAGTATCAATATCATGGAACTGAACACCATTGGCTTTCATAGTTTCCAGTGATTTCGCATTATAGGCTTCCCACAATTTACGCTGTTCTACCTGCGCTTCTTTCGCGAGCTTAATAATGAGATCCTGATCTTCTTTTTTCAATTTATCCCATTTCGTTTTCGAGAACAGGAATAGCTCAGGAATAATAAAATGTTTGCTCCAGGTGTAGTTTTTAACTACCGGTAAATAGTTGTGCGCCACAAACGTTGGCGGGTTATTTTCCGTGCCATCAATTACGCCGGTCTGCATGCCGCTAAACACTTCGCTGACCCCCATCACAATGGAGTTCGCGCCCATCGCTTTTAAGGTATCCAGCGCGATTGGGCTGGCCTGCACGCGGATTTTCATCCCGTGTAAATCTTCTGGCTTGATAACCGGATTTTTAGTGATCAGGTTGCGCGTACCTGCATCCATCCAACCAAGGAATACCAGTCGTGATTTACTGTTTGCGGTCAGACGGTCGCCAATCTCCTGGCCAATCATCCCGTCCAGCACCTTATGCATATGGTCTTCATCGCGGAAAATATACGGCAGGGTAAAGACGTTAATTTCAGGGAGTATGGCGGCAACTGGGGTCATTGAGACGCGAATAATATCGATGGCGCCTAATTGCGCCTGCTCAATCATCTGTTTCTCATCGCCTAATACGCCACCGGGAAAGGTTTTAATCTCCAGACGCCCGTCGGTCGCTGCACTGAGTTTTTCCCCCATGTGCTTCACGGCAACAACGTTCGGGTAATCAGCCGGATGCACATCAGCGGCGCGGAAGGTTTGGGCTAACGTGGTATGGCTGGCCAGCAAGACTGACGCGCCAATACACAGGCTTAACAGGTTTTTTGTCAGTTTCATTTGTCCTTCTCCAGAAGTTCATAATTTCCATTAATAGAAATGGCATGCAGAGCAAATGACTGCCGGAATTAAAAATGGGCAGCGAGAAACTTTTTTAACGACGTTACCTGCGCAGACTAGCTGGTGTAACAATTTATTTCGATGACTGCCTTCACAAAAAAACGTCAATGCTAATAATTTTTAGCACACTGTTTCATTTTTGCAACGGAGATCGTTTTATTGAGAAAAAACAAAAGGCGAGAACGGGATATGTTAATACTTTACCCCGTTAGTATTTCAATAAAATTAAAACACAAATATTGCGAGGGAATATCTTCGAATGAAAAAGAAAAATGCCGAATGGCTGTACCCGCACCATTCGGCAGAGAAACGAAACGGTTATTGCCAGCCGTAACGGCGGCTATAAAAACCTTTCACTAATTGGGTCAACGTCATGTAACCCGCCAGAATCGCAATCAGCCACGGGAAGTAGCTCAGCGGCAATGCCTGCAATTGCAGGTAGCTCGCCAGCGGGGAGAATGGCAGCGCAATCCCCACCACCATCACCACCAGCGTCATCAGCATCAGCGGCCATGCGGCACGGCTCTGGATAAACGGTACGCGGCGGGTACGGATCATATGCACAATCAGCGTTTGTGACAGCAGCCCCACCACAAACCAGCCCGACTGGAATAACGTCTGATGCTCTGGCGTATTGGCATGGAAGACAAACCACATCAGGCAAAAGGTCAGAATGTCGAAGATCGAGCTAATCGGTCCAAAGAACAGCATAAAGCGCCCCAGTTCAGCGGGATTCCAGCGCTGTGGTTTTTTGATCTGCTCTTCATCGACGTTATCAAACGGAATTGCCACCTGGGATACATCGTACAGCAGGTTCTGGATCAGTAAGTGCAACGGCAGCATTGGCAGGAACGGCAGAAATGCGCTCGCCACCAGCACGCTAAAGACGTTACCAAAGTTGGAGCTGGCCGTCATTTTGATATACTTCAGCATGTTCGAGAAGGTTCGACGCCCTTCGATCACCCCTTCTTCCAACACCATCAGACTCTTTTCCAGCAGGATGATATCCGCCGCTTCACGGGCAATATCGACCGCACCATCGACGGAGATACCAATGTCCGCCGCGCGCAGCGCCGGGGCATCGTTGATGCCATCGCCCATAAAGCCGACCACGTGGCCTTCGCGTTTGAGCAGGGTCACTATGCGTTCTTTGTGCATTGGCGTCAGGCGGGCAAACAGCGTGGTGCGCTGGGCAAGCCGGGCCAGCTCGTCGTCACTCAACCCTTCAATGTGGCTACCAATCACCACCTCACCCGCGTCCAGACCGACTTCATGACACACTTTTGCCGCCACCAGTTCGCTGTCGCCGGTGAGGATTTTTACCGTAATGCCGCTGGCCTTCAGCGCCTTCAGCGCCTTCAGCGCCGGGGCGGTGGTCTCTTTCGGTGGATCGAGGAATGCGATGTACCCTTCGAGGATCAGATCGGACTCATCAATACGCTGGTAGTCCCCTTCACGCGCGGGCAGGTATTTGGTTGCCACTGCCACCACGCGTAGCCCCTGACGGTTCAGCGTGTCGGTCACGCGCTTCACCCGACGCAGCATGTTGTCGTCCAGCGGAACAATTTCACCGTTGTGGCGCACCTGGGTACAGACGTTGAGGATCTCCTGCAGCGCGCCTTTGCACACTAACTGGTGAACATCGCCCACTTCTGCCACCACCACCGACATGCGGCGGCGTTCGAAATCAAACGGGATCTCATCGATTTTCTGCCAGCGGGTCGAGAGTTGACGCGCCGATTCTTCATCCACACCGTCCAGCACCGCCGTATCCAGCAGGTTCTTCAGCCCGGTCTGATAATGGCTGTTCAGCCACGCAGAATGCAGAACGTGCTCGCTGGGTTTACCGGAGATATCGGTATGATTCTCCAGCACAATTTTATCCTGGGTCAGCGTACCGGTTTTATCGGTACACAGAATATCCATCGCACCAAAGTTCTGGATGGCGTCGAGGTGCTTAACGATAACTTTTTGTTTTGACAGCTTCACCGCCCCGCGCGCCAGCGTTGAGGTGACGATCATCGGCAGCATTTCTGGCGTTAAGCCTACTGCCACGGACAGGGCAAACAGCGCCGCTTCCCACCAGTCGCCTTTGGTGTAACCGTTGATAATCAGCACAATCGGCGCCATCACCAGCATAAAGCGGATCAGCAGCATGCTGACGCGGCTGATCCCTTTCTGGAATGCATTCTGCTCGCTATCCTGCTCGGTCACGCGACCCGCCAGCTGTCCAAACCAGGTGTTCGCCCCGGTAGAAATGACGATCGCCTGCGCCGTACCACTCACCACGTTGGTGCCCATAAAGCACAGGGTATCGCACTCCAGCGGGTTGCTTTGCTGCGGGTCACGGCTGGTCGCCACCTTCTCAACCGGCAGTGACTCACCGGTCAGCGAGGCCTGCGCGACAAACAGATCGCGCGCCTGAACGATGCATAAATCCGCCGGGATCATATCCCCCGCCGCCAGCTTGATAATGTCACCGGGCACGAGCTGATCGATAGGCAGCTCAACCCAACCGTTTTCGCCGGTCTCGTTAATCACCCGCAGGACCGTGGCGGTGTTGCTGACCATCGCTTTTAGCGCATCCGCCGCTTTGGTGGAGCGCGCCTCCTGCACAAAATTCAGCAGCGTCGAGATAATCACCATCAGGGCAATCACGCCTGCGGCAAACAGATCCTCGGTGGCATAGGAAATCCCGCCCAGAATGGTGAGCAGAATATTAAACGGGTTGCGGTAACAGACCCACAGATGTACCCACCACGGCGACGGTTTCTGCGCCGGCAGCTGGTTTTCGCCATGCTGCTCACGGGCGCTTTCCACTTCCGCGGCGTTCAAGCCTTCAGGGTGGGTATTAAAGGTTTTCCACAGCGTCTCTTCGTTCATCAGCGCCATCTTCAGGCAATGTTCACTCAGAGAAGGCGGAATAGGCGTGCTGGCAACGGTCTGGGCGTTCGGCAGCGGATCACGATGCACCAGACGATGCGGTAAATGGCGGTTCAGCCGGGCAAACAGCTGGCGGGTGATATTTTTAAACATAGGCAGTCCCTCTGCGCCGGTATCAACAGGCGCAGTAAATCCTTCAGGCGTGGCAAAGCCTTGCCTGATGGCAATCATAAAATCACAACAGGGACGTCAGAACGTCACTGTCTTACGTTTCCGGTAAGACAGTGAATGCAGGCTTACCGGAAAGGGGTTTTTCTCCGTTTCGGGAGAGGGGTGGGATCGGGATCCATACAGCCTCCGGTAAGTGAATGATTTGCCCCGCGCATTATAGGGATAAATCTATAAGGTTCGTGGCAATTATGGCGGTATGATAAAGCACAGAAACTAAACCAAACGTATACCAGACTTTGCCCATTGCGCTGAGCATGAGTAAAGTTATTCTCTTTTGGCATAACTTCACACGCGACACGGGAATACAGGATGCAAAATCGGCTGACCATTAAAGACATCGCCCGCTTAAGCGGTGTGGGAAAATCAACCGTTTCCCGCGTCCTCAACAATGAAAGCGGCGTCAGTGAGCGCACCCGCGAACGCGTTGAAGCGGTGATGAATCAGCACGGTTTTTCCCCTTCCCGCTCTGCCCGTGCCATGCGTGGGCAAAGTGACAAAGTGGTGGCGATTATCGTCACGCGACTGGATTCGCTTTCCGAGAATCTGGCCGTGCAGACCATGCTGCCCGCCTTCTATGAGCAGGGCTACGACCCGATTATGATGGAAAGCCAGTTCTCGCCCGACCTAGTGGAAGAACACCTGGGTATGCTCCGACGCCGCAACATTGACGGCGTGGTGCTGTTCGGTTTTACCGGTATTACCGAAGCGATGATCGCCTCCTGGCAGGACTCCCTGGTGCTGCTGGCAAGGGATGCTAACGGTTTTGCCTCGGTCTGTTATGACGATGAAGGCGCAATCCATACCCTGATGCAGCGTTTATACGATCGCCAACACCGCCATATTAGTTTTCTTGGCGTTCCCCACAGCGACGTCACCACCGGTCAACGGCGTCATGCCGCCTACCTGGCCTTCTGTAAAAAACATCAACTGCATCCTGTTGCGGCCCTGCCGGGTCTCGCCATGAAGCAGGGCTACGAACACGCTGCCGATGTCATTACCCCAGAGACCACCGCCTTAGTGTGCGCCACGGATACTCTGGCTCTTGGGGTCAGCAAATATTTGCAGGAGCAGCGCATTGAACATCTGCAGCTGGCGAGCGTGGGCAGCACACCGCTGATGAAATTCCTCCATCCGGAGATCGTCACCGTCGATCCCGGTTACGCCGAAGCCGGTCGACAGGCGGCGTTGCAGTTGATCGAGCAGATCAACGGCCGCAGCGAACCCCGACAGATCGTCATTCCCGCCACCCTTTCCTGATCGCTTTCTGAGCGCTAATTTGTGATCTTCGCTGCGTTTCGGGAACGTTCCCATATTTAAATATCCAGCGAAGATATACTCTGGCGCCAGGTCAACAACAGGGCTTAATCATGAGCAAAGTAAAACAAGCGGATATCGACCAGCTGATTGAGTTGGTGGGCGGGCGCGACAATATCGCCACGGTGAGTCATTGCATCACGCGCCTGCGTTTTGTGCTGAATCAGCCCGCGAATGCCAGACCGAAAGAGATCGAGCAGCTGCCGATGGTCAAAGGCTGCTTCACCAACGCCGGGCAGTTTCAGGTAGTGATTGGCACCGAGGTGGGCGACTACTACAAAGCGCTGCTGGCCACCACCGGACAGGCCAGTGCCGACAAAGAGCAAGCGAAAAAAGCCGCGCGACAGAACATGAAATGGCACGAGCAGTTGATCTCGCACTTCGCGGAGATCTTCTTCCCCCTGATGCCCGCGCTGATCAGCGGCGGCCTGATCTTAGGTTTTCGCAATGTGATCGGCGATCTGCCGATGAGCAACGGTCAGACGCTGGCGCAGATGTACCCGTCGCTGAAAACCCTCTATGACTTCCTGTGGTTGATCGGGGAAGCGATCTTTTTCTATCTGCCGGTCGGCATCTGCTGGTCAGCGGTGAAGAAAATGGGTGGCACGCCGATCCTCGGCATCGTGCTGGGCGTCACGCTGGTTTCACCGCA
This sequence comes from Citrobacter sp. wls613, assembly GCF_005281195.1. Classification (NCBI taxonomy): domain Bacteria; kingdom Pseudomonadati; phylum Pseudomonadota; class Gammaproteobacteria; order Enterobacterales; family Enterobacteriaceae; genus Citrobacter; species Citrobacter sp. wls613. Next base: position 35,885 of record NZ_SZXN01000090.1, read on the forward strand.
GCTGATGAACGCGTATTTGCTGGGCCAGCAGGTGCCGGAAGTGTGGAACTTCGGCCTGTTTACGATCGAAAAAGTCGGCTACCAGGCGCAGGTTATTCCTGCTCTGTTGGCAGGTCTGGCGCTGGGATTGATTGAAACGCGCCTGAAACGTCTCGTCCCTGATTACCTGTATCTGGTGATCGTCCCGGTGTGCTCGCTGATCCTCGCGGTGTTCCTCGCCCACGCGTTTATTGGTCCGTTTGGTCGCTGGATTGGTGATGGCGTCGCCTTTGCCGTGCGTCATCTGATGACCGGCAGCTTTGCCCCAATTGGCGCAGCGCTGTTTGGCTTCCTGTACGCCCCGCTGGTGATCACCGGCGTGCATCAAACTACGCTGGCCATTGATATGCAGATGATCCAAAGCATGGGTGGCACGCCGGTGTGGCCGCTGATTGCACTGTCAAATATCGCCCAGGGCTCGGCGGTAATAGGGATTATCATCGCCAGCCGCAAGCAAAACGAACGTGAAATCTCGGTACCTGCCGCTATCTCCGCCTGGCTCGGCGTGACCGAACCGGCAATGTACGGCATCAACCTGAAATACCGCTTCCCGATGCTGTGCGCAATGATCGGTTCCGGCCTCGCCGGTCTGCTGTGCGGCCTGAACGGCGTGATGGCGAACGGGATTGGCGTCGGCGGTATACCTGGCATCCTCTCCATCCAGCCGACTTACTGGCAGGTATTTGGCCTGGCGATGGTCATCGCGATTGTTATCCCGATGGTACTGACCTCGTTCGTTTACCAGCGTAAATACCGTCAGGGCACGTTACAAATTGTCTGACTCTTTTTTGGGGTGCCATTGCACCCCTCCGCATTTGCAGGAAACCACAATGACTATTCCACACTGGTGGCAACACGGCGTTATCTATCAGATTTACCCCAAGAGTTTTCAGGACACCACCGGCAGCGGCACCGGCGATTTGCGCGGCGTTACGCAGCGTCTCGACTATCTGCAAACGCTGGGCGTTGATGCGATATGGTTGACGCCGTTCTACATTTCGCCACAGGTTGATAACGGCTACGACGTTGCAGATTATATCTCCGTTGACCCGGCCTACGGCACGCTAGATGACTTCGACGAACTGGTGGCGCAGGCGAAAGCGCGCGGCATACGCATTATTCTTGATATGGTGTTTAACCATACATCGACGCAGCACGCCTGGTTTCGTGAAGCGCTGGATAAAGACAGTCCGTATCGTCAGTTCTATATCTGGCGTGACGGTACGCCAGAGGCCTGCCCGAACAACTGGCGCTCCAAATTTGGCGGCAACGCCTGGGACTGGCACGCCGCAAGCGAACAGTATTATCTACACCTCTTTGCCCCGGAACAGGCCGACCTGAACTGGGAAAATCCGGCGGTTCGCGCCGAGCTGAAAAAAGTGTGTGAGTTCTGGGCCGATCGCGGCGTAGACGGACTGCGCCTCGACGTGGTGAATCTGATCTCCAAGGATCAGGACTTCCCGAGCGATCCTGACGGTGATGGCCGCCGTTTTTACACCGATGGTCCGCGCGTGCATGAATTCTTACGCGAGATGAACCGCGATGTCTTCACCCCACGCAGCCTGATGACAGTGGGTGAAATGTCCTCCACCACGCTCGAACATTGCCAGCAATACGCCGCACTGGACGGCAGCGAATTGTCGATGACCTTTAACTTCCACCACCTGAAAGTCGATTACCCGAATGGTGAAAAGTGGTCGTTAGCCAAACCGGATTACGTGGCGCTGAAAACCCTGTTCCGCCACTGGCAGCAGGGGATGCACAACGTCGCGTGGAACGCGCTGTTCTGGTGTAATCACGATCAGCCGCGCATCGTTTCACGCTTTGGCGATGAAGGACAATATCGCGTACCGGCCGCCAAAATGCTGGCGATGGTGCTGCACGGGATGCAGGGCACGCCTTATATCTATCAGGGCGAAGAAATTGGCATGACCAACCCACATTTTCGCCAGATTACCGATTATCGCGACGTCGAAAGCCATAACATGTTTGCCGAGCTGAATGCTAGCGGGCGTGATGCCGACGAGCTGTTGGCGATCCTCGCCAGTAAATCCCGCGATAACAGCCGCACGCCGATGCAGTGGGACGGAAGCCAACACGCGGGCTTTACCCAGGGGGAGCCGTGGATCAACCTGTGCGACAACGCGGCGGAGATCAACGTTGCTGCAGCGCTAAGGGATTCCGATTCGGTGTTTTACACCTATCAGAAGCTGATTGCCTTACGCAAAACAGAACCGATTCTCACCTGGGGCGATTATCAGGATCTGTTGCCGGACAGTCCGCATGTCTGGTGCTATCAGCGCGAATGGCAGGGACAACGGCTGCTGGTCGTTGCTAATCTGAGCAACGCCTTCCAGCCCTGGCAACCGGCGCACACTCGCGACAACTGGCAGGTGTTGATGCACAACTATGACGAGGTCGCCCGCCAGCCCGGCGCGATGACGCTACGTCCTTTTGAAGCTATCTGGTGGCTGCAAAAATAGCTTGCAATTGGCATCAAGCCCGGCGCGTATAGCGCTGCCGGGCTTCACGGCATACGCTCAACTTACCCGTCTGTTTTTGCTGAATAATTAATCAGAATTTTCTACGGGCAATTTACAATCGCTGTACTGCCCGTCATCTGTACGCTCTGGTTTTTACTTTGAGCTACATCAATAAAATCGCAAACATCCTTGATGCAAATCACTACATATAGAACTTAAAATGCACGCCGACCCAATATGTTGTATTAATCGACTACAATTGCTACAACGCCATTTCCCTCGGTAGCGGTGGAAATGTGGATAAATGGGGTCTGAATTACGGGAAGTCATTGACCAGAGAGATGAATAAACCAGTGAGTGCTTCCCACCCTCTGTGGATAACCTGTTCTTATAATGTTCTTATAAATATGGAGTGATCATGACACCGCATGTGATGAAGCGTGATGGCTGTAAAGTGCCGTTTAAATCAGAGCGCATCAAAGAAGCCATTCTGCGTGCAGCTAAAGCAGCGGGAGTCGATGACGCAGATTACTGTGCCACCGTCGCAGAAGTCGTTAGCAGCCAGATGAATGAGCGCAGCCAGGTCGATATCAACGAGATCCAGACAGCGGTGGAAAACCAGCTGATGTCTGGCCCGTACAAACAACTCGCCCGTGCGTACATCGAATATCGCCACGACCGTGATATCCAGCGTGAAAAACGTGGCCGCCTGAACCAGGAAATTCGGGGTCTGGTTGAGCAAACCAACTCCGCGCTGCTGAACGAAAACGCCAACAAAGACAGTAAAGTGATCCCAACCCAGCGCGACCTGCTGGCCGGTATCGTCGCCAAGCACTATGCGCGCCAGCACCTGCTGCCGCGTGATGTGGTACAGGCACACGAGCGCGGTGATATTCACTACCACGATCTCGATTACTCGCCGTTCTTCCCGATGTTTAACTGTATGCTTATCGACCTGAAAGGCATGCTAACGCAGGGCTTTAAGATGGGTAACGCGGAGATTGAGCCGCCAAAATCCATCTCCACGGCGACCGCAGTCACCGCGCAGATTATCGCCCAGGTTGCCAGCCACATATACGGCGGCACCACCATTAACCGTATCGATGAAGTTCTCGCGCCGTTCGTCACCGAGAGCTTTAACAAGCACCGTAAAACCGCAGAAGAGTGGCAGATCCCGGATGCCGACGGCTATGCGCATTCCCGTACCGAGAAAGAGTGCTACGACGCATTCCAGTCCCTCGAGTATGAAGTGAACACGCTGCATACCGCCAACGGCCAGACTCCATTCGTCACCTTTGGCTTTGGCCTGGGGACCAGCTGGGAATCACGATTGATTCAGCAGTCTATTCTGCGCAACCGCATTGCCGGTTTGGGTAAAAACCGTAAAACCGCCGTGTTCCCGAAACTGGTGTTTGCGATTCGTGACGGTCTAAACCACAAGTTTGGCGATCCAAACTACGACATCAAACAGCTGGCGCTGGAATGCGCAAGCAAGCGTATGTATCCGGACATCCTGAACTACGATCAGGTCGTAAAAGTGACCGGTTCGTTCAAAACCCCGATGGGGTGTCGCAGTTTCCTCGGCGTATGGGAAAACGAGAACGGCGAACAGGTTCACGACGGGCGTAACAACCTTGGCGTGATTAGCCTCAACCTGCCGCGTATTGCACTGGAAGCACACGGTGATGAAGCCACCTTCTGGAAACTGCTGGACGATCGCCTGGTGCTGGCGCGCAAAGCGCTGATGACCCGTATCGCGCGTCTGGAAGGCGTAAAAGCGCGCGTGGCGCCAATCCTGTATATGGAAGGTGCCTGCGGCGTGCGTCTGAAAGCCGACGATGATGTGTCTGAAATCTTTAAAAACGGCCGGGCGTCGATCTCTCTGGGCTACATCGGTATTCACGAGACCATCAACGCGCTGTTTGGCGAAAAGCATATGTACGACAGCGAGCAGCTTCGCGCCAAAGGCATCGCCATTGTTGAACGCCTGCGTCAGGCCGTCGATAAATGGAAAGACGAAACCGGCTATGGCTTCAGCCTGTACAGCACGCCAAGTGAAAACCTGTGCGACCGCTTCTGCCGTCTGGATACCGCCGAGTTTGGCGTAGTGCCGGGCGTGACCGACAAAGGCTACTACACCAACAGCTTCCACCTCGACGTGGAGAAAAAGGTTAACCCGTACGACAAAATCGATTTCGAAGCACCGTATCCGCCGCTGGCGAACGGCGGCTTCATTTGCTACGGCGAGTACCCGAACATTCAGCACAACCTGAAAGCGCTGGAAGACGTCTGGGATTACAGCTATCAGCACGTGCCGTATTACGGAACCAACACGCCGATCGATGAGTGCTACGAGTGCGGCTTTACCGGTGAATTCGAATGCACCAGCAAAGGCTTCACCTGCCCGAAATGCGGTAACCACGACGCTGCTCGCGTGTCAGTCACCCGTCGCGTCTGCGGCTATTTAGGCAGCCCGGACGCACGTCCGTTTAACGCCGGTAAGCAGGAAGAAGTGAAGCGCCGCGTGAAGCACTTAGGTAACGGGCAGCTCGGTTAATTTCCGTTTGCAAAGACCGTAGGCCTGATAAGGCGCAATCGCGTCGCCATCAGGTATCACAATGTTGCCGGATGGCGGTGCAAGCACCTTATCCGGCCTACATTCTTTCTGGACATCCTCTATGCGATATCATCAATACTACCCCGTCGACATCGTCAACGGCCCCGGTACGCGCTGCACCCTGTTTGTGTCTGGATGCGTGCATGAATGCCCAGGCTGCTATAACAAAAGCACCTGGCGTCTGAACTCCGGCGAGCCGTTTACCAAAGAGATGGAAGATAAGATCATTGCCGATCTCAACGATACGCGGATCCCTCGCCAGGGGATCTCGCTGTCCGGCGGCGATCCGCTACATCCGCAAAACGTGCCGGATATCCTGAAACTGGTGCAACGCATTCACGCTGAGTGTCCGGGGAAAGACATCTGGGTATGGACCGGCTACAAGCTTGATGAACTCAACGCCGCGCAAATGCAGGTGGTGGATCTCATCAACGTGCTGGTCGATGGCAAATTTGTGCAGGATCTGAAAGACCCGGCGCTGATCTGGCGCGGCAGCAGCAACCAGGTGGTACATCACTTGCGATGATCGCTAAAGCCGTTTGTTTGCATCGTGATAGACGGCTGAATGTTCTCGCTTGCCTACCGCGACAACAAACACAATCACAACTTCATCCCGAACCTGGTACACCAGACGATAGCCGGACGATTTAAGCTTAATTTTATAGCAGTCAGGAAGACCGTTTAAACGGGCAGAGTCAATTCTGGGGTTCAATAGCACATCAGCCAACTTTTTCTTAAGCTGAGCCTTCACTGTATCGCCCAGCTTATGCCACTCTTTTAAGGCTCTCGGGTCGAATTCCAGTTCATAAGTCATCCAGACTAACCTTGATTCCCTTTTGCGGACTAGACAGCCTCTCCCGAACTGTCTGAATCAGTGCATCTTCACTATCGCTAAGAGTGACGGTTTTCACTGGCATGCGCCCCGTTTCTGCGACGTACTGGAACAGTAATCGCACGGCTTCCGTTGGAGTAATGTTCAGTTTATCCAGCACGGCATAAGCCTCATTTTTGAGTTTGTCATCCAGACGGACGTTCAGCGTGGCCATTATGCCTCCGGTAGAATCGAATGTGTAATGCAGTTTAGCATTACATTCGCATTACATCGAATTATGGATAACACCTCTCAAAAACGACTGACGCACTCCATGGCAACCGTTTTGAACTCGGTAAAATTCTGACACGCACAGAGCCGCGTCATAGCGCGTTCACGCAGGAAGGTGACGAAAATATCGTAGATGGCCATCGCTTCTTCATACTCGCTTTTACTGATGGCCAGCAAGAAGATCACGTGGGCGGTTTCGTCTCCCCAGGCGATGCCCTGCGGGGCGAGCACCGTATAGACCACCGTTTTTTTAGCCAGCAAACCGAGGGAGTGCGGCAGGGCAATACTGTCACCCAGCAGGGTGCTGACGATGGCCTCGCGCTCAACGACGGAGTCGAGAAACTCCGCATCGACAAAGCCTTCATCGTGCAGCTGGCCGCATAACGTGTTGAACAGCGTCTGTTGATCCATCGGTTCGTCAATAATGCGAAAATGGGCGGCGTCGAAGAACTTGTTCAGCATCCACGGGCGGGTGCGATCCACCAGCACCAGCTTACCAATTTGCTCCAGCTGATAATCAGTGGGGAACGGGGCGATCATCACCACGGGCTTATCTTTTTCATTTATTCGTGCGGTAGAAATCACGAAGTCTTCGCTGATGACGTCCCGTTGTTCGTAGTCGCGCAGCGTCACGGTGTCGACAATCTCAATCTGCGGATATTTACGCGCCAGCACCGCTTCAATCATTCGCGCCATGGCGTTTCCTGCGTCACAAACCAACAGCACACGAGGCTGTCGCTGGTAACCGATGTTGTAACTACGTTCCAGCCCAACGCCAATGTGCAGCACGAGGAAGCCAATCTCATTTTCGCTAATGGTATACGGGGTGTATTTCCCCCACCCCGACACGGCGGCCAGCGTCATATCCCATGCCATCGGATAGTGCTGTTTAATATTTTCCAGCAGCGGATTGGGGATCATGATCTGGTAGCGTACCCGGGTGATCATGGTCTTAATATGAGTCAGTAGATCGGCATGCAGTTGCCGATCGTTCATCAGGTTGTAATTGTACTGCGTGTTGATAAAACGCAGGATGTAATTGACCAGCGCTTCGTCATCATCGGCGTTAATCGCGCTGGGGGCGATATCCTGTACCTGACGGGCGGCGATATGTACCTTCAGCCAGTTCTCCTCAAACACGGAGAGTGGTTTGTCTGCCAGTTGGTGCAGGACCGAAGCAATTTCCCGCGTCGCCAGGCACACCTCATGTTCCACCTCTTCTGCGGTAAATTCCGGCAGCGGATAGCCCTCGCTAATCCGGCGTACCGCCACCGCACAATATAAGCGCAGAAAGAGCTCTCCTTCGTCGGTCAGGCGAATATGAAAGCGGGTGAAAATATCCTGTAAAACCGGCTGCAGCTGTTGCGGGACGCCCGCATTGAGCGCCTCTTCCATCACCAGTGGATGGGCCGGGTCCTGCTGCGCCAGCGTCCACAGAAGATCGGTCAGACAGGCGCGGATCGCCATCTCACTGCCAAACAGCTTCATCCCATGTCGGGGGCGCGTTTCCAGCGTCAGTCGATAGCGTTGCAGGTGCTCACGCACGTCTGCCATGTCGTTTTGCAGCGTCGCCCGGCTGATGAACCATTCATCAGCTAAATCTTCCAGTTTCAGCGAAAAAGCCGATGTCAGAAAACGAACCACCAGCCAGTGTACCCGCTCCTGGCTGGTACGCGGAATGCGCAGCAACCGCTCGGGCTGCTGCGTTTGTAATGTCTGGTAGCGTGCCGGATCGTCAATTTTCAACTGATAACCATTGCCCCGGCTAAGGACAAACTGCGCGCCATACGGGGTGAGAAGCGCGTTCAGCGCGGTAATATCCGCCCTGACCGTGCGTGTGGAAACCGACAACCGCTGCGCCAGCTCATCCTGCGGCAGCGCCTCGCTTTGCAGCATGCCAAACAGCTGCGCTAAACGTTGGTTGGGGAATCGCACGTCAGTTTCCTCACTAATCAGTTAACCTACGCAGGCCCGGGTCATTGCCAGCAGCTGGCGCACATCGTCAGGCCGGGTGTTGCCGCTCACCTTATCAATAATAGAACTATAAATGTGAGGAATGATTTTGCTCACGCCGGCATCAAGGGCAATCTGCAGAATCTCAGTAAAGTTGTCCAGGTCGATACCGCCCGTAGGCTCCAGCCAGAAGTCATGCCGGGCGCAGGCTTCAGCCACCGCCTGATATTCGTCGCGGCATTGCAGACCACCCATCGGAAAGTATTTAATCGAGCTGCCGCCCATGTCTTTCAGCAGTGCAATGGCGGTTGCCACCGGTACCACGCCATCTGCTGACTGGCTGCTGAGCGGGCCGGTGGAGATCTTCACCCAACCCGGCGTACCGGTTGGCGAAACCAGACCGTTGACCACCGTTTGAGATTGCCCCAGCAGCGCCCGACTGGTCGCCACGCCGGTAAACACCTGATTGACGTGCTGCGGCTGCACCTGACGGGAAATTTCACTGACCATCGCCGACTGGTTCGGATCGCCCGCCCCGAGACCAACGGACAGCGCATTGTCGATAAGCGCCGCGTATTCACGCATATCCGCCACCGCGCTTTCAACGCTCGGGTAATTTTTGGACAACACGCCGACCAGCACATGGCCTTCGGCCGCCGCGTAAATATCACTGGCGTTCTCTTTTGACCCCGCCAGCACGTTCAGGCAGACGCGATTGCGATAAAAGTTAGGCGTCAGTTTCATGCTTTTTTCTCCTGCCCGGTCACGTCCGCAATACGACGCGCCACTATCTCCAGCTGCGCGCGGTCTACACTGCGCACGTCCGCTTCAATAATACCTTCGTTGGCTTTGTAGCCGCGGAAGTAGATCGCATACTCGCCCTGCTTAAGCGCCTCAACCAGCTCGCCGGTGGCGATCCCGGTTACCGCTTCGTCAAACTTAATTTCGGTACGCGCAATGTCGCGCCCTGCGCTGTCCCACACCACCCGCGCACTGACGCCATTGAAGGTATTCAGCGTATTAATAAACGGCGTCATTTTTTCGACCATCTCCGCGCCGCTCTCTTTCTGCGCGCTGAGGTACAGTTCAATGGCGCAGGTCAGCCCGAGAATGCCCTCTTTGCCGACCTTCATCGCCCGGCCAATACCTGCCGTCTGGCGTTTCACCCACTCCACATATTGTGTTTTACCAATCACCAGGCCGCTGGTTGGCCCTTCGATCGCCTTGGCGCCGCTGTAAATCACCAGGTCCGCACCGACACGGTAGTAGCACTGCAAATCTTCTTCCGCCGCTGCATCCACAATCAGCGGCAGATTATGCGTACGTGCGACCACGGCGGCCTGCTCTACGCTGAGCATGCTTTTTTGTACGCAGTGGTGCGATTTGATATACAGAATGGCTGCCGTGCGCGGCGAGATGGCGGCTGTCAGCTGCGCCGCCGAGCATTCATTGGCGTAGCCGGCCTCGACTAACTTGCCGCCGCCAAGCGCCACCATGCTGCCAACCGGTGCGCCAAAGTTGACGTTATGGCCGCGAGGCAGCACGATTTCGTTGTTGTCGATTGGCGTGGCGTGCAGGTTTTCCAGCAGCCAGTCGCTGTCTTTTACCAGCACAGCCGCCACTGACAGGGCAATCCCCGCCGAGGCACAGGACACCACCGTGGCGCCTTCCACCTCGAGCAACTTCGCGATGTAGTCTCCGGTTTTATTGACCAGATCTTTCATTTCGAAGTACTGATTCATCCCCGCCATCGCGGCCTGTACCACTTCGGGTCGCGGCGTAGAGACCCCAAGCGCCGTCATGCGACCAGAGGTATTAATAACCTGTTTTAAATGGTATTTCTCAAAAATCGAAGGCATGTTCCGCGCTCCCTTGTTCGGTCATATAGCCCTTGCCCGCACGTATTGCGGCAAGCGGTACCAGCAGTTGTTCAGCCTGCAGGCTGTCGTTTTCGGCATCGACCAGCACGGCGGGCTGGCGCTTCAGCGTAAAGAGGGTGAGATCGGCATCCAGACCGACCTGAAGTCGGCCTTTATTTTTCAGGCGCAGGCCGTCGGCGGCACTGGCGGTCACGCACTCAATGACCTGCGGGAGCGACATACCGATGGCGAGAAATTTCGACATTACGTTGGCCAATGAATGCACCGGGCCACTGATGCGGTTGCGGCAGTAAATATCTGAGCTGATGGTGTGCGGCAAAATGCCTAAGCTGATGGCGCGTTTCGCCACCGCAAAGCTCAGACTGGCGGTACCGTGTCCAACATCGAGGCGTACGCCGCGCGAAATCGCCCGCGTTACCGAGGCCCGTAATTCGCCTTCTGGCGTCAGAATACGGTTCGGTTTGCCGTTATAGCAGTGGGTAATAATGTCGCCCGCTGTCAGGCGTTCGGCTACCTCATCCAGATCCGGCGGGTTGTTACCGATGTGCACCATTAGCGGCAGGTCACCATTCTGCGCTTGCATCGCTTTGGCGTGGTCAAGCGGGATAATGCCATTTTCACCGACCACGCTGCTGCTCATCCGCGCCTTCAGGCCGACAATAAAGTCCGGGTGACGTTGCACCGCCTGCTTCACCGCGTCAGCGTCGATATTAGCCATATTGGCCAGCTCGTTTTGCGCAATCAGCCCCACGCGGGAAATATTCAGCAAGGCATAAACATCGGTGGTCGCTTCGCGGGTTAAGGTATAGAAATCATCAATATCGTCAGCGCCGGTGCTGCCGGCATCCACCACCGTGGTGACGCCGGTGGCAATCCCGATGCTGTCAGGCTGGTCATGATAAATCGGGGATTTCGGGTAGCAGTGGACGTGAGAATCAATCCACCCGGCGCTGACGTAGCACTCACCGCGTAAGTCGACGGTTTTCACCGCCGGATCGGTTATCTCGCCCAGCGCCGCAATTTTGCCGTCCTTGACCGCAATATCGCTTACCGTATCGTCTACCAGACGCGCATGGCGCAGGAGTAAATCAAACATCACACTCTCCTGTAGAAAGAGGAAATCGGTTGCCGGATGGCGACATAAATGTCTTATCCGGCCTACAACGAGTACGATGCTGTAGGCCTGATAAGCGCAGCGCCATCAGGCAATTAGCTAATCGCAATCGGGAAGATGGAACCGAGGATCATGGCCCCAAGGATCGCACCGCCGGTGATCGGTTTCTGCCACAGGTAAAACAGCAGCGCCCCGGCCAGAGAACCGACGCCGATAGGGATGGAAGCCGTCATCGCGCTGAGGATGATCAGCGGTCCAAGGAAGCGACCTGAGGCGTTACCGGCTCCCATCATCACGTCCGCCCCGTAGGTCGAATCGCTCTGATTGATGGTGAACTTACGCGCCAGAATGATGATGTAGCCAATTGCCAGGCCAATCACCAGACCGGTGACCAGCGAGGCAGCAAAGTTAGCGACCGGGAAAATAATGCCAGCCCCCAGCAGCAGTGCCGGCACGCCCAAACCAACGCCGGTCTGGATGGCCCCGCCGATGTCCAGGATCCCCACCAGCGAACCTTCAATAATGCGGGCAAACAGGAAGCTCGCACCAAACGCCGCTACCGCCCCGTAAGAACCGGTGTCCATTCCCGCTTTCAGCATTGCCACAAAGGCCACTTCGTTAAACGCACCGATGCCATACAGGTAGTACATGTGCGTGCCGGCAAAGACACCGGAGGAGAGCAGGCCCACGAAGATCGGGAATGACCAGTCGGCGAACCAAAAACCTTTATTCTGTTCCATTGTGGCCTCCGTTATTTGCCGCTGAGTGAGTTGTGGATCAGTTCCAGCCAGTTCGGCACGGTCAGATGGAAGGATTCGATCATCTTCATATCGAAGCCGCGGAAGAAACCGCTCAGCACGAACAGCGCCACGATAGCCACCATCATCACTTTAGTGACGTGGTTCCAGCCGCTCTCTTCGACGCCTTTACCAATCAAAATACCGAGCACCAGACCCGGTACGGCGTTGCCCATTATCAGCTGCGCCGCGCCGCCAAAGACGGTCGCCCAGAAGCCCGATTTCTTGCCGGCATCGATTGCCGCCAGCCAGAAGATCACCGGCATCACGGTGTTGACCAGCAGGTTTGCCGCCGGTACCAGCACCTTCACGGCAGTAACCTGCAGCGCCGCCGGTACGGATGACGCGGTCAGGTTCAGGAAGGTCACGACAATCATGCCAATCACGCCACAGGCAATCGCCATGCGTCTGGGGTCATGCAGCGTCTCACCGACATTACGGTTTTTAAGCATCAATGCCGCCGCACCCCAGTTAGGGATGATGCGGTGGTCAACGTCCTGCGTGAACGCCCCCGCCGCAACGGATGAAGCCCAGGCGTTAAAGAAGAAGCCCAGGCCGAATGAGAAGTGAGAAGCAGGATCCCCTTCACAGGAATTCAGCTCCCCCAGAGTACGAAACGCGCCCATCCCCTGAGAGGTAGGCGCATGAAACATGCGTGCAGCCCCAGCGCCGACACCTACGCCAACCAGCGCGCCGATGATGAGCGATTTTATTAATATTATCAGGAACATAATTATGCCTTTTAATAGTGAATCAGCGTTGCGTGACGAAATCCACCTTCTCAAGATTGATGGCAGTCACGTTGACGGTCACATCCAGCTCCACGCTGAAAGTGCGTCTTTCGCGGCGCAAAAAGAGGAATAAGAACGCCTCTTTACGCACCGTTTCACGCGCTTGAACAACCTGCACATCCTGTGGCTCAATACGCAGTAAGATATGCGGCGACCCTTTCATCACCGCGGCCTGAACGTGGTTCAGGGCATCGGCAAAGGCGCGCGCTTTGGCGTCACCCTTACCCGTGACTCTCACCGTTGTGGTGAATTGCTCTTTCATACTTAAGCGCCGTATTTCTTTTGCCACGCCTGCACCAGGCGCTCGCCGAGCTCTTCTTTGTCCATAAAGCCGAATCCCAGCACGTTGCAGCCTTCGTTGATGGCGGTGACGCCCTCTTCAACCGAGCGCATACCGTATTTGGCTTTGTAACCATATTTGGTCTGCGCGGTGATAGCCCCCGCGCCGCCGCTGCCGCAAAACGAAATGCCAAAGGTGGCGTTTTCCGCTTTCATCATGTCACCCAGCTTCATATCTGCCGCCACGCCCGGTACCACGACCGCACGTCCGCCTGCTTTCTCAACGCCTGCCGCCACTTTCTGGCCTTTACCCAGACGATCGCCAATCACCACAGTAATCTGTTCCATCTTGTGCTCCTTAAAGGTTCTCTTTTGCGACTTCGAAATGTACCGACAGCAGCCAGGCCTCTTCTTCAGGAAGGTTGCCAAACTCCGCCACGATGTCGCGGGCAAGTGCCATTGATTCGGCTGAAATTTCATCAAATAAGCTGGCATCAACGTCGGGTAAAGGCTCACCCGTCACCGAGCGGTGCGCCATGGCACGAACATGCGATGTCAGCATTTGTTCCTGTACGGCATTGGGAATGATGTGGCGTGCGCGCAACAGGGCATACACCTGCGCCAGCATGCGTTCGGCCAGTTCACCAGACGGTGTCACCGATTCCCCCCTGTCATTCATTACCGCTCCGTTATTCACTCGTCATACCCCACTAATGGCTCTAAGCGTAAACTAACGGTGGAGGTTAAAAGTTTGTAGCGAGTTGTTTTCCACTTCGAAGTGGAAAGGTGAGCAACGATAGTGATCTGTGCCGCAAAAAGGGCGGGATTGGTTATTTATCGCCTGGATAACGTGATGGGGATCGCACGAGATAGCAGGGAAACCGCAAGCGGCAGGAAAAACGGGTTGGCGTTAAAAGTTAAAAAATGTGATGGGTAGAGCGTTTACTTATGGGGGGCGGTGCCTGATGGATACGCTGTCGCGTCTTATCCGGCCTACGACGTCGCGCAGGCCGGATACATAAATTAACGGTACTTCTTATGGTAAGCGTTGCGGGTGGTTTTTAGCTCCTCCGCTGCCGCTTTCGCCTCTTTGACTTTACCTTCGTTCGCCAGTTTTAACGCGCCGTCGATCTGGCCGATCAGCGTGTCAAAGCCGTGACGGAAATCTTTCATCTCCGGGCTGTCCGGGGATTTAGTTTCCAGCTTCGGTGGCGTTCCTTTTTGTGCATCCTGCGCGGCTGCACGCATTTTGGTTAACGCGTCTTTCAGTTCAGTTGCGTTATCCGTTTTTTCCACGATTTTCAGGTTGTCGTTGAGGATCCCCATATCGTCTTCGAGATCGGCTGCAAACGCAGATGAACCTAAAACCAGCGTTGAAGCCGCGACGATCGCTAACAGGTGTTTACGCATTGCTCACTTCCTTTTTTATTATTAAGAATAACGCCAGATACCCGTAATAATTCACGCCGCAGCTCGAAGTATGACGGGTATTACTGCCCGGCGATTTTCATCTCCGGCAGTAGCACAGAACCACACTGTATATTACTGCGCGTTTCAATATCGTTACCGACGGTGACAATATTGCGCCACATGTCTTTCAAGTTACCGGCGATGGTGATTTCACTCACCGGGTACTGAATTTCACCGTTTTCGACCCAGAAGCCAGCCGCGCCGCGCGAATAATCGCCGGTGATACCACTCACGCCCTGCCCCATCAGCTCGGTTACGACCAGACCAGTGCCCATCTCTTTGAGCAACTGCTCGAAGCTTAGACCTTGTCCGGGAATACGCCAGTTATGAATACCACCGGCATGACCGGTGCTTTTCAGTCCCAGCTTGCGGGCAGAATAGTTGGTCAGCAGCCACTGAGTCAGGACGCCGTCTTTGATAATATCGCGACGTTCCGTACGCACGCCTTCGCTGTCGAACGGCGAAGAGGCCAGCCCTTTCAGCAGATGCGGGTGTTCTTCAATGGTCAACCATTCCGGCAGAATTTGTTGGCCCAGCGAGTCCAGCAGGAAGGTAGATTTACGATACACCGAGCCACCGGCAATGGCCCCGACCAGGTGTCCGAACAGGCCGGTCGCCACTTCATTGGCGAAAATAACCGGTGCTTTCATTGTGGACAGTTTACGCGGTGACAGACGGGATAAGGTGCGGCGCGCACAGTCGGCCCCCACCCATTCCGGCGTTTGCAGATCGCCGATTGCGCGGCCAATGGTGTAGGCGTAGTCGCGTTCCATATCGCCATTTTCTTCGGCGATCACGCAGCTGGAGAGAGAATGACGCGTGGAGCAGTAGCCCTGCAGCATACCGTGGCTGTTACCAAACACTTTGATGCCGTAGTGGCTGTTAAAGCTGCCACCTTCGGTGTTAGTAATGCGCTTATCGGCCTGCAACGCCGCTTGTTCAGCACGTGCCGCCAGTTCGATGGCTTCGTCAGGCGAGACTTCCGCCGGGTGGAACAAGTCTAAATCTGGCGCATCAAAGGCCAGCAGTTCTTTATCCGCCACGCCTGCGCACGGGTCCGGCGAGGTGTAACGAGCAATATCCAGCGCAGCCTGCACGGTACGCGCAATCGCCTGTGGACTTAAATCGGTGGACGACGCACTACCTTTACGGTTCTGGTGATACACCGTAATGCCCAGCGCCCCGTCGCTGTTGAATTCTACGTTCTCCACTTCACCATAACGGGTGCTGACGCTAATACCCGTCGTCTTGCTTACGGCGACTTCTGCACCGTCCGACTGAGCTGATGCTAATTCCAGTGCTGTCGAGACTGCTTCTTCCAGAATCTTACGCTGCGCTTCAACTTGTGAGATTACTTTCATCGCAAATGCCATAATGTAGAGAGAGTTTCTCTGAAGTCTAACAGAGAACCGTTTTTCAGTGCGCATCTTAACTGGTAACATTAGCCTCTTTTTTTAAGGAGCCTGACATGACTAAGCAGCCCGAAGACTGGCTCGACGACGTTCCCGGTGATGACATCGAAGACGAAGACGATGAAATTATCTGGGTCAGTAAAAGTGAAATAAAACGTGACGCCGAGGAGTTAAAGCACCTGGGCGTGGAACTGGTAAAACTGGGGAAAAACGCGCTGGATAAAATCCCGCTCGATGCGGATTTACGTGCCGCCATTGAGCTGGCTCAGCGTATTAAGATGGAAGGCCGTCGCCGCCAGCTGCAGCTGATTGGCAAGATGCTGCGTCAGCGCGATGTCGATCCTATCCGTCAGGCGCTGGATAAGCTGAAGAACCGTCACAACCAACAGGTTGTAATGTTTCACAAGCTGGAGCAGCTGCGCGATCGTTTGATCGTTGAAGGTGATGATGCGGTAGCGGAAGTCCTCAGACTGTGGCCGCACGCCGATCGCCAACAGCTTCGTTCTCTGGTTCGCAATGCGAAGAAAGAGCAGGAAGGCAATAAGCCGCCAAAATCAGCACGTCAGATTTTTCAGTATTTGCGTGAGTTGGCAGAAAACGAAGTCTAATTTCTTCGTATGCTGAAAGTGCCGGATGGCGGCGTAAACGCCTTATCCGGCCTACAGTCGATCGTAGGCCCGGTAAGCATTGCGCCACCGGGCATTTTTTTACTCTTCTGCTTGTGCTTGCGCTTTCTTCGCCAGGCCGTCCAGCAGTTTTTGATGAATACCGCCAAACCCGCCGTTGCTCATCACCAGAATGTGATCGCCAGGCTGCGCGGTTTTCACCACCATGTCCGCCAGCGCGTCAACATCACCGCTCCAGTGAGCAGGCTGCACGCAGGCTTCCGCGACTTCCGATACCAGCCACGGAATGTGCGGCGGTTGCAGCAGAAACACTTCATCTGCACGACCTAACGACGGCGCCAGATCGTCTTTGCACAGTCCCATTTTCATGGTGTTAGAACGTGGTTCCAGCACGGCAATAATGCGCGCCGTGCCACCGACTTTTCCGCGCAGCGCGGCGAGCGTTGCCAGAATCGCCGTCGGGTGATGGGCGAAATCGTCATACACCGTCACGCCATGGGCTTCGCCGCGCAGTTCAAGACGTCGACGTGCGTTAATGAACGAGCCCAGCGCATTAGCGGCATCCGCAGGCTGAACACCAACGTGGCGAGCGGCAGCAATGGCCATCAGGCCGTTGTGCATGTTGTGTTCGCCGACCAGGCCCCACTTCACTTCGCCCACTTTTTCACCGTCTAACAACACTTCCCATTCGGAGGCATCGGTCGTCAGTTTCTTCGCCTGCCAGTGACCTTGCTCACCAACCAGTTCCTGTTCGCTCCAGCAGCCCATCGCCATCGTCTGTTTCAGATTGATGTCGTTTTCCGGGTAGATGATGCGTCCCTGACCCGGCACGATACGTACCAGATGGTGGAACTGTTTCTGAATGGCTTTCAGATCGTCAAAAATATCCGCGTGATCGAACTCAAGGTTGTTGAGGATCAGCGTACGCGGGCAGTAATGTACGAATTTGGAACGCTTATCGAAGAATGCGCAGTCGTACTCGTCCGCTTCAATAACGAAAAAGTCGCTTTCACCCAAACGCGCAGAAACCTCGAAGTTCCCCGGCACACCGCCGATGACAAAGCCTGGCTTATAGCCGCAGACTTCGAGGATCCAGGTCGCCATTCCAGCCGTGGTGGTTTTGCCGTGAGTTCCCGCCACTGCCAGCACCCAGCGATCGCGCAGCACAAAGTCATGCAGCCACTGCGGGCCAGACATGTACGGAATGTTCTTCTCCAGCACCGCTTCCACGCACGGATTACCGCGTGTCATGGCATTGCCGATGATCACCAGGTCCGGTTGCGGGTCGAGCTGGCTGGCATCGTAACCCTGAATCAGTGAGATGCCCTGCTTCTCAAGTAAGGTGCTCATCGGCGGATACACATTGGCGTCCGAACCCGTTACTTCATGACCGAGCGAGCGAGCCAGCATCGCCAGACCGCCCATGAAGGTGCCACAAATTCCCAAAATATGAATGCGCATACGTCACTATCCTTTTTTAATCTGGGGGTCATTTTACGCACATGTCAGGCAACTGAGAAACGCATTTCAGGATAATCCGCAGTTTGCTGGCGCGATTCACCTAAGCGCGAGGGCTGAAATATTTGTTAAGATTATGGCGGTCGCTTTACTCCATACAATTTGCAGGGAAAGTGTTATGAAAACGTTAGGTGAATTTATTGTCGAAAAGCAGCACGAGTTCTCTCATGCTACCGGTGAGCTGACTGCTTTGTTATCGGCAATAAAGCTGGGCGCCAAGATCATCCACCGCGATATCAACAAGGCCGGTCTGGTCGATATCCTGGGTGCCAGCGGTGCTGAGAACGTGCAGGGAGAGGTTCAGCAGAAGCTCGATCTGTTCGCGAACGAAAAACTGAAAGCTGCACTGAAGGCACGCGATATTGTGGCGGGCATTGCCTCTGAAGAAGAAGATGAAATCGTCGTCTTCGAAGGCTGTGAACACGCAAAATACGTTGTACTCATGGATCCACTGGATGGTTCATCGAACATCGATGTTAACGTCTCTGTCGGCACGATCTTCTCGATTTATCGTCGTGTCACCCCTGTCGGTACGCCGGTAACGGAAGAGGATTTCCTGCAACCGGGCAACAAGCAGGTGGCGGCGGGCTACGTCGTTTACGGTTCATCCACCATGCTGGTGTATACCACCGGTTGTGGCGTACATGCGTTCACCTACGATCCTTCTCTGGGCGTATTTTGCCTCAGCCAGGAGCGCATGCGTTTCCCGGCCAAAGGCAGCACCTACTCCATTAACGAAGGCAACTACATCAAATTCCCGAATGGCGTGAAGAAGTACATTAAGTTCTGCCAGGAAGAAGATAAAGCCACCCAGCGCCCGTATACCTCGCGCTACATTGGCTCTTTGGTGGCGGATTTCCACCGCAATCTGCTGAAAGGCGGGATCTATCTGTACCCGAGCACGGCCAGCCATCCGGATGGAAAACTGCGTCTGCTGTACGAATGCAACCCAATGGCCCTGCTGGCCGAGCAAGCGGGCGGCAAAGCAAGTGACGGTAAAAACCGTATTCTGGATATTATCCCGGAGAGCCTGCACCAGCGTCGTTCATTCTTCGTCGGTAACGACCATATGGTTGAAGACGTTGAACGTTTAATCCGTGAGTTCCCGGACGCGTAAGACTCAGACGCCGGAGCAATCCGGCGTCCTTTACGTGCTTAGTTGACGAAGGTCAGTTTGACCCGTTTTGATACGCGGAAATACGGTATCCAGATAAGGATCTGCGCCGCGCAGGAGACAAACGCTTTTATATCGTCAGTGCTCAGCCCCACGCCATAGAACGTGGCGCCCAGCCAGCTGTCCATCGCGTAGTAAAGCGTGGTGCCTAAAATGAAGGCAGTATAAAACTTGGGTAGCTGACGTTTCTTTTTGAAAAACAAAAACGTCGTGTAAACCAGCAGCATTAAGAGAACGGCCATACAGACGAGTTCAAAAATAACCAGCGCACTCACGTCCGTTTCAGTGTGCAAAACAAACATCGCCACACCGAAAAAGCCAATGACCCCAGAAATGACGGACATCACCAGCGTCACCGCCGGTAAATAAAGCCAGCCGCCAATTCCCGTATATTTTTTATTCTCACAACGCGTGCAGTGGGTATCCGGAGGCAGTACGTTCTCCCCGCAGCTGGCGCATGCTGTCGGTAGCCCTTCGCCTTCGATTCCTTTCATGCTTTTGATTCCATTAAGTAAGTGTAGCCTCCTAGTGTATACGCATTACCCGCTATACGCGAAAAACAGCCCACGACATCATTTTGACGCGCTCGTGGTATTCACCCGTGTGACCGGTGAACTTTGGCGGTTTTCCCATAGCACCGTCAGACCGCGCTGTAAGGCGATAAAAACAAACAGCAGAATACCGATGGCGATCTTCGTCCACCATGAGCTTAATGTGCCGTCAAAGTTAATGTAGGTCTGAATCAATCCCTGGATTGCCACGCCAAACAGGGTGCCCAGCACCGTGCCCACGCCACCGCTCAGCAACGTACCGCCAATCACCACCGAGGCAATGGCATCCAGCTCGACGCCGACGCCTGCCAGCGCATAACCGGCCTGGGTATAAATGGAGAAGACAATCCCGGCCAGCGTCGCCAGCCCAGTAGAAAGCATATAGATGCGGATTGTCGTGCTGCGGGTCGAGATCCCCATCAGGTTAGCTGACGTCGCGCTACCGCCAATGGCGTACACCTGATTGCCAAAGCGTGTACGGTGCGCAAGGAAGATACCGATCACCACTACGCCCAGCATCAACAGTCCCATGGCGCTCAGACGACCACCGCCGGGGATCTTCCAGGCAAGGCTGGAGAGCGTGTCATAAATCGGGTGGTTGATCGGGATAGACTCTTCGGAGACCAGATAGCTGACGCCACGCAGAAAGAACATTCCCGCCAGCGTAATAATAAACGCCGGGATCTTCAGGGCATCAATCAGTAACCCCATAAAGGCGCCAAACGCGCAGCCCATCGCCAGAACCAACGGGAACGCCAGCAGCGGGGAAATCCCCCAGTAACCAATGGCTTTTGCCAGAAATACGCCGGTAAAGGCAATCACCGAACCGACGGAAAGATCGATGCCGCCGGAGAGGATCACGAAGGTCATACCCACGGCGATAATGCCTAAAAAGGCGTTGTCGGTCAGGATATTGCAGATCACGCGCGTCGAGGCAAAGGCCGGGAACTGCGTCAGGCAGTAGAGGTAGCCCAGCACAAAGACGCCAAGGGTGATCATCAGCGGTAAGTTACGTTTTATCATGACCACGCACTCCTTTTATCAGGCTGATAAAGCGTTGCGACTGGACGACCAGCACGCACAGCACCACGATGGCTTTAACCACCTGGTTGAGCTCCGGCTGGAAGCCGGACAGTAAAATCCCGGTGTTCATGCCCTGAATAATCAACGCCCCCACCACCGACAGCAGCAGGTTAAATCGCCCGCCCATCAGCGAACCGCCGCCGATCACTACCGCCAGAATGGCATCTAATTCCAGCCATAACCCGGCGTTGTTGGCATCGGCTCCGCGAATATCCGCCGTGACGATAATCCCGGCAATGGCCGCGCACAGACCGCTCAGCACATAGGTGAGCATCACAATAACGCGGGTATTCACCCCGGCATTTTTCGCCGCCCGAATGTTGATGCCGACCGCCTCAATAAACATACCCAGCGCCGTTTTACGCGTCAGCAGCCAAAAAGCGACCAGCGTTAGCAGCGCGATGATCACCGGAGTCGGGAACAGCAACAGCGATCCGCTACCGAACCATGACAGATCGGGCGAGTTAAACGTGACGATCTGCCCGGAGGTGATCAACTGCGCTACCCCGCGTCCGGCCACCATCAGAATCAGCGTGGCAACAAACGGTTGGATCTTAAGGATGGCCACCAGAATCCCGTTCCACAATCCCGCCAGGATACCGGAGCCTAACGCCGCAAGCAGGACCACCGGGAGGCTGTGCCCGGCAACCGTCATCGCGGCGGTGGTAGCCCCCGCAATGGCCATCACCGCGCCAACGGAAAGATCGATACCGCCGGTGGCAATCACCAGCGTCATGCCAATCGCCAGCAGCGCCACGGGCGCGGCGCGGTTGAGAATATCAATCGGGCTGCCGAACAGACGGCCATCCTGCAAAATCACCTGATAAAAGTGCGGGGCGACCAGGCTGTCAACCAGCAGCACCAGCAGCAGCGCCACCAGTTGCGGCATGCCCTTCGGCCAGCGAAATCGTCGTTTCGCGGTGTTGGATTGAGGGAGAGATTGAGGCATCACAACAGTCTCCTTAGGCCGCAATGGCGTTCATGATTGCCGGTACGGACAGTTCAGCCAGCGGGATCTCGGCCACCTGTTTGCGATCGCGCATGATAATGACCCGATCGGCGTAACCCACCAGTTCTTCCAGTTCAGAAGAGATCACCAGCAGCGCCAGACCGTCGGCGCAGAGTGTCTCGATCAGGCGAATGATCTCGGCGTGTGCCCCAACGTCGATCCCACGCGTGGGTTCATCAAGGATCAAAAACTGCGGTTTAGTCAGCAGCCAGCGCGACAGCAGAACTTTTTGCTGATTACCGCCGGAGAGAAACTCGATCGGCTGTTCGGCGTTGGGGGTGCGGATACCCAACTGGCGGATAAAACGCTCGGCAATGTCATTTTGCTCTTTGCGCGGAATCGGCCGCAGCCAGCCGCGCTGTGCCTGCAGGGCCAGGATGATATTTTCCCGCACCGAGGCGGCAGCAATAATGCCGTCCGTTTTCCTGTCTTCCGGGCAGAAGCCGATCCCCAGACACGAGGCCTGATGCGGCGATCGCAGGGTCTGCGGTTTGCCTTTGATCAGCGCACTGCCGCTGTCGGCAGGTTTAATGCCAAAGATTACTTCTGCGGTTTCTGTACGTCCCGATCCCAGCAACCCCGCCAGGCCGACGATCTCGCCGGGACGGACCTGCAGATCGAATGGTGCGATCGTGCCTTTTTTGCCAAAACCACTGAAGGCCGCCACCGGTTTGTCACTCAGCAACGTGCGGCCCGCACGCTGCAACGCGTGGGTATCCAGTTCCCGACCGAGCATCATCTTCACCAGTTCGATCTGCGGCAGTTCGCGGGTTTCGCGACAGCCGACAAAGCCGCCGTTACGCAGAACGGTGATCCGATCGCTGACTTGATAGACCTGATCGAGAAAATGGGTAACGAAGATCAGGCTGACGCCGCGATCGCGCAGATGCCGCATCAGACCGAATAGCATGTCGACTTCCTGGGTATCCAGGCTGGCGGTGGGTTCGTCGAGGATCAATACTTTCGCCGACAGATCGATAGCCCGGCAAATGGCGACAATTTGCTGCATCGCCACCGAAAAACGGTTTAACGGCTCGCGCACATCAAGGGAAAAACCGTAGGACGCCATCAGCTCCGTAGCACGCTTTTCCATTTGCTTGCGCTGCAGCAGGCCAAAGCGTCGCGGCTCGCGGCCAATAAACAGGTTATCTGCCACCGACATATTGGGCAGCAGGTTCACTTCCTGATACACGGTGCCTATCCCCAGTTGCTGGGCATGGGCGGTATTCTTGGGTGAGATAGCCTGGCCTTCAAGCCAGATGGTGCCGCGATCGGCGTGGTAAACGCCGGTCAGCGCTTTGATCAGCGTCGATTTACCGGCTCCGTTTTCACCGAGCAACGCCATAATCTCGCCACGCCGCAGGCTGAAATCCACGTTATCCAGCGCTTTGACGCCAGGAAAAAATTTACTTAACCCTTCGGTGCGAAGGATTTCCTGATGTTGGTCGGTGGTCATGGCTCCCCCTGCATTACGCCGGATGGCGCTACGCTTATCCGGCCTACAAAAGCGCTTAATGTAGGCCGGGCAAGCGCAGCGCCCCCGGCATTTTCATGAAGGCTTAGTAGCCCATGTTTTTCTTCTTCTCTAGCTCTTCTTTCGCGGTATCCGGCAGATAGAGGATAGATTTGGTAATGGTCAGCTTCTCAGGCATGGTGCCGTCTTTTTTGAATTTCTCCAGCGCGTCAAAGGCTGGACCGGCCATGTTCGGCGTCAACTCGACGCTGGCGTTGGCTTCCCCGTCAATCATCGCTTTATAGATATCCGGCACGCCGTCGATAGAGCCGGTCAGAATGTCTTTGCCCGGTTTCAGACCCGCTTCTTTGATTGCCTGAATCGCCCCGATCACCATGTCATCGTTGTGGGCGTAAACCATACAGATGTTCTTGCCGTTGTTTTCCGCTTTGATAAAGCTCTCCATGACTTCTTTTCCTTTACTGCGGGTAAAGTCGCCGGACTGAGAGCGGATAATTTTGATGTTTGGTGCCTTGGCAATGGCTTCAGCAAAGCCTTTTTTACGGTCAATCGCCACGCTGGCACCGACGGTTCCTTGTAGCTCCACAACGTTACACGGCTTGCCGTTCACTTCTTTAATCAGCCAGTCGCCAATCAATTTGCCTTCCAGCACGTTGTCGGCCGTCACGGTGGTCATATAGAGAGATTTGTCTTTGACATCGATGGAACGATCGAGCAAAAAGACCGGGATCTCCGCATCTTTCGCTTCTTTTAATACCGGCTCCCAGCCTGTTGCTACCACTGGCGCAATGAAAATAGCATCCACGCCCTGCGCCACGAATGAACGTACCGCTTTAATCTGGTTTTCCTGTTTTTGCTGGCCGTCGGCAATTTTCAGCGTAATGCCGCGCTTCTCGGCCTCGCTTTTCGCTACGTTGGTTTCTGCTGCACGCCAGCCGGATTCAGACCCGACCTGCGAAAATCCTACGGTTAAAGGGGCGGCCATCGCCATAGATGACATGGCTGCCGAAACTGCTGTGACTAAAAGTAAGCGCTTCCACATAAGTGCGTCCTCGTAGGGTGATTATTGTTGATTAATAAACTGTCGCGAAAAAACTATAGACAATCGAGCATGTAACGGATTGCGTTACATCACACTTCAAAAAAGTAAATAAAACGTTAATCACAAGTTTGTAATCGCTTTCATTACCCTATGAAAAATGCAGCTGAAGTTATGGATTTTTCTGTCATCAAGACAGGGAGAAAAAGCGAAAATCCGAGGTGGCAAATCGAAAACAAGCGGAGACATTCAGCGCGAGTTGGCTATAATACCCGCCACTTGTTTGCCATAGCATATTTAAAGGAAACAGACATGAGCTTACTCAACGTCCCTGCCGGTAAAGATCTGCCGGAAGATATCTACGTTGTTATCGAGATCCCTGCGAACGCAGATCCGATCAAATACGAAGTTGACAAAGAGAGCGGCGCCCTGTTCGTTGACCGCTTCATGTCCACTGCGATGTTCTATCCGTGCAACTACGGTTACATCAACCACACCCTGTCTCTGGATGGCGACCCGGTCGACGTTCTGGTCCCGACACCGTACCCGCTGGAGCCAGGTTCAGTGATCCGCTGCCGTCCGGTTGGCGTACTGAAAATGACCGACGAATCCGGTGAAGATGCGAAACTGGTTGCGGTACCGCACACCAAGCTGAGCAAAGAATACGATCACATCAAAGATGTGAACGACCTGCCGGACCTGCTGAAAGCGCAGATCACTCACTTCTTCGAGCATTACAAAGATCTCGAAGCAGGCAAATGGGTGAAAGTTGACGGTTGGGACAACGCTGAAGCCGCTAAAGCTGAAATCGTTGCATCCTTCGAGCGTGCGAAGAAATAAGTTCGCCTGAGCTCAAAACCCTGAACGCCAGCGTCTGGTTAGTAAGGGTTTTTTACTTCTCATTTTCCCTCTCTTCGTTTTTCCTTTCTCCGCTGTTTTCTTTTTGACCTACCAGATTGGGTAGTCACATTTTGCTCATCTTATTTGCGAATGAGACTAGATCTCATTATCATTCGCAACACGTAAATAAATGTGAATAAACGTCAATGAACCTCCACACTGTGAAGTCCCTGAAACACTATTCCGCCGTGGCCCTCGCCACAACATTGTTATTTACCAGCCTGCCCAGCGTGGCAGAGACGCTGTCTGAGAAAGATTTCCTGACCCGCGACGTCGGTAACGGGGTGTATGAGTTGGCGGTTGATGGCCAGCAGAAGGCGCTTTTTGCCGCCTCTTCACCGTCGTTTGATAAAGACAAAACCCGCGGGGTTATCTACAAACTCGATCTGGAGAAACTCACCACCACCGAAGTCATCGAAACCAGCCGCCGGGCGTTTGCTACCGCGCTGGATGAAGAAAATCAGGTGCTGTATGTCGGTAATACGCTGGAAGGTTCGGTGACGATTATCGATACCCGCAGCGGTAAAGAACGGGCGATACTGCAACTGAGCGATACCAGCAACCCGAAGGAAATCATCCATACGCGTGAAATGGTGCTGGATAAGCAACATCACCGCCTGTACGTTTCCGGCGTGGCTGAAAAAGGCGTTATCTGGGTGGTGGATACGCAAAAGCGTGAAAAAATAGCCACCCTTGAAAATATGGGCGAATACCCGACCGGCATGGCGATTGATGCTACAAACGATCGTCTGTACGTGGTGAACGGCAGAAACGAGCTGATTACGCTGGATACCACCCGCCACAAAATAATTAACCGTTTTTCCGTTGAACCCGCTAAAAAGCATTTCTTCCTGAATATCGCCCTTGATAGCAAAAATAATCGCGCGTTCCTGACCGATCCTGATTTAGCCGATGTTCTGGTTGTCGATATTCATACCGGAAAAGTCATTACCCCAATCAAAGTCATTAATTCACTGGCTGTTCTCTATAACGAGACGCGTCAGGAAGTTTATATTACACACCGCAATGCCAAGCAGGTCAGCATTGTCGATAGCAACACCTATCAGGTAAAACACAGCATTGAAACCAATGCGTTACCTAACAGCCTGGCGCTTTCACCGGACGCTAACACCTTGTATGTCAGCGTAAAACAGCCGGAAAAAATGATTGGCGTCAAGCCCGACTACGTGCTGAAAATCGATTTATCTCAATACTAATAATCAAAAACTATTTTGCACCTTGTCGCCATGTTGCGCGGCAAGGTGGCGCTTTTATTTTTTTACTTTTCAGGTGTCTTATATTATGAAAACGCGTCAACTTATTACGCTGACAGGGATCGTTGCATTCTCAGGCGGGGTTATTTTTCCCGCGCAGGCCGAAGAATTAACGGAAACCTCACGCAATAGCGAAGATGAAATGGTGATTACGGCGTCCGGTTTCTCGCAGCAAAAGCGTGAAGCCCCGGCGACTATTTCAGTTATCGACCGTAAAACGCTGGATATTCAGCCGGACCGCAACGTGGGGGAAGCCATTAAAAATATTCCCGGCGTCTCGGTGTCGAACAGCAGCGGCATGAATGCTGGCAGCATTATGATCCGCGGCATGGACCCGTCCTATACCGCCTTCATGGTGAACAGCGTCAAACAAAATACCGGCCAGTCACGCCCCTATGGGCACGACATAGGCACCGAAGCCAACTTCTTACCGCCAATGGAAGCCATTGAGCGCATCGAGGTTATTCGTGGGCCGATGTCATCATTGTACGGTTCCGATGCCATCGGCGGCGTGGTTAACGTCATCACCAAAAAACCGTATGGGGCGAAAGACTGGACGACGGCAATTGCCGCGAATACCTGGCTTCAGGAACACCAGTATCTCGGCAATACCAGTCAGATGAATCTTTTCACCATGGGGCCAATTATTCCCGATGTTCTCGGCTTAAGCGTGGCTGCCGACTGGCTCGACCGTCGCGACGACGATCGGAATAATTACTTCGGCAAACATAACCGCAAATCCGTGGATATGACGCTGGGTCTGGCCGCCAGCGAAAATAACCTCTTCGATCTCAACGTTGTCACCGGCGAGCAGGAAAAAAACCGCACCCAGAAACGTGGTGCGCCGTGGTCATGGTTATATGATCGTAACGCCGCCACCCTGACCCATACCGGCTGGTATGCCGACGATACTATCGCGACAACTAACTACATTAACTACGAAAAAGGCCGCTCAAAATACGTTTATGACGGGCAGTCACCGCAGTATGTGCAGATGGAAAACTACGTCGCCAATTCACAAACCACCTTCACGCTCGACACCCATAAGCTGACCGTCGGGGCGAACTTCACCCGCGAAGAGTTAAACGACCGGTTTGATGTCGCCAACAAAACGCTGCCAGGCTCGGAGCCTGTTACCAAAATCAGCCGCAACGGTTGGGCGTTGTTCGTGGAAGACGGCTGGAGCATCAACGATTTCATCCTGACGACCTCCGCACGTATGGATCAGGACGATAACTTTGGTACGCACATTACGCCGAAAATGTACGGCAACTGGGCATTCAACGATGCCTGGGCGCTGAAAGGCGGCGTCTCCGCCGGATATAAAAAGCCGGAACTGCGAGCCACCTCCAGTAACTTCGTCACCCCTTACGGTTCAACCGTGCCCTATCCCTTCCTGACGGTCGGCAATGACGACTTAAAACCGGAGAAAAGCGTTAACTCTGAGCTGGGTCTGTACTGGACGGGCGATGTGCTGTCGCTCGATGGCACCGTGTTCTATACGCAATTCAAAGACAAGATTGCGGAACAAACCATTTGTGAAACCACGGCGACCAACCAGTGCTCAGTCAATGGCTACAACGCCGACTCGGTGAGTAAATACTTTAACGTCAGCGAAGCCGATGTGTACGGCGTCGAGCTCAACGCCGACTGGCAAATTAGCACCGACGTCAAAGCCAATGCCAACTACACCTACAACCACAGCGAGCAGAAAAGTGGCGTCAACAAAGGCTACGCGCTGAACGACTACCCACGCCATATGGCGAACTTGTCGCTGAACTGGACGGCGACGCAAAGCCTCGACGTGTGGAGTACGGTGAACTACCGCAGCAGCAACCGCAACAGCGGTAATAACAACAAGTACGATGATTACACGATGGTGGATGTGGGCGTACGCTACCAGTTGAATAAGCACACACAGCTGATGGCGGGGGTCTACAACGTGCTGGATGAGGATCCGAAACTCACGACCGCATGGAGTGAGTCCGCTCAGGTGGAAGGACGCCGCTATAACCTTGGCGCGCGCGTGGAGTTCTAAATCCTAAAAAACAACGCCACCCGAGGGTGGCGTGTTATACCTGTCGTCTTTCAAACTGCCTCTGCGTTGGCTTTCCTCGCTTACCCCAGTCACGTACTGATGTACGTGACTGGGGATTCCTGCGTCGCCGCCTTGATGCAACTCGAAATCCATCAGGTATATGTTAGTACTTGTCGCGGTCTAACCAGTTACCGCTTTCTATCAGCGTTAACCCATCTACCGGACGTTGATATACATACATCCATGCACTTCCGTAAGGCGTCTGAATTAACTGGCGTGCGTACTCTCCGCCGCGCGAGCGCAGCGCATCAAGCTCTGCCAGCGTGGCGTTATCAATACGATAAACTTCCCCGTGTACCGTTCCGTTTCCCGGAACCGCG
This sequence comes from Citrobacter sp. wls613, assembly GCF_005281195.1. Taxonomy (NCBI): domain Bacteria; kingdom Pseudomonadati; phylum Pseudomonadota; class Gammaproteobacteria; order Enterobacterales; family Enterobacteriaceae; genus Citrobacter; species Citrobacter sp. wls613. The sequence goes on from NZ_SZXN01000090.1 coordinate 64,888, forward strand.
CCTGGATAGTGGCCCAGACTGTACAACTGGTAGTTATCGATGCTGAAATTACCCAGCAACTGGGCGTTGGTCATCCAGTGGCTGTTACCTTGCTTGGTACGTAAACTACCATAAACAAATATTCGCATTGCTAAAACTCGAACTGATAGAGCAAATCAAGTGCCTGATCAACGCCAGACACAGCTTCCAGATATAGCTTAGGCATCAGACGATAACGTAGCGTGAGTGTCGCTAAAGAGTCAAATATACCCACACCATATTTCACCTGCAGACCTGGCAGTACATATCCGCTGACAACCACCTGAGATGAATCGCCCACCCCTTGCGTGTCCAGCGCCAGATTGCTTACGCCAAACGTCTCCCCGATTTTACCCACAATCTGACCACTTTGTGCAACCCCTAAGCCAATAAGCATAGACGTCATTGCCGCACTATCGCTCTGTTCGCTGTCCAATCCTTGCCCGCGCAGCAGGTAAGAGAGCGCCATTTGCTGCGACATCGCCGGGTCGGAGAAGATTTCCGCTTTCGGTTCATCTGCCGTACCCGTTACGCGAACACCGGCGATCACGTCGTCTTCGGTGGCATCCGGGTTACGAATAGCCTCGATATTGAGCAACGGCTGATCCGGTGGACCGGAGAACAACAGCTCACCTTTACGTACAATCAAATCCTGACCATACGCATGGAAGCGGCCGCTTGGGATATTAATCTGCCCATTGAGGCCCAGCCCCTGCTTATCCTGTGCCACTTTGAGATCGCCCGTCAAACGTGCTTTCAGACCAAAGGCATCGATACGCACGTTGTTGCCGACGTGGATGTTCAGGTTGCTGTTGATCGGGATCCCGGCGCTCTGCGGTTTCTCCGGCTGTAGATTGTCATTGAGCATCACCATATCACTGGAAACACCGACTGCGCTTTCCGGCAGGTCGTGCACCACAATACGCGCCCACGGCACATCAACATTGCCGTTCAGAGTAAACAGGTTCGGCGTGGCTTCAAATTCCACATCCGGCGAGACATCCAGGCGCACCATTGGCGGCACGGTGATACGCACCCGGCTGCCTTTGGCCGCAATGCGCGCTCGCCAGTTGTCTAGTTGACTCCAGTCGGCGTCACCGCTCAGGTTTATCTCTCCCTGCTGCGTGCGCACCACGCCCGCAATTGTCGAACGGGTCCCGGTGAAGTTAACGGCCAACTGGCTGGGTTGCATGTCAAACGGCATAAAGTTGCCGTCAACGTCCAGGCCGCTCAGCTGCAACTGGCCGAGCAATTGTGGACTTTGCAGGTCACCTCCGAGGCGCAGGTTGGCGTTTAGCATCCCGGCGGCTTTTTCGCCGCGCGAGAAGATAGGGTTCACCATCGCCAGATTGAAATTGCGGATATTGACGTTCCCGCCCAGATTGCGTCGTCCTTGCGGGTCACTTATCTGCACCTGACCGTCAAACTGGCCGTTATTGGTCAGGCGGATAAGCCAGCCCAGTTCGGCACGGTTGTTGTGCAGGTCGGCGGTGAGATTCAGCGTGTCAAACGCCACCGGCAGCGGGGCATCGTTGACGCTTTGTGTCACCTTCACATTACGTCCATTCAGCGTCACCTGCCCCTGCGGCAGTCCTTCTTTGGTGGTGTCCCAGCTCACATCGGCCTTGCCTGTGAACACGCCGCTGGCCTGGGTGGCATCCGGCATAAACGGTTTCAGCATCGCCAGATCGAAACGGTTAAGGTTCACCACTGCGCGACCTTCCGCTCCGGCATCTATCGTCTGCGGTACGCACAGTTCCGCATTCGGGTTGTTCCAGCAGTGCGGCCCGATGCTGATTTTCTGTTCCTGATTGCGGTAATCCAGCGCAATGGCGCGGTTCAGTGACCACGGACCAACCGGGGTCTGGAAGCGGGTATTGCTTAATTCCCCTTTCCAGCGCTGCTCTTTGCGATCAAAACTCCCGGCCAGATCAAGCTGTCCCGAAACCGGCTCGCCCTGAATACGTAGCTGCAGCTCATGCTGCTTTTCGCTTCCTTTGGCGTTCAGCGTAACCAGATTGATGTTCACATCAGGTTGCACAATCCGCTCAACGCGCACGTTGAGGTTACCGGCAATCTGCTCCGCTGATTTCACATCGCCTTCAACACGCACCTGAGCCACGGACAGTTCCTGCCAGCGCAGGCCACGGGCGGTGATATCCGCCAGCAGTTCCGGCGCCTCTACCGTACCACGCACCTTGACCTGCCCCTTCGCCGTGCCGCCCAGCCCCGGCAGCGCGTTATCCAGACTTGGGGCATCAATTGTCGCGTCGAGATTGAGATCTTTGACGCCCAGTTCACCTTTCACCTCAGCGCTGTTGCGCCCCAGTTCCAGATGCAGGCCGGGGATGGTCCACTGCAGGTAGCTGTTACCCTTCAGCGAGCCGTTCACATTGACCTTGTTCTGCTTCACGTTTCCGCTCAGCTTCAGTTCTGGCACCTCCATCTGCCAGCTTCCGCCGTACAGGCTACCGCGGGTTTTGATCACACCATTCAGTTTCGAGGGCCAGTCCGGCACCTCTTTCGCCGTATTGATGCCGTCCAGCGTCAGCTCCCCGCGCCAGCTAATGGCTTGCTGCCAGTCCACCAGCGCTTTCAGCTCGGTTTTACCTTCCAGCGCGGCAACGCTAAGTTTGTCGAGATTGATCTGCTGCTCATTGCCTTTGGCATCCAGCGTGATGGTCGCCGGAGGAATATCCTGGCCTTTCACGGCGGCATGCATCGAGAGCGTATAGTCGGTCATCTTGCCGGTCAGTTTGAGCTTGATGTCATCGGCCTGGAACTGCTTGTCGCCGGTAAATGGCCAGTAAACCTGCTTACTCACCACCTCCAGATTGAGCGGTAATCCCGCTTCCGCCAGACGTGTCTGTGCACGCAGATCCATGTCCACCGGACCAGACAGATTGACACCCACTTCCAGCTGGTCACGCAGCGCGCCGCCAACCTTCAGCTTCACCTTCTCGCCTTTTAACGGTTCGATGTTCAGCGTGCTGTTGAGGGTAATATCAACCGGCCATTTGTCGGTCAGTTGCGCCGTACCGCTGGCCTTCACTGCCCCCTGGCTGGAGTCGATATCCAGCGCGTCGAGCTTCATGTTGCCGTCAATGCTGCTCACCTTCAGCAGCATGCTGTGCACCGTTAAATCCGTATCACCGGTGACGCGCAACTGCTCACCGCGAAATTCTTCGATATTAAGATTCAGCGGCAGATGAACGTCGGTCATTTCCGGCAAAACAGGTTTTGAGAACAGATCTTTCAACGTTTCGCCCAGCGGTTTTTCATCCGGCTGCGGGTTTTGGATCTTCGGTTCCACCACCTCTTCCTGCGCCACGTCCGCCACTTTTGGCAGGGCGATTAACAGCCCCTGCAATGACGTAGGTTTCAGGGTCAGCGTTTTTTCCTGCCAGTTCAGTCCGGAGGTAAAATCCAGCACCGACACCGTGGTGTCATCGATTTTGATATTGATGTTGTTAAGCGCCACGCGGGAAAGCGTGATCGGGTAAGGCGTGGAGAGGTTTAGCGGGCCGCTGTCTTCTTCCTCAACCGGCGCAGAAGGCGGCATCTTTTTGCTGTCGATCGCCACGTTGATGTCTTTCAGCGACAGATCGTTGACGCACAGGCTGCTGTCCCACAGGCAGTTAAGACCAACGGCCAGATGCACTTCACCGGCATTCACCGCCACACCAGGTTGGTCGTAGCGAATATTTTTAAGCGACAGATCCCGCCAGCCGCCGGTGACCTGGCCAATCTCCAGCCCTGGAACCCAACGATTAGCGGCCTTGAAGACCAAATGCAGGCCCGAGGTCGTGCCGACGAGGAACGCCACGGAGCCCAACAACAGCAGGATAACAATCAATACGCCGAGGCTTATCTTCTTCCATAAACTCATAATTCAGGCCCCAGACCGATGTAAAACTGTAAACCATGTTCATCTTTGTCGCCGATCGGCGCAGCTAAATCGAGCTTGATCGGCCCAACCGGTGACTGCCAACGAACGCCAACCCCGGCACCGGTTTTGAAATCGCTGCGGCGGATATCGCTCACCGCTTCACCGCTATCCACAAACATCGCCCCCCACCATTTACCGGTTACGTTGTACTGGTATTCCAGCGATCCGGTCGCCAGCTTGGAGGCCCCTTTCAGCTTCCCGTCACTCCCTTCAGGCGAAATAGATTTGTATTTATAGCCGCGAATACTGCGATCGCCCCCGGCGAAGAAACGCAGGTCCGGCGGGACTTTGTCGAAATCGCCGGTTTCAATCCAGCCGAGGTTGCCACGCATCACAAAGCGATGGCTGTCGTACAGCGTACGGATCCAGACGTTTTGCGCCTGAAAGACGGAGAAGTCGACGTCAGAGCCCCAGGCGGTATTGGAGTAATCAATGGAATAGCGCTGGGAATCACCCCAGACGGGCATCAGGCCGCCGCGCGAGCGCGTCCGGCTGATCATCACGCCCGGATACAGCAGCATCGTGGTGTTGGTAACGTTACCCTGTGTAAAGTGGTCGAGGCTCCAGCGCAGGTTGATCGCACGCTGCCAGCCGCTGGAAAGGTCCCAGTAGCGGGAGACGGCAAGCGTGGTTGAGTCCTGCTCGGTGTCGTTCAAATCGGTACGTTTAAAGCCCCCCTGCACCAGGTAATACTGCTCCAGCGGGTTCTTTAACAGCGGCATTTTATAGCTGAAATCCAGGACCTGCTCCGGCGCAGAGATACTGGCACTGGTGGTCAGGCTATGGCCGTAGGAGTTCATCCACGGCTTTTTCCACGTGGTTTTTAACCGTGGCCCGACGTCAGTTGAATAGCCCACCCCGGTTTCAATGGTGTTTTCCGTGCGTGGTGAGACCACACCTTTCAGCGGTAACACTTTGGTTTCGCGGGCTTTGTCGAACTCTGGTGCCACAACGACAGAATTAAACCAGCCGGTTGCTGAGAGACGGCGGTTCAGCTCCGCCAGGTCTTTGGATTCGTACTCTTTGCCCTCTTTGAACGGCACCAGGTTTTGCAGGTACTCATCGCGAATTTGCGAACCTTCAAAGGTGACATGACCAAAGCGATAGCGCTCACCGCTGTTGTAATCGATATCCCAGAACGCCTGGCGACGATCGAGCGCAATCCCCAGCTGGCTTTTATTAAATTCACTGTCAAAGTAGCCTTTGCGCAGCGCCACGCTGGTTAATGACTTTTTGAAGCTGTCATAGTCTCCTTGATTGAGCACCGTGCCGATTGCCGGACGCGTTTTCAGCAGATCCAGGTAATCGCTATCGGTGCGCGCCCCGCCGCGTAAAACAACGTCGGTTCCACCAATAAGTACCGGCTCTCCGGGCGTCACTTTAGCGATTAATACCTGACGTCCCTTCGCCGGCGGCGGACGCAGTTCAAAATCAATGGTCGGCTCAAAATAGCCCAGCGCTTTTAACCCTTCGCGAATAGCGTCATCAACGCGCGCACGAAAACGTCGGTCCGGTGTGACTTCATCACTTTGAATCGTGGACAACTGCGCACGGACGTTTTTCTCCAGCGGTCCCGATAATCCTTCGACCTGTAAGCGAACATTTGCGGCGACGGCCGGGCCGCTTAAGCACAGCAACCCCACCCAACACAACTGACGGATATGTGGCACATTTTCTCCTGAATATCCTTTTTTCCCACCCCTGGAAAAAAATACTCTGCCGTTCCTCGGCTTAACAAAAAATCAACAATAAGAGTTGAAAAACAGACGGCAACCCAAATATTTCTTATGTTTAACTCTAGACGTATTCACGCCAGTTATTGTGGGCAAAGACGCGTCTTGTTACAACCTTAACCCAAATGACTGATTTCGGGAGAACGGCCATGAGTTTATTTGATAAAAAGCATCTTGTTTCTCAAGCAGATGCTCTACCTGGACGCAACACCCCGATGCCCGTGGCAACGCTGCATGCGGTGAACCAACATTCGATGACCCACGTACCCGAAGGGATGGAAATCGCCCTGTTCGCGATGGGCTGTTTCTGGGGTGTGGAGCGTTTGTTCTGGTCTTTACCCGGCGTTTACAGCACGGCTGCCGGGTATACCGGCGGCTACACGCCTAACCCAACCTATCGGGAAGTCTGTTCTGGCGAAACGGGCCATGCCGAAGCGGTGCGTATCGTTTATGACCCGCATGTTATCAGCTACGAGCAACTGCTGCAGGTGTTCTGGGAGAATCACGACCCGGCGCAGGGCATGCGTCAGGGCAATGACCAGGGCACGCAGTATCGTTCGGCCATTTATCCGCTCACGCCGGAGCAAAAGAGTGCAGCAGATGCCAGCCTCGCGCGTTTTCAGGCGGCGATGACCGCTGCGGGCGATGACCGCCACATCACGACAGAGATTAATACCGCCACGCCGTTCTATTATGCCGAGGACGATCACCAACAATATCTGCATAAAAACCCTTATGGATATTGTGGCATTGGCGGCATTGGCGTGTGCCTGCCGCCGCAGAACTAATCTGCTGCTGCCCGATGGCGCTACGCTTATCGGGCCTGTCGGGTCAACTATTGCTCCCGAGCCAGCGCGGCATGGCGCGTGGCATTGGCGACGGTTCCCCTTTCCGTCACTTTGCCCTTGAGCAGCAGATTAAACACCGGCGCAGCCGGGCGATTGAGGCGGTTTTGCAGCAAATGCACCGCTTCTACGCCTAATGCCCGACAGGGAATGGTAATGCTGGTGACCGCAGAAACCACATGGCCATCCAGTTCTTTGACGTCCGTGGTCATCAGCGAGATATCATCGGGAATGCGTACCCCCAACGCTTCCAGCACGCGACGAACGCCGCTGGACATTGACGCCCCGGCACAGAAAATCACTTCCGGCCATTCGCTCTGCGGCAGTTCACGTAGCCGGTCGCTAATCGCCTGTATCGCCTCTGGTTCAGAAAATCCTTCCGTCACCAACAGATCGCGCCGGGCATCAAACGGCACCTGATACTGCCGATAGATCTCCTTTATGCCTTCCAGACGCCAGTACAGGGTTTCACGTCGTAGGCTGGTGACGTGGAGAATGCGCCGATGCCCCTGCTCAAAAAGATACTGCACCGCCTGGTTGCCAATCGATCGGTGATCGGGCGAGACCGCGTCCAATACCCCTTCTTTATCCTGTGAGTTGATCAGCACGCAGGGTTTTCCCAGCGACTGCGCCAGCTTATGCACGGTGGGGTCATCAATGCCGATGAGAATAATGGCGTTGATATTCTTGCTGTTGGCCTTTTGCAGAAAGAGCTTGATGTCGGCTCGCTGCTCATCTAACCCGCAGTAGCTCAGATAGACATCATGCGGCGCAATAGCTTCAGCAATACCGCGCGTCACTTCGAGGTAAAACACATCGCCCTGCGCAATGAATGTGCGCTGTGGAGCGAAGACCGCAATCCCGTTGATCAGCAGCCGCCCGCAGGCCAGCGTATCAAGCACCCCTAGCTGGCGCGCACATTTCACGATGGCTTCCCGAGCTTTATCGCTGGTACAAGACTTCCCGCTCAATACCCTCGACACGGTACTCACGGAGAACCCGGTTAAGGCAGCGATTTCATCCATTTTTAGCTTGCCTGACATTCTGTGACCTCGCTCGCAATCTATCTTTGCAAGTTTTTGCAAACCTAGTTCATTGACTCTAAAACACTTTTTTAATATCTGTGCGAACTTCTTCCTCATCCTGCAACCGCTCTCACAAAATCACATTGTCGATATTCCAGGCGTTTCTTATGGTCCGCTTATCCCTTATTTCTGATGAAAAGGCCTGATATGAAAAAATTACGCTTTGGCATTATTGGCGTGGGAAATATTGGCACCGTCCACGCCCGCTATCTGCTGGCTGGGACCGTAAAGGACGCCTGCCTGACGGCGGTCTGCGATAATAACACCGACAAGCATGCCGCTATTCGCCAGTTGGTAGGCGATGCGGTTGCACTGTTTATCAGTGCTGAGGAGATGCTGAACAGTGGGCTTGTCGACGCGGTTATCGTCGCTACGCCGCACTATGCGCATCCGGGTTTATCGATGATGGCGATGCGTCTTGGCATTCATACGTTGTGCGAAAAACCGGCCGGGGTCTGTACCGCGCAGGTCCACGAGATGAACACCTGCGCCCGAGAATGCGATGTGGTGTTCGGCATGATGTACAACCAGCGCCCGAACCCGCTGTATCAGAAGGTGAAAGATCTGATCGACAGCGGCGAGCTGGGCGAATTGCGCCGCTCCAACTGGATAATCACCAACTGGTATCGCTCACAGAGTTACTACAACTCCGGCGGCTGGCGCGCGACATGGAAAGGCGAAGGCGGCGGCGTGCTGCTCAATCAGGACCCGCACCAGCTTGATTTGTGGCAATGGCTGGTCGGTATGCCCATACGCTTGCGCGCGTTTTGCCAGTTTGGCAAACACCGCCAGATTGAAGTAGAAGATGAGGTCACCGCCTACGCGGAATACGCCAACGGTGCAACCGGCGTGTTCATCACCACCGTCGCCGAAACCCCCGGCACCAACCGCCTCGAGATCGTCGGCGATCGCGGAAAAGTGGTGGTGGAAGAAGGCCGCCTGCGCTTCTGGCGACTGCGTGAATCCGAAACCGACTTCAACGCCCGCTGGCAAAACGGCTTTGGCGAGCCGGAGTGCTGGGAAGTGACTATCCCTACCGCACCAGAATGCAGTGAGCATCATGTCATCACCGCCAATTTCACCGCCGCGGTCCTGCACGGCGAACCGCTCATCGCCCCTGGTCTGGAAGGCATTCGCGGCCTGACGCTGTCCAACGCCATGCATCTCTCTACCTGGACCGATGACTGGGTTGAGTTACCTATTGACGAGCAGCGCTATGCCCGGTTGTTGCAGGCGCGTATCGACTCATCGGTCGAGAAAACCACCGCCAGCCGCACGCTGGACGCCTCCGCAAGCTGGCAGCGTTAAGGGGATGACCATGCTGAATATTGCCATTGTCGGCACCGGAAACATCTCCCATAACCACATTCAAAGCTATTTACAGTTTGCGGATCGCTGCCGGATCGTCGCGCTGGTCGACATCTGGCCGGAAAAAGCCGAAGAGAAGAAAACGCGCTACGGCCTAAGCGAAGCACGGGTCTACAGCAGCCATCAGGCCATGCTGGACGCGGGTATTAATGTGGACGTTGTCGACGTCTGTACTCCGCCGTACGTCCACGCCGACATCAGCATTGATGCTCTGCACGCGGGCAAACACGTGCTGTGCGAAAAACCGATGGCCGCCTCGCTCGCAGAGTGTGATGCGATGATTGCCGCGCAGAAAGCCAGCGGAAAAATGTTATCGGTCATCGCACAAAACCGCTTTACCGATGCCTTCTGGCGCTTAAAAGCCGCCGTTGATTCCGGCCTTGCGGGCAAAATTTGCCACGCACAGGTGGACTCGTTCTGGTGGCGCGGGCATTGCTATTACGATCTGTGGTGGCGCGGCACCTGGCAGAAAGAAGGCGGCGGCTGCACGCTGAATCATGCGGTACACCACATCGATGCAATTCAGTGGATGCTCGGCTTCCCGAGCGAAGTGGTAGCGATGATGAGCAATGTCGCCCATGACAACGCGGAAGTGGAAGATCTCAGTGCGGCCATTTTCAAATATTCAGACGGGGCGCTGGCTCAGCTCACCGCATCCGTTGTGCATCATGGTGAAGATCAGAAAATCGTTATTCAGGGCGAAAAGGCGCGGATCTCCGCCCCGTGGAAGGTGTATGCCAGCCAGTCGGCGGATAACGGCTTTCCACAAGCGGACAATAATCGCGAACTGGAAGAGCAACTGGACGCGCTGTTTCATGCCATGCCTGCGCTTCAATGGACGCTGCATAGCGGACAAATCGACAACCTGCTCAGCGCTATCGAACAACAGACGCCCCCACTGGTCGACGGGGAACAGGGTAAACGTTCGCTGGAGCTGATTACCGCTATCTACAAATCCGCCATTACCCGCACGGTGGTAACGCTGCCCATCCCCAGCCACGACGATTTTTATCGTACCGGCGGCCTGATGGCAAAAGCCCCGCATTTTTATGAGAAATCCGCCTCCGTGAGCAATTTCACGGAAGTCGGTGCTATCCCTCTGGGTAAAGACTTAGATTCAGGAGCAGAGTAATGAACAAGACAGATGGAATGAACTACGCCCCGACCGGCAAACCGCAGCCGGTGGTAAAACCTGGTGAGTTTGTGATTGCCGCTGCCACGCTCGACCACGGTCATATCTACGGGATGTGCAACGGGCTGATCGAAGCCGGAGCCACCCTGAAGTGGGTGTACGACCCGGACCCGGCGAAAGTGGAGAAATTCCTGCAACAGTACCCGCAGGCGCAGGTGGCTGACTCACTGGAGACCATTCTCAACGACCGCGATGTCAGACTGGTCGCCGGGGCGGCAATCCCCTCTGAACGCTGCCCGCTGGGACTAAAGGTGATGGCGGCGGGTAAAGATTATTTCACCGACAAAGCACCGCTGACTACTCTCGAACAGCTGGAAGACGCCAAAGCTATGGTGGCCAGGACCGGGCGCAAGTACGCGGTTTACTACAGCGAGCGCCTGCACGTTGAAAGCGCAGTTTTTGCGGGCGATCTGGTCAAGCGGGGGGCAATAGGCCGGGTGATCCAGACCCTGGGCACCGGCCCGCATCGTGAAGGCAGCGGACGTCCGGACTGGTTCTACGATCGACGCTATTTCGGCGGCATTCTGTGTGATATCGGCAGCCATCAGATTGAGCAGTTCCTGTTTTACACCGACAACCTCGAGGCGCGTGTGGTCGCAAGCCAGGTGCGCAACGTTAATCATCCGCAGTATCCACAGTTTGAAGACTTTGGCGATGCGATGCTGGCGGGCGAGAACGGCGCAACGGGCTATTTCCGCTGCGACTGGTTCACGCCGGACGGCCTCAGCACCTGGGGGGACGGACGCCTGACGCTGCTGGGCACTGAGGGCTATATCGAGATCCGCAAGTATGTCGATATTACCCAAGGTGAACAGGATGTGGTGTATCTGGTTAATAAAGAGGGGGAATTCCGCTATCCGGTCGCCGGTAAGGTAGGGTTCCCGTTCTTCGGCGAGTTTATTCTCGACTGCCTGAACCGTACCGAAAACGCCATGACCCAGGCCCATGCGTTTAAAGCCGCCGAGCTGTGCGTGAAGGCGCAAATGCTCGCCAATGCGCATGCATAATGGGGGCAGCATGAAAACGTTAAATGCCGCCATTATTGGTGCCGGTACCATCCACCGTAGTCACGTCAACGCCCTACGGCTCTTGCCGGGGGTGACGCTACGCGCGCTGGTCGACACCGACAGCGTCAACGGGCTACAGCAGGCGATGACCTATAACTGCCGCTTTTATCCCAATTACCGGGAAATGCTGCTGGATAACGACATTGACGTCGTGCATATCTGTACGCCGCATTTTGAGCATAAAAATATGATTCTCGCCGCCCTTGCTGCCGGGAAGCATGTGTTTTGCGAAAAACCGGTAGGCATGAATGGAGGGGAAGTTGCCGACATCGCTGACGCCGCAGCCTCGGCGCCGGGACTGCTGGGCGTGTGTTACCAAAACCGGCTGAATCCCACCAGCCTACGCATACGCGATGAACTGGCGAAAAATACACTTGGTAAAATGCTCAGCATGAAAGCCGTGCTGACCTGGTCACGCTCCGGGACGTACTACAGCGACAGTCCGTGGCGCGGGCGTTTTGCCCGCGAAGGCGGCAGTTTGCTGATTAATCAGGCCATTCATACTCTCGATCTGATGCAGTGGTTCGCCGGGGGCGTCACACGCTTAAAAGGCGTGGTGGATAGCAGCGAACTGGCAGCGGTGACGGAAGCAGAAGACAGCGCGATGGCAACGCTGCATTTTGCCAACGGTGCACGTGGCCTGTTTTACGCCAGCAACTGCAATACGCTCGATTCGCCGCTGCTGCTGGAGATCCACTGTGAAAACGGCATGCTTCAGCTAACTGACAACGCGCTATGGCGCGTCACAAAGGACCAGCGCCTGAAGCTGGAAAGCGATGGTTCACCAGACGGCAGCGCCAAAAGCTACTGGGGTCTTGGTCACCAACTGGCCATTCGCCAGTTCTATCATGCTATTACCCATCGCGGTCAGACAGAATATATCGATATCCATCAAGCCCAAAAATCGCTGTTGATGGTGGACGCTATTTATCGTTCATCTCTGACGCGACAATGGATAAATATTAATAATTAAAATTCATTAAGCATTCCATAAGTAAATAAATAAGCCGGGTAATACCGGCATACAGATACCCTATACACAAAATCATTCAAGATGCTTTAAGGCGGCAAGTCTGGTAACGCCCAGGCGCTTACATAAGTAAGTGACTGGGGTGAGCAGGCGTAGCCAACAAAGAGGCTGCTTGAAGGATGACGTATATATACACTGGAAAAATAATTATGGTTAAACCAACTGAACGCAGAGTCGGTTATGGCGTGGCAATTGGCTACGGCATCACTGATTTATTTGGCGGCGGGGCTTTCGCTATTATCGGCACCTGGCTGTTATTTTTTTACACTACCTATTGCGGTTTAAGCGTCCTGGAGGCAGGTTCCATATTTGCTATTGCCCGCGTGATTGATGCTTTACTCAGCCCGATTATGGGCTACGTCACCGATAATTTTGGCAATACCTGGCTTGGGCGGAAATTTGGCCGTCGCCGCTTCTTTTTATTACTCAGTTCGCCGCTCATGTTTCTCTATGCCCTGCTGTGGCTGACCGATATGGGTTACTGGTATTACCTGGGAACCTATTTGTCGATTGAATTGCTGTCGGCCATGGTACTGGTACCGTGGGAAACCCTGGCAGCAGAGATGACTAACCGTTACGAAGAGCGTAGCCGCCTTTCCGGCGTGCGCATGATCTGCTCGCAGCTCGGCGGCTTTCTGGCCGTCTCGGTTCCCGGCATTCTGATGCAGTTTACGGGCAAAGATAATCCGTTTACCTACACCCTGACCGGGATTATCTTTTCCGTCGTTTTCTGTATCGCCGTGTTTATTACCTGGCGCTGCACATGGGAGGCCAAAGATGTGCAAGAGGAGACATTTAAAACGGACCTTCAGCGCAGTAGCGGATTGTTCAATCATCTGAAGTACCTGGTACTCGATCTCTTCTCCTCGTTCAAAATTCGCGCCTTTCGTTTGCATATTATTATTTATATTTTCTCTTTCACCGCGATGGATGTATTCGGTTCAGTATTTACCTTTTACGTTATCTATTGTTTGAATCAGGATGCTGCATCGGTTTCCGGCTGGTTAAGCATTGCCGCGTTTGCGTCGGTGTTTGGCACCTATGGTTTTATGCTATTACTGAATAAACTCAATATTACGCCGTCCGCGGCGCTGCGACTCTCTTATAGCTGTATATTTGCGGTGCTGGCATTTTTATTTATTATCTATTACACCCAAACTCAGGTCTCCAACGTGTTGTTCTCCGCCGTCTTTATTCTGCTCGGCATAGCGCGCTCGGGTCTCTATTATATTCCGTGGAATATTTACAGTTTTATCCCCGATATCGACGAGATGGTGACCCAACAGCGGCGCGAAGGCATTTTTGCGGGCGTAATGGTACTCACCCGCAAAAGTACCGTGGCTATCGCTATCCTGCTGATCGGCATGGTGCTGGAGGAGTCGGGTTTTGTGAAAGGCAGCGGCGCCCAGCCTGCAATGGCGCTGCACGCCATTATCGGCTTGATGATCTTTGCTACCACCGCGCTGCTGGCCGTCAGTTTCTACACCACCTACAAATTCAAGCTCACGCGTGAGACGCATAAATTGCTGCTCAAAGAGATAGCCCGCCGCAAGCTGGGAGGCAACTATCGCGACTGCGATGAGGAAACTCGGGTGGTGATAAAGCAGCTCACCGGCTACGAGTACGATGAAGTCTGGGGTGGCACTGCAACACAGCGGGCCACGGGACGCGTCAGTCTTTCAGAAGCAGAATAAGGAGCGCATCATGTATAAACCCTGGAGCAAAACGCAGGCACAGCGCTGGCATCAGCAGCAACCCTGGGGCTGTGGTTTTAACTATTTACCACGTACAGCGGTCAACTGGCTCGACATGTGGCAAGCCGAGAGTTTCGATATCCACACCATCGAACAGGAACTTCGCTGGGCCAGCCAGTACGGCTATAACCAGCTGCGAACGAACTTACCGTTTACCGTCTGGCAGCATGACCGCGATGGCCTGATTGGCCGTATCGACACCTTTCTAAGCATTGCACACGCCCACGGTATCAAGGTGATGTTGACGCTGCTCGACGACTGCGCCTTTTCCGGCGATGAACCGTTTATCGGCCTGCAAAAAGCCCCGGTTCCCGGCGTGCATAATAGCCAGGCGGCGGGCAGTCCGGGACGGGCCTGCGTAATGGACAGAACCTGCTGGCCGCACATTGAAGCCTACGTTCGCGATATCATTCGATACTATCGTCATGACTCGCGCATCTGCGTCTGGGATCTCTACAATGAGCCCGGCAATGGCGGGATTTTCTGTAGCACAGGTGAATTTGCCCGTTACGACGACCGGCTGGAAATTTACGCCTTGACCCTGCTAACCCACCTGTTTAGCTGGGCGCGACAGGAGTCGCCGTCTCAGCCCCTAACCGTCGCCGCCTGGCATATTGACGATCGCGCAGCATGCGGGAACGCCTTTACCCATCCGATAGATGTTGCCGCACTGCGACTTTCAGATGTCATTAGCTACCATGCGTATGTTGATACCCCAGGCCAACTGTCTCTTTTGTCACAGCTTGCTGAGTTTGGCAGACCGGTTTTCTGTACCGAATGGCTGGCCCGCCACGTTGGTAGCCGAATAGAAGAACAGCTGCCGCTGTTTAACGCGCAGCGCGTTTCCAGCTATCACTGGGGGCTGGTACAGGGCAAAACGCAAACCTGGCTACCGTGGCCGGATATCGAGCTCAACGACAAGACCGCACAGCTATGGTTTCATGATGTCCTGAAGCCAGACGGTTCACCCTATTGCGAACAAGAGATGCAGACCGTACGCCGGATTAACGCCGTTGGATAAGCCGCAATAATCCCCCTCTGGCGACTTTACAGTACCTTACGCTATACTAGCTTCTGAATTTACCGGCTCACTTCCACGAGCCGGTCTTTAGTTTGAATTCAATATAGATTCATACGGATTTATCCATTTCCCTTCCGAGGATCTGGCCTTAACGGCTGGATAAGATATGTTAAACAGTATTTTAGTCATTCTCTGCCTGATCGCCGTGAGTGCGTTTTTCTCGATATCCGAGATCTCGCTTGCCGCATCACGCAAAATTAAACTTAAGCTGCTTGCCGATGAAGGCAACATTAATGCGCAACGCGTAATGAAGATGCAGGAAAACCCCGGCATGTTCTTCACGGTGGTGCAAATTGGCCTTAACGCCGTCGCCATTCTTGGCGGTATCGTGGGTGATGCAGCATTTTCCCCGGTCTTTTACGGCCTTTTCTCAAAGTACTTTGCTCCAGAACTGTCCGAACAACTGAGCTTTATTTTGTCGTTCTCGCTAGTAACGGGTCTGTTCATCCTGTTCGCGGATTTAACCCCGAAACGCATCGGTATGATTGCGCCAGAAACTGTGGCTTTGCGCATCATCAACCCGATGCGCTTCTGTTTAATGGTGTTCCGTCCGCTGGTGTGGTTCTTCAATGGGCTGGCAAACAGTATTTTCCGGCTGTTCAAGATCCCAATGGTGCGTAAAGATGACATCACCTCCGATGATATCTATGCCGTATTTGAAGCCGGTGCGCTGGCGGGTGTCTTGCGTAAGCAGGAGCATGAGCTGATCGAAAACGTGTTCGAACTGGAATCCCGTACCGTACCGTCATCCATGACCTCACGTGAGAACGTCATCTGGTTCGATCTGCACGAAGATGAGCAGAGCCTGAAGAACAAAGTGGCGGAACATCCACATTCCAAGTTTCTGGTGTGTAACGAAGATATCGATCACATCATCGGCTACGTGGACTCCAAAGATCTGCTGAACCGTGTGCTGGCCAACCAAAGCATGGCGCTGAACAGCGGCGTACAGATCCGCAATACGCTGATCGTCCCGGATACCCTGACGCTGTCTGAGGCGCTGGAAAGCTTTAAAGCCGCAGGCGAAGACTTTGCCGTTATCATGAACGAGTACGCGCTGGTGGTGGGCATTATCACACTGAACGACGTGATGACCACGCTGATGGGTGACTTAGTCGGTCAGGGTCTGGAAGAACAGATTGTGGCGCGTGACGAGAACTCCTGGCTTATCGACGGCGGTACGCCCATTGATGACGTGATGCGCGTACTGGATATCGACGAGTTTCCGCAGTCCGGCAACTATGAAACCATCGGTGGTTTTATGATGTTTATGCTGCGTAAAATCCCGAAACGTACCGACTCAGTGAAGTACTCAGGCTATAAATTCGAAGTGGTGGACATCGATAACTACAAGATCGATCAGCTGCTGGTGACGCGTCTGGACAGCAAACCCACCGTTCTGGTGCCAAAGCTGCCGGATGCGAAAGAAGACGGCGCGGCATAAGTTTGCCGACCTGAAAACATCAACGGCTCCTGTTACAGGAGCCGTTTTTTATAGACTACTTAAACTACCGCATAGCACTTTGATCAAGCCATCTCAGTTTGCAGACGCAAGACCTGACGGTTAACTTCGGACATAACAGAAAAATGCAGTTTGTCCTTCACTTTTGGGATAAGAATCTTACCCTTATCAAATTCAAAAGCGCCTACGTCCTTGATATATAACCGTCCACGAAACAGGATCTTCACGTACTTCGCCACCTGCAGCGGGTTGTACCGTTGGAAAATTTTCATTGTTGTCTCCTGCTGAGCATTACGCCTTTGCGGTACCACAATCGGTCCGACAATCCTCAGGCGCAAATTTTAATGCCATATGACTATAGACTATCTCTACGTTGTTTCCAGCGTGTATAAGTTTATTTACCTTCAGGTTACAATTATTCAGAATTATCTTTTCAACGTTTCGCTGTCCTCAGTATAAGCCTTCATTTTTCACAGGATTTGTGCGCTCGTCCGCAAACTGGCATTGCGCTTGCGGGAAAAAGCATCAATCGCACATATGCTTAAACTCCACACCCAAGTGGTCGGATCACCTGCAAAATAAGAAAGAAGGAAACACCATGACCTTACAAAAACTGCTGGCACTGTCGTGCCTGTTGCTGCCGATGATGGCCTCTGCCCATAAATTTGAAACCAACCAGCGCGTGCCGCCGGTCGGGATCGCCGATCGCGGCGAACTGATTCTTGATAACGATAAGTTTAGCTACAAAAGCTGGAATAGCGCGCAGTTGCCGGGGAAAGTTCGCATTGTGCAACACATCGCCGGACGCACCTCGGCAAAAGAGAAAAACGCCACATTGATTGAGGCCATCAAAGCGGCGAATCTGCCACACGATAAGTATCAGACCACCACCATCGTTAACACGGATGATGCCATTCCCGGCTCCGGCATGTTTGTACGCAGCAGCCTTGAGAGCAACAAGAAGCTTTACCCGTGGTCACAGTTTATTGTCGACAGCAACGGCATCGCGCGTAAAACCTGGCAACTGGACGAAGAGAGCTCAGCCATCGCGGTCCTCGACAAAGACGGTCGCGTTCAGTGGGCGAAAGACGGGGCGTTAACGCAAGAAGAGGTGCAGCAGGTTATCGCCCTGCTGCACAAATTGCTCAGTAAATAGAGACCCGGAAGCCGGGGTTAAGGAACGATTCACGCGGGGTGTAATCCAACGGTTTACCCTGCCAGTCGTGAACGTGCGCTCCGGCTGCCGCGGCAACGGCGTGGCCTGCTGCGGTGTCCCAGACGTTGGTCGGCCCAAAACGCGGGTACAGCTGTGCCTGCCCTTCTGCCACCAGGCAGAACTTCAGCGATGAGCCAATCGACGTGGTCTGGTGCTCACCGAGCTGTTGCAGATACTCTTTTAGCTCGTTGTCGGCATGCGAACGGCTTATCACCACCAGCGGTGGACGCGCGTCGCGCACCTGGATTTGTTTATGCACGCCGCACTCTTCTTTCCAGGCTTTACCTTCGGCCGCGCTGTACATCACCTTCATTACCGGGGCATATACCACGCCCAGTACCGGTTTTCCTTTCTCGATCAGCGCGATATTAACGGTGAACTCACCGTTACGTTTGATGAACTCCTTGGTACCATCCAACGGATCAACCAGCCAGTAACGCTGCCAGTGCTGGCGGATATCCCAGCCCGGCGGGTCCTCTTCTGACAACACCGGAATATCTGGCGTCAGCGCCTGTAATCCTGCAAGGATCACCGTGTGCGCGGCAATATCCGCCGCCGTGACCGGAGAATCATCCTGCTTGCTGGTGATTTCTATCGGTTTGATTCCATCGTAGACCTGCATAATGGCATCGCCCGCGTTCCGTGCAAGCTGGCATACATGTTCTAGCATTCTCCACCTCATTTATAGCAGCGGTGTTAACTCGTTGTTTTACTTATACCCGATCGTCAGAGGATCCGCCAACTGTGATAGCGCCTGCGGTTTTAAACGCTCTATTCATGGCATGATTCACACTTCTGTAAGCAATAAGCTGTATATACATTTTCTTTTGTGGCCTGGTTCTAAAAAGGATGCCCCCTGATGATTAAGTTTAGTGCAACGCTTCTGGCCACGCTGATAGCGGCCAGCGTGAATGCCTCAACCGTCGATCTGCGCATAATGGAAACCACTGATTTGCATAGCAATATGATGGATTTCGATTATTACAAAGATACGCCAACGGAAAAATTCGGTCTGGTACGTACGGCAAGTCTGATCAATGCCGCCAGAAATGAAGTCAAAAACAGCGTACTGGTCGATAACGGCGATCTGATTCAGGGCAGCCCGCTAGGAGATTACATGGCGGCGAAAGGGCTGAAAGCCGGCGAAACGCACCCG
Source organism: Citrobacter sp. wls613 (assembly GCF_005281195.1). NCBI lineage: Bacteria > Pseudomonadati > Pseudomonadota > Gammaproteobacteria > Enterobacterales > Enterobacteriaceae > Citrobacter > Citrobacter sp. wls613. The sequence continues at coordinate 83,844 of NZ_SZXN01000090.1, forward strand.
GTTTATAAAGCGCTGAATACGCTGGATTACGCGGTCGGCAACCTCGGCAACCATGAATTTAACTACGGTCTGGAGTATCTGCATAAGGCGCTCGCAGGCGCGAAGTTCCCTTACGTTAACGCCAATATCATCGACGTTAAAACCAAAAAACCGCTTTTTACCCCTTATTTGATTAAAGACACCGAGGTGGTCGACAAAGAGGGTCACAAGCAGACGCTGAAAATTGGCTACATCGGTTTTGTGCCACCGCAAATCATGACCTGGGATAAAGCCAATCTCAGCGGCAAAGTGACAGTGAATGACATCACCGAAACCGCACGTCAATACGTACCGGAAATGCGGGCCAAGGGCGCGGATGTGGTCGTCGTGGTGGCTCACTCGGGCCTTTCTGCCGACCCGTATCAGGCTATGGCGGAGAACTCGGTTTATTACCTCAGCGAAGTACCGGGTGTTGATGCCATCATGTTTGGTCATGCTCACGCCGTGTTCCCGGGGAAAGACTTTGCCAACATCAAAGGCGCAGATATCGCTAAAGGTACCCTGAACGGCGTTCCGGCAGTAATGCCAGGCATGTGGGGCGATCATCTGGGCGTGGTGGATTTGGTGCTGAATAACGACAGCGGGAAATGGCAGGTCACCCAGGCGAAAGCTGAAGCCCGCCCGATTTATGATGCGGCGGCAAAAAAATCCCTGGCCGCTGAAGACACGAAAATCGTTGAGATCCTGAAAGCCGACCATGACGCCACGCGCGAATTCGTCAGCAAACCAATCGGTAAATCGGCCGATAACATGTACAGCTATCTGGCACTGGTGCAGGACGATCCAACCGTGCAGGTGGTGAACAACGCGCAAAAAGCTTACGTTGAACGCTTTATTCAGGGCGATCCGGATCTGGCGAAACTGCCGGTACTTTCCGCCGCCGCACCGTTTAAAGTGGGCGGCCGTAAGAACGATCCGGCCAGCTTTGTTGAGGTGGAAAAAGGCCAGCTCACCTTCCGCAACGCCGCCGATCTGTACCTCTATCCCAACACGCTGGTAGTGGTAAAAGCCAGAGGTAAAGAGGTGAAAGAGTGGCTGGAATGTTCCGCAGGACAGTTTAATCAGATTGATATTCACAGCAGCAAACCGCAGTCGCTGATCAACTGGGATGGCTTTCGTACCTATAACTTCGACGTGATCGACGGCGTAGACTATCAGATTGATGTGTCACAACCCGCCCGCTACGACGGCGAATGCCAGACGGTCAACCCGCAGGCAGAGCGTATTAAGCATCTGACCTTTAACGGTAAACCTATCGACCCGGACGCTACCTTCCTGGTAGCAACCAATAACTATCGCGCCTACGGCGGTAAGTTTGCCGGTACCGGCGACAGCCATATCGCCTTTGCCTCACCGGATGAAAACCGCTCGGTGCTGGCCGCGTGGATAGGGGCCGAGACGAAGCGTGCCGGTGAAATTCACCCGGCGGCGGATAATAACTGGCGTCTGGCGCCGATCCACAGTGAGACGAAGCTGGATATTCGTTTTGAAACCTCGCCGTCCGATAAAGCCGCCACGTTTATCAAAGAAAAAGGACAGTATCCGCTGCAAAAAGTCGCCACCGACGATATCGGTTTTGCGATTTATCAGCTGGATTTGAGTAAGTAATTTTAGTGCCGGATGCGACACAATAGCGTCTTATCCGGCCTACGCATGAAGCCGACTTGTAGGCCGGATAAGCGCAGCGCCATCCGGCACATCGTTCACCCCGTGATCCGCTGCGCCAAAACCTGCGGTAAATTCATTTCTATCCAGTCCGCCAGTGCGGCAACTTTATCACTCACCTGCTCACCCAACGGCGTCAGACTGTATTCCACGTGCGGCGGTACCACCGGATACGATACCCGGTTGATAAACCCGTCCTGCTCCAGCGCCTGTAAGGATTGCGCCAGCATCTTTTCACTGACACCGCCCATCTTACGGCGCAGATCGCTAAAACGGTGCGTGCCGTCGCGCAGCGCCACCAGAATCAATACTCCCCAACGGCTGGTAACGTGTTTTAACACCTCGCGGGAAGGACACTGTTCAGCAAATAAGTTGCCGTCGCGCAGTTGCTGAGAAAGCGTCGAATCTGTCATTTTCATACTTACCTTTTTGTGCGTACTTACTAAAAGTAAGTTTAGGTGTTAGCGTGAGTCAACACAAGACAAAAACCTGGAGTTCCTCATGATTGCGATTACCGGCGCCACTGGCCAACTGGGCCAACACGTTATTGAAAACCTGCTGAAAACCGTTCCCGCCAGCCAGATTGTGGCGATTGTGCGTAACCCAGCGAAAGCCGCTACCCTCAGCCTGCAGGGTATTACCGTCCGCCAGGCGGATTACACCGACGAAGCCGCCTTTACCACCGCGTTGCAAGGCATCGACAAACTGCTGCTGATCTCCTCAAGCGAAGTCGGACAGCGTACCCCACAGCACCGCAACGTGATCAATGCGGCGAAATCTGCACGAGTGAAATTCATCGCCTACACCAGCCTGCTGCATGCCGACACCTCCCCGCTGGGGCTGGCAGATGAACACCTGGCAACCGAGAAGATGCTGGCAGAATCCGGCCTCGATTACGCGCTGCTGCGTAACGGCTGGTACAGCGAAAACTATCTCGCCAGCGCCCCCGCCGCCCTCGAGCACGGCGTGTTTATTGGTGCCGCCGGAGACGGCAAAATCGCCGCCGCCACCCGCGCGGACTACGCTGCTGCCGCCGCGCGCGTCATCAGTGAAGAAGGCCATGCCGGGAAAATCTACGAGCTGGCGGGAGATGAAGGCTGGACGCTGAGCCAGTTGGCCGCCGAACTGGCTCAACAGAGCGGCAAAAAAGTGGTGTATCAGAACCTTAGCGAGGCCGATTTTGCCGCCGCGCTGAAAGGGTTTGGCCTGCCTGCCGGACTGGCAGAAATGTTGGCCGACTCTGATATCGGTGCCTCAAAAGGTGGACTGTTTGACGACAGCCATACGCTGAGCACACTGATTAAACGCCCGACCACATCGCTGGCGGAGAGCGTCAGCGGCATCGTATAACTGTTAAAATTTGGTTAATTACGGTGGCATCCCCGCGCATCCTCTCTGATAATGATAAGACGATGTGTGGGGAGAGATAACGTGCAGGGTGTACCTGAGCAGTTTATTGATGAGAAAGACAGCGCCCGTTTTCGCCATCTGGCGCAGATACCGGGCGTTGAGCTATATCATGCGCATATCTCGCGTTATGCGTTTGAGCCTCATACCCACGAAGCGTTTGGCATTGGCGCGATCGAAGCCGGCGCCGAGCGTTTTCGCTATCGTGGCACCCAGTACGTGGCACCGGCCCATTCCGTCGTGACCATGAATCCCGATGAGCTGCACACCGGCGAGGCTGAAACCGCCGACGGCTGGCGCTACCGGATGATTTATCTCGAGCCCTCTCTTCTGCAAGAGGTCACCGGGATCCGCCACTGGTGGTTCCATGATGTGACGCGCCACGATCCCCACCGTTCACGCCAGATCTGTTCGCTGATCCACGGGATGTGGAACACCGAGGATCCGCTGGCACAAAAAGGATTGCTGCTCGATCTGATCGACACCTTCCAGCCACTGGCTCGTCATGCGCCGGTGCCGCGGGAAGGCGCGCATCGCTTTGATCGCGTGCGCGAATATCTGCATGATAACTACATGCACCCGGTTACGCTCGACGAACTGGCTCGCGTGGCTGCGCTCAGCCCCTGGCATTTTCAGCGCCAGTTCAAACTGCACTTTCACGTCACCCCGCATCAGATGCTCATGGCTGTTCGCCTGTGGCGCGCCAAAGATTTTCTCACGCGCGGTATGCCCGCCGCCGACGTTGCTGCGGCAACCGGCCTGACCGACCAGTCGCACCTCACCCGCGCGTTTACCCATCGCTACGGTATTACGCCTGTGCGTTATCAGAAGCAGGTTTATTCGCGCTAATGCGCAATCTCATACAATACAGCGGTGTTTTCCCTGCCTACACTCGGCGCAATGTTCAATGATGTGGATGTCAAAATGATTAGCGGTGTGTTGTACGCCCTGCTGGCGGGGTTGATGTGGGGGCTGATTTTTGTCGGGCCGTTGATCGTGCCGGAATACCCGGCGGTATTACAGTCGATGGGACGCTACCTGGCGCTGGGGCTGATTGCCCTGCCGCTGGCCTGGCTGGGTCGCGGACGTCTGCGTCAGCTATCGCGCAATGACTGGAGAACCGCGCTGGCTCTGACGATGATGGGCAACCTGATTTATTATGTTTGTCTGGCCAGCGCCATTCAGCGCACCGGTGCGCCGGTCTCGACGATGATCATCGGCACGCTACCGGTAGTGATCCCGGTCTTCGCCAATCTGCTCTATAGCCAGCGTGACGGTAAATTATCCTGGTGGCGCTTGGCCCCAGCGCTGGTGCTGATCGGCATTGGCCTGCTGTGCGTGAATATTTCTGAGTTGAATCAGGGGTTACCTGATTTTAGCGGCTGGCGCTACGGGTCGGGTATCGCCCTGGCACTGATTTCCGTGGTGTGCTGGGCATGGTATGCGCTGCGTAATGCCCGCTGGCTGCGTGAAAACCCCGATAAGCATCCGATGATGTGGGCCACCGCCCAGGCACTGGTGACGCTGCCCGTTTCTCTGCTCGGTTACATTGCGGCCTGCCTGTGGCTGAACGGGCAAACGCCGGACTTCTCCCTGCCCTTCGGCCCGCGTCCAGGCGTATTTATCAGCCTGATGGTCGCCATTGCGGTGCTGTGTTCGTGGGTGGGGGCATTGTGCTGGAACATCGCCAGCCAAAAGCTGCCAACGGTGATCCTCGGGCCGTTGATTGTATTCGAGACGCTGGCGGGACTGCTGTATACCTTTATCTTGCGCCATGAAATGCCGTCGGCGCTGACGATTAGCGGCATCGCGTTATTGGTTATCGGTGTGGTGGTGGCCGTCAGAGCCAAGCCGGAGAAACCGAGCGTCGTCGTGGTTCCACAATCATAATGTGCCGAATGGCGCTGCGCTTATCCGGCCTACGCGATAATTCCTTGTAGGCCGGATAAGGCGTTTACGCCGCCATCCGGCGCGACACTTTAAACACCGCAACGGTCTGATTCAGGCGTGCCGCCTGTTCTTCGAGCGCCGCCGCCGCTGACGCGGATTCTTCCACCAGCGAGGCGTTTTGCTGCGTCACGCGATCCATCTCGGCAACGGCCTGACCAACCTGATCGATTCCCCGACTCTGCTCATCAGAGGCCGAAGCAATCTCACCCATGATATCGGTCACGCGGGTGACGGCGCTGACGATCTCCGCCATTGTTTCACCCGCCTCATGCACCAGTGCGGTACCGGCGTTGACCCGATGACCAGAATCATCAATCAGGGCCTTAATCTCTTTCGCCGCCTGCGCGCTGCGCTGCGCCAGAGTGCGCACTTCTCCTGCTACTACCGCAAAACCACGCCCCTGTTCACCGGCCCGTGCGGCTTCTACCGCCGCGTTCAGCGCCAGAATATTGGTCTGGAAGGCAATACCGTCAATAACAGTGGTAATTTGCGCGATTTTGCTGGAACTGGTGGCAATTTCATCCATGGTACGCACCACGCCATCAACCACCGTGCCGCCTTTTTGCGCCGTCTGCGAGGCATTTTTTGCAAGGCTAGTCGCCTGTCGTGCATTATCCGCATTCTGTCTCACGGTAGCGGTGAGCTGTTCCATGCTGGCTGCCGTTTCCTCCAGCGATGCGGCCTGCTGTTCGGTACGCGAGGAGAGATCGTTACTGCCCGCGGCGATTTCACCCGCCCCGGTGTAAATGGTATCGGCCCCGTCACGCACCACGCTAACCGTGTTCGCCAGCGACTGCTGCATATCGCGGACGTTACGTGCCAGCAGCGCCATTTCATTGCTGCCGTCAGCACTGATGCTGTGGGTCAGGTCACCTGCGGCAATATGGCGAATATGTTCCATCACCTCGCGCAGTGGCTTCAACAGTACGCGCTGCATGGCTATCCAGCTAACGACAATCACCGTGACCACAATCAGCATGACGGCAGACAGCAACCAGATAATTTTCTGGTAGTCATTCTCGTTATCCTGCACGCCCGCATTGGCCAGCGCGGATTGTGCCGCACGCCATTCCTGATACACACCCTGCATTGCCGTCTGCTTTTGTTCAGCATTCTGTTTGAACATCTCTTCCAGTTTGCCTTCCGCCAGCAGCGCGTTCATTTTGGCAAGCGTGGTCGAATAAATGCCGTACTGCTCTTCCAGTCGATCAGCCAGATGTTCATCCAAACCCGGCGTTTCCGGCAACGCATAGTATTTATCGTAATGCTCTTTCGCTTCTGCCAGCAGGCGATTTGCCGTGCTTACCAGCTCTGTTAGCTGCCCGCCGTTCACCTCGCTGGCCATCGTGCCCTGCAGACGCAGCATGCCCCGGTTGAGCGTGACGCGCGCCTGGTTCAGGCTAATCCACGCATCGGTAAACTCGGCCACATTCTGGCTGGAAAGCTGAGACACGTTAAAATTTTGCTTATCGTTGTTGAGTGCGCCAATAAAAACGCCTGCGGAGATGAGCTGCATCGCGCCCAGGGAAAGTAACACGGTGATAAGTAAGGTTATCACTTTGATTCGTTTGAACATCTGTTGCCTTTTTATTATGCAGGTATTGTCTGAGGTCTAACTATCGGCAGCCGCGCCCGCTTATTTAATCTTCTGACGCGGCTTTTTTCGCCGTTTTGCGCCTTTTCAATAAGATTCAGCAGGTTAACGGTATAAGAAATTTTCGTGACAGCCATCACAAATCCCACCACCCCGAAAGGGGTATATCCTTCGCTATAAGTTGCATTTAAAATACATCTTATATTATTGAGAATGAGGTAACGGCTATGTCTTATCGCGATCAACCTTTAGGTGAACTGGCGCTCTCTATTCCTCGCGCTTCGGCACTGTTTCGTAAGTACGATATGGATTACTGCTGCGGCGGTAAGCAAACGCTGGCACGCGCTGCCGCACGTAAAGAGCTGGATGTCGAGGCTATCGAAGCCGAACTGGCAAAACTGGCTGAGCAACCGTTGGAAAAAGACTGGCGCAGCGTGGCACTGGCAGAAATTATCGACCATATCGTCGTTCGTTATCATGACCGCCACCGCGAACAGCTGCCGGAACTGATCCTGCAGGCCACCAAAGTTGAACGCGTGCACGCAGACAAGCCAAACGTACCACGCGGTCTGGCGAAAAACCTGACCATGCTGCATGACGAGCTGTCCAGCCACATGATGAAAGAAGAGCAGATCCTGTTCCCGATGATCAAACAGGGAATGGGTAGCCAGGCAATGGGGCCAATCAGCGTAATGGAAAGCGAGCATGACGACGCCGGTGAGCTGGTCGAAGTGATCAAGCACATCACCCAAAACGTGACGCCGCCGCCGGAAGCCTGCACCACCTGGAAAGCCATGTATAACGGCATTAACGAACTGATCGACGACCTGATGGAACACATCAGTCTGGAAAACAATGTGTTGTTCCCGCGTGCCCTCGCTGGTGAATAAAAAGGGCGCCTGAGAGCGCCCTGATTGATGAAGCATTAGAGCCGCGTCGCGGCTCTTTTTTTATTAACGTACACCTGCCATACGTTTCTTACCGATAAACAACCAGCCCAGCCCCAGCGCAATGAACCACAGCGGCGTGACGATCAGCGCCTGACGGGTATCTTCTTCCAGCGTCAGCAGTACCAGCACGAACACGAAGAACGCCATGCACACCCAGCACATCACCTTGCCCCACGGCATTTTGTAAATCGACTTCTCATGCAGCTGCGGACGCTGTTTGCGGTACACCAGGTACGAGCAAAGAATGATGGTCCAGACAAACATGAACAGAATCGCCGATACGGTGGTGATCATGGTGAACGCACCGATCACGCTCGGATTAACGTACAGCATCACCACACCGCCCAGCAGGCAGATACAGGAGAAGGTTAAGCCTTTCGCCGGAACAGCACGTTTGGACAGCTTGGCGAACGCTTTCGGTGCCACGCCTTCCTGCGCCAGACCGAACAACATACGGCTAGTCGAGAACACACCGCTGTTCGCAGAAGACGCCGCAGACGTCAGAACCACAAAGTTAATCAGGCTCGCCGCCGCCGGCAAGCCGACCAGCACGAACAGTTCGACAAACGGGCTCTTGGTTGGAACCACCGAGCCCCACGGGGTGACAGACATAATCACAATCAGCGCGAACACGTAGAACATGATGATACGGATTGGAATCGAGTTAATCGCACGCGGCAGGGATTTCTCCGGATCTTTGGTTTCCGCCGCTGTCGTCCCGACCAATTCAATACCCACGAACGCAAACACCGCAATCTGGAAGCCCGCAAAGAAGCCGCTCAGACCTTTCGGGAACCAGCCACCGTCATTCCACAGGTGGGTGAACGATGCCTGAACACCAGTAGGTGACTGGAAGTGCGTCAGTACCATCACCAGACCAACCACGATCAGGCCGACGATGGCGACAATTTTGATCATCGCAAACCAGAATTCCATCTCACCAAACATTTTCACCGTGGCGAGGTTGAGGACCAGCAGCAGAATGATTACCGCCAGCGATGCCACCCAGTCGGATAGCCCAGGGAACCAGAATTGCGCATACGCGGTAATGGCAACGACGTCCGCCATCCCGGTCACGACCCAGCAAAACCAGTAGGTCCAGCCGGTAAAATACCCAGCCCACGGCCCGAGCAGGTCAGAGGCGAAATCACTAAAAGATTTGTATTCGAGATTCGAGAGCAGCAATTCTCCCATTGCGCGCATCACGAAAAACAGCATAAAACCGATGATCATATAAACAAAGATGATCGACGGCCCGGCGAGGCTGATGGTTTTCCCGGAGCCCATAAACAGGCCGGTACCGATAGCGCCACCAATGGCAATAAGTTGAATATGACGGTTTGTGAGATTGCGCCGCAGCGACTGTTCAGACGAAGCCTCTTCGTCGGCAACGACTTTTACCTGATCTACCATGTTTTTTTCTTCCTGTACCTGTCTGTGTTGTTCAGGCTCTACGGCCTTTGGTGTGTCTATGATACGACGATCCCGTTATCAGGACTCATCGATATTAGGTAAGAATTGGCGGGATGAATACTAAGATTTAGATATAATGTTAATTTTATGTTTAAAGTGAGTGTCATATCACTCTGATAGCGCGAATCAGCTCACAAAAATACGCGCAAGCGCGCTATTTGCAAGATAAAATATCGACATCGGTATAACTATAGCTTTTCACGCTATTTTTCTGCTCCCCCCAAGGCTGAGGGGAACAGAAGTCACTGCTTACAGGATTTCAAGCAGCTCAACGTCGAATACCAGCGTGCTGAACGGAGGAATGGACGCACCCGCGCCACGCTCACCGTAGGCCAGTTCCTGAGGGATAGTCAGCTCCCATTTGGAACCCACCGGCATCAGGGTCAGCGCTTCAATCCAGCCAGGGATAACGCCGTTAACCGGGAATTCAGCCGGTTCACCACGGGCAACGGAGCTGTCGAACACGGTACCGTCGATCAGCTTACCGGTGTAGTGCACGCGTACACGGTCGGTACGTGCCGGAATAGCCCCTTCGCCCTGCGTCAGAACGCGGAACTGCAGACCGGATTCAGTGCTGTTTACACCGTCTTTCTCACGGTTTTCTTCCAGATATTTGACGCCATCAGCAGCCATAGACTGGAAACGCTCACGACGGACCGCATCAGCACGTTCGTGGATTTCACGCAGCGCACGGTGCACAACGTCAACCGGCACAGCTGGATGTTTGCCTTCCAGCGCGTCAGCAATACCCGCAACCAGCGCTTCAGGCAACAGCCCTTCCAGACCGGATTCGCTCAGCTGCTGTCCTACCTGCAAACCAATGCCGTAGCTTGCTTGCGCTTCGATAGTGTCAAAAGTCGGGGTGGCCATCATATTTCCTTTCATCGGAGGTAAAGTAGCGGGCAGCATAGCAGCCATGCCGCATCCGGTAAAACTTTGTCTCGGGAACAGATGACAAATCGCGAGGAAACATAAACAATAGGAATATCCCGCGTTGACGTCACGAAAGCGGGCATGAAGGCAAATATCATAGAATCAGGCATCTATACTCTATGATTCAGGAACGAGACGCGGAGCAGGAGGAAAGCCATGCCCGGGCGCTTTGAATTAAAACCAACCCTGGCGAAAATCTGGCATGCACCGGACAATTTTCGCATTATGGACCCGCTACCGCCTATGCATCGCCGCGGCATTATTGCTGCCGCTATCGTGCTGGTGATAGGTTTCCTGCTCCCTTCCAACGATACCAGCGATACTCCTGCGGTCACACGTGATGCCCAGTTGGATCTCCAGTCGCAATCGCAGCCACCCACTGAAGCTCAGCTGCAGGCGCAGCTGGTCGCCCCGCAAAACGATCCGGGTCAGATGGCACCGGTCGCACCGGAACCCATCCAGGAAGGCGATCCCGATGCGCAGCCGCAAGCCCAGCAGTCCCAGCCTCAGACGCAGCCTTTTCAGCCCGATAGCGGGATTGACCAACAATGGCGTACCTACCGTGTAGACTCCGGAAAAACGCTCGCCCAGGTGTTCCGTGACCATAATCTTCCACCGACCGATGTGTATGCCATGGCGCAGGTTGAAGGTACCGGAAAACCGCTGAGCAACCTGAAAGACGGTCAGATGATACAAATCAGGCAGAATGCCAATGGCGTGGTCACGGGGTTAACCATCGATACCGGCAACGGCCAGCAGGTGCTGTTTACCCGCCAGCCTAACGGCAGCTTTATTCGCGCACGTTAAATGTACTGATTGCCGGGTGGCGACTTCGCCTTACCCGGCCTACGGCTCCCGCGATTGTAGGCCTGATAAGCGGTAGTGCCATCAGGCGTTACCGCTTCACCTTATTCACCCACCAAATCCCCGAACAGACCAGCACCAGCGCCACTGCGTATTTCCATTCGAGAATGTTCTCACCAAGAAAAATCGACGACAGCACCGCACCAGAGACCGGGATCAGGAAGTTAAACGGCGCGATCATTCCCACGCGGTTGTATTTGAGCAGAATACTCCACAGTGCGAACGCCACTGAGGAGAGCAGCGTCAGGTAGCCCAGAATCGCCACCGATGCAGAGCCGTGGACGGTAAGTGTTCCGCCAAAAGCGTAGCCACCGATAACCAGAGCCAGACCGCCCATCCCCAGCTGATACCCCGTCATTACCGTCGGGTCAACCGTCTGCGAAATACGTTTTCCGTACAGCGTAGCGGCAGAGAGAATAAAGGCCGCCAATACCACTGAACCGTCTCCTAACAGGGTAAAGCTAAAATCCATCAGCCCACTGTTAAAATTCACCACCATCACGCCAGCAAAGCCCAGAATGCAGCCCAACGCTTTGTTGTAGCTCAGCTTGTCGTTCTGATAGATAAAGTGGGCCAGCAGCACACTAAAGAACGTTCCGGTGGCGTTCATGATTGAGCCTTTCACACCCGTGGTGAAGGCCAGACCAATATAGAAGAAGATGTATTGCAGCGAGGTTTGCGTCAGCCCCAGCAGCGTAAGCTGACCAAATTGACGCGGACTTAACCTGCCAATGGGTTTGCGCTGCGCCATCGCCAGCAGTAGCAGCAATAACCCCGCAAACAAAAATCGGTATCCGGCAAAAACAATCTTTGACGGAATATCATCGGTGGCAATCTGGAAAATCTCATATCCGCTTTTAATCGCCGGATAGGCGCTCCCCCACAGCAGGCAGCAAAATGCCGCGCTCAGGTAGACCACGTTTTTACGCGCGAACAGAGGTTGGTGCGTTGTGTCCATGCCATCACCACTTTGAAATTGTGTTTTATTTTTATGATTATCGCGAAAAGGATAAAGAATAGCCAGAGCGAAAAACAGGAGGGCAGAAAAGCAAAACGCCGGCACAAGGCCGGCGCTTTTACGCGGTTTTTAGAATAAAAACTTATTCTGCAACTACGTTTACAGTCAGCTTAGCAAACACTTCGCTGTGAACCTGGAAGCTCACTTCGTGCTCGCCAGTGGTACGCAGAACGCCGTTCGGCAGACGAACTTCGCTCTTAGCTACTTCAACGCCAGCTGCAGTTACAGCGTCAGCGATGTCGCGAGTACCGATGGAACCGAACAGTTTACCTTCGTCGCCTGCTTTAGACGCGATGGTTACGGTTTCCAGTGCATTGATTTTCTCAGCGCGAGCTTCAGCAGCAGACAGAACGTCAGCCAGTTTGGCTTCCAGTTCAGCGCGACGTGCTTCGAAGAATTCAACGTTTTTCTTGGTAGCAGGAACAGCTTTACCCTGTGGTACCAGGAAGTTACGAGCGTAGCCCGCTTTAACGTTAACCTGATCACCCAGGCTACCCAGGTTTGCTACTTTATCAAGCAGAATAACTTGCATTACCTTATCCTCTTAAAGTCGTTAATAGACAGCGGCCGATTACTGATGACGATCGGTATACGGCAGCAGGGACAGGTAGCGAGCGCGCTTGATGCAGCGAGCCAGCTGACGCTGGTATTTTGCACGAGTACCGGTGATACGGCTCGGGACAATTTTACCGCTTTCGGTAATGTAGTTTTTCAACGTTGCGATGTCTTTGTAATCAATCTCAACAACGCCTTCCGCGGTGAAACGGCAGAACTTGCGACGACGGAAATAACGTGCCATATGGCTAGTCTCCAGAATCTATCAATTCAATCTGCTCGGCATGCAGAACCATTTTGCTCAGGCCGTTCTTTGCCTTGTGGCAAGAAATGAACCCCTGAACAGTTACTGCGCTACCGACCGTTATACTGTGAGTAATGGCCTGGTTTTCGTGTCCGCTAATAATAACGGGCATTTGGCACCACGCCTGCCGGTGGAAACCGGCTTCCTCCTGCACAGAACGATGCTCAAGCACGAACTGGCAATGAGGAATTCCTGATGGGCTGACCTTGCGAAGCGGCGTCCTGCACACTGTGCCAGATAACACCAAACGGTTGGTCATCAGAAATTACTCTTCAGAATCCCCAGCTTCAGCATCATCTGCGGTTTCGTTAGCGAAATCATCGCGACGTTCACGACGCTCGTCTTTCGCTTTAACCATCGGAGATGCTTCGGTAACAGCGTGCTTAGTACGCATTACCATGCTACGGATAACGGCATCGTTGAAGCGGAAGTTTGTTTCCAGCTCATCGATAACTTCCTGCGGCGCTTCAACGTTCAGCAGAACGTAGTGAGCTTTGTGCAGTTTGTTGATCGGGTAAGCCAGCTGACGGCGGCCCCAGTCTTCCAGACGGTGGATCGTGCCTTCTGCTGCAGTGATTGCACCAGTGTAGCGTTCGATCATACCCGGAACCTGTTCGCTCTGGTCAGGATGGACCATAAAAACGATTTCGTAATGACGCATCGAATTGCTCCTTACGGATTATTCAGCCTCCTGTCTGGGTCAGCCGAGGCCCATGGAGGCAAGGAACGTGTTAAAGGTCGGCTGAAAAATGACGCGTCATAATACTGGCGGTAGCAGGTAAACTCAAGGTGATTGTATGAATATTTATCAAACCGTCATTAATACATATCCACCAGCATTTTGACACTGATGCAAATCGAGACAATCACAATCATCGGTCGGATGACTTTCTTCCCACGCGTCAGTACCACCGAGGCTCCAAGACGCGCACCGAGAGATTGCCCAACGAACATCACCAGTCCCAGCGACCAGATCATTTTACCGCCGAAAATGAAGAACAGAATCGAGGCGATGTTCGACGCCAGGTTAATAAAGTTGGAGTGAATTTGCGCCTTATCGATGCTGTATCCCCATAACGTGATATAGCAGAGCGTATACAAGGAACCGGCCCCTGCGCCGAGAAAACCGTCATAAAAACCTACGCACCCACCGCCGATAAGTGAAAAGAGAAACAGCGATACCTGCTGCTTTCTTTTTGGTTCGCTCAGGTTAGGGGCAAAAATAAAGTAGATGGCGACGGTAATTATCAGCACCGGCAGCAGCTTTTTTAGCAGGTCCGGCTCAATGAACTGAATCAGTGTGGTACCCAGCGCGGAACCGATAAAGGCAGATAAGAACACATACTTGTGTTCCTGCACGTTGATATGCCCCCGGCGAAAAAAGTAAATCCCAGAGGTGAGTGAACTACCCAGAGCCTGAATTTTATTGGTCGCCAGCGCATTGGCCGGCGGTAAACCGGAGATCAACAATGCGCCAATTGAAAGAAACCCACCGCCCCCTGAAACCACATTAATAAAACCCGCCACCAGCGCAACCATAAACATAATCACGAAGTAGCTGAAATCCATGAATGAAGTATCCATAAGCTTTTGCCTTATAATCATGAAGTTATATTCTTTTTCAGCTCACTATAAACGGCGTACCCTTCCGGTTAAATTGACCATTTGGTAAGAGCTTATGCCGGGGAAACAGGAATTTTTTAACCGTAGCGGAAGGTATCAGTTGATTGTTAATTAAAGAAAAGACGGCTATGCGGTAATTTTTTGAACAACTGCATCAGAAATGGTCGCTATCGACTCTGTCGGTTGTGGTTAAAATTAAATCAGAAGTTATCCACTCACAGGAGAGCGCTAACCAGAGACCGCGGTCGAGGAGGTACCTATGCGAACCCGTGTGTTGACCCTTTTGGCCGTGCTATTGCTCAGTGCAAATGCAATGGCAGCCATTGAAATTACCCACCGTCAGGCCAGGAATATGGATGATGTGCAGAGCTTAGGCGTGATTTACATAAACCATAACTTCGCCACTGAAAGTGAAGCAAATCAGGCCCTGAATGAAGAAACAGATGCGCAAGGCGCCACCTACTACCACGTGATCCTCACCAGGGAACCCGGAAGTAACGGAAATATGCACGCCAGCGCGGATATTTATCGCTAGCTACCCAGAAATAACCAACGAGAACATTGCCACAGTTTGACTTGCCCCCTTGATTGGGGGCTTTTTTTTGCAGTAAAACGCCGCCGAAGCCAGACCGATAACATCCCCTTAAAGATTTAGCTCCGGGGCATTTTTCTTACTTCTGCCCGTAATAGGCGTTCGGACCGTGCTTACGCATGAAGTGTTTATTCATCAGGTAATCGTCGATGGGGTTAAGCCCGGGGTTAATGCCGCGCGCAATCCACGCCATCTTTGCCACCTCCTCCATCACCACCGCATTATGCACCGCATCCTCGGCATCTTTACCCCAGGCAAACGGGCCGTGCTGATAGACCACAATGCCCGGCGTATGTAACGGCTCAACGTCGGCTAGCGTTTCTATGATCACCTTTCCTGTGTTCAGCTCATATTCGCCCTGCACTTCTTCTTCCGTTAATGCCCTGGTGCAGGGAATATCGCCAAAAAAGTAATCCGCATGGGTGGTTCCCAGCGCCGGGATCGCCTGCCCCGCCTGCGCCCATGCTGTGGCGTGGGTAGAGTGGGTATGCACTACGCCGCCAAGCGATGGATAACGCTGATACAGCGCCAGATGAGTCGCGGTATCAGAGGAAGGGCGATAGCCACCCTCCACCACGTTCCCTGACATATCCACCACCACCATATCGTCTACTGTCATATGCGTATAGGCGACACCGCTGGGCTTGATTACCACCTGCCCGCGTTCACGGTCGATAGCGCTGACGTTGCCCCAGGTAAAGGTCACGAGGCCATAGCGCGGTAGATCCATATTGGCTTCGAACACCTGCTGTTTGAGTTTTTGCATTACGCCGCCTCCACCAGACCTGCGCTTGCCATTCGGGCCTTCACCCAGTCACGCGCTTTCGCCACTTCCGCCGCCGGGTCGTCAGTGGTTTCACTCCACATCTCAATCAGATAGGGTCCGCAATAGCCACTCTGCTTGAGCGTCTCAAAACAACGCTCGAAATCGACAACGCCCTCGCCAAACGGTACGTTCTTGAATACGCCGGGTTTAGTGTCTTTCACGTGTACGGCGACGATGTGTCCGATTCCGGCCTGTAGCTCCATCTGTACGTCGTTATCCCACGCCGACAGGTTGCCGATGTCTGGGTAGAGCTGGAACCACGGGTTATTCAGGTAGTGCGCGTAGCCTAGCGCCTTGCTGATCGAGTTCATCAGCGGGTAATCCATGATCTCCATCGCCAGCGTCACCTGTGCGCGGCTCGCCATCTCGACGCTCTCTTTCAGCCCGTCGCGAAAACGCCGACGCGTCTCGTTGTTGGCTTCTTGATAGTAAACGTCATAGCCCGCCAGTTGGATGACTCGAATGCCGACGTCCTGGGCGAACTGGATCGCTTTACGCATGATCTCCAGCCCCTGCGCACGTACCACGTCATCTTCACTGCCGAGCGGGAAGCGACGATGGGCGCTCAGGCACATCGACGGTACCCGCACGCCGGTTTCGGCAACGGCGTTAACCAACGTCAGACGCTGCTCACGGCTCCAGTCGAGACGCGCCAGGCGAGCGTCGGTTTCATCTACTGACATCTCAACGAAGTCAAAACCCAGCGTTTTCGCAAGCTGTAGCCGCTCCATCCAGCACTCTCCGGCGGGGAGTGCTTTCTCGTAGATGCCGAGCGGAATTTGTTTCGACAGCATAATTGCTCCTTAGCCCCACAGCTGGGCAATAGAGCGTTTAAACTGACGCGCGGCTTCAACCGGGGAAGCGGCATCGCGAATGCTGCGACCCGCGATAAAGACGTGAATCGGAATGCCTTTGAACAGCGGCAGATCTTCCAGCGCCAGGCCACCGGTCACCGTGACCTTAAAGCCCATATCAGACAGACGTTTGATCGCGCTGATATCCGCGTCCCCCCACGCCACACCTGCTGCCTGTGCATCGCGACTGCGGTGATACACCACCTGTTGAATGCCCGCTTCACGCCACTCCTGCGCTTGCTCCCAGGTCCAGTAGCCGGTCAGTTCAATCTGCACGTCGCCATTGAACTCTTTCGCCACGTCCAGCGCACCTTTGGTGGTATTGATATCTGCACAGCAGATAACTGTCACCCAATCCGCGTTGGCTTCAAAACACATGCGGGAGAGAATTTTTCCCGCGTCGGCGATTTTGGCGTCTGCCAGCACGATTTTATGCGGATACAGCGCTTTCAGGTCGCGAACCGCACGCACGCCTTCGGCAACGCAAAGAATGGTACCCACTTCAATAATGTCTACTTCATCGGCAATCAGGCGTGTCGTTTCATACGCGGAAGACATGGATTGGTTATCCAGCGCAACCTGCAACATAGGTAATGACATTTTGGTGTTCCTTTTAAACAGCCGCCGCGGTGGCGTTATCAATTAAATCCAGCACTTCCTGCGCGGTGCGGCAGGCACGTAAACGGTCGAAGTTAGCTTCATCGTCAAACAGGTTAACGATCTGCATGATGCCCACTTCTTGATGGGTATTGGCGTCAACCGCCGCCATCGTTATCAGGATATCGACAGGGTCGTTATCTTCATGGTTGAAGACCAGCGGCGTTTTCAGGGTCACCAGCGCAAAACCGGTTTTCTTCACACCTTCTTCTGGGCGCCCGTGCGGCATCGCCAGACCCGGCGCTATCACAAAATAGGGACCATGTTGGGCAACGCCATCCAGAATGGCCTGGTAGTAGCGCGGCTCAACCACATCAGCCTTAACCAGCAGATCAACGCCCAGCTTGACCGCCTCCTGCCAGGTGCTGGCCTCGGCCTGTAATAGGATCGCGTTATTGTCCGCCAATGAATCTCGTAATTTCATATGGCGTCCTTACTTCACATCTTGTGGGAAATGCGCGTTGATCACTTCCAGCAGCTTTGGACCAAAGTCAGCGGGCGACAGCATGTTACGTACACCCACCACGTATTTATTGCCGGTAACGGTAATCTCACCGGCGATGTGGGTGGAGGCGATGATGATATCCGCGCCGCTCAGTTCACTTTTGTATTCACCCACCGCGCAGCTGTTCACCGTGTGGTCGATATTTGACTGGGTTAAAAACTGGTCCACTTTCATTTTCATAATCATGGAGCTACCTTGCCCATTACCACATACAGCCAGAATACGTACGGTCATAATCGGAACTCCTTATTAAGCAGACTGTTCTGCCAGTTGTTTTTCTGCGTCTTCCTCAGCGCGCAATGAGCGTCCTGCGAAAAACATATAAGCCAGTGCAATCACAATAATGACGGCCATAAAAATCAGCCCTATGGAGGCGAAGCCCTGCATCATCGGCGGTGCCAGAATTGACCAGTCCGCCATGCCCATCCAGGCGCTCATACCGGTGAGTTTCACCGCCCAAACGCAGCCGAAGATTTCAATCATTCCCATCACCAAGCAAATCTTGAGCGCAGCACGCCAGCCGCCAAAGTGATTAGCAAACACGCCGATAGTGGCGTTAGAGAAGAACATCGGGATAAAGCCCGGAATGATCAGAATGGAGGAACCTACGCCGACAAGGATGCCGACGGCGATCAGCTGACCGATAGTGCCCCACATAAAGCCCCAGACCACGGCATTCGGCGCGAAGCTATAAATAGCCGCACAGTCGATGGCCAGTACCGCCCCTGGGATTAGACGCTGGGAGATACCGTTAAAGGCTTCAGAGAGTTCGGCGACAAACATGCGCACGCCCTGAGTAATAATGAAAATGGCCACCGCAAACGAGAAGCCGGTTTGCAGGATATAGACCGTCCAGTGGGTTTTCCCCGCCATCGCCTGCACCACATCGATACCGAAAGAGAGCAGGATCGCACCGAAGAAAATGGTCATCACAATCGCTGTCGAGACGATGTTGTCGTGGAAGATATTCAGCCAGCCTGGCAGCTTGAGGTCTTCAACGCTTTCCTCCTTTTTGCCCAGATACGGTGCGATTTTATAAGCAATCCACGACGCAAACTGCTGCTGGTGCCCGATAGAGAAGCCGCAGCCATCAGTCACTTCCTGCGTCGGCTTGTACATCATGTTTGAAGTGATGCCCCAGTAAAGCGACACCAGCACCGCAGTGCAGATAATGGTGGTCCACATGGAATAGCCGAAGATATAAAACGAGACCGCAATCAATCCCGCCTGCTGGAACATGATGTGCCCGGTCAGCATGATGGTGCGAATCCCGGTAACCCGTCGTAGCAACACGTAACAGATATTCAGCGCCAGCGCTAACAGCACCGCATAGCCCACCCAGCTATAAGCGTCGCCCATGCGTTCGATGGTTGCCATCATTGAGGCGTAGGTATCGGAAATCGCCCCGTTGATGCCATAAACCTCAGACATCTTCGCCACTACCGGTTTGAACGTGCTGGTGAGAATGCCGGACCCGGCCTGCAGCAGCATAAAGCCGATGATCGTTTTGATAGTGCCCTTGATGATAACGCTGACACTTTTACGCAGCAGGATGTAACCGAGGCAGGTCACAATACCCAACAGCAGCGGGGCGTTGGTCATGACCTGATTAAAGAACACGGTAAAGATGTTGTAGAGGATCTCCATAACGATCTCCAGTAGACGAAGTTGCTGAACATTCATTACAGATGCCCAGGATATTGTGCCCTCACTTTAGTTTTCAAAAGTAATCACATCAAGATTGAATTTGATTAAATGTGATGCAGTACGCAAATTATTCACTTACGAATGAAATGGTTTTTCCCACATTCAATCAAACGAAAATAAAATCAATAAAAACAATTAAATATGATTATTAATTAATGAGAGGGCACTTTATCTTATTGCAATATTTATCGAGAGCGTCTCTTTTTGTTGAAAAAACACGCATTGCCATTTTGATAAAATGGTGTCAGGATTAATCAAAATAAGTCACAATTTGATTCAACTTGAACAAACCTGAAGGTAAATGCGATGAGTAAAGTAAAAAGTATCACGCGTGAATCATGGATCCTGAGCACATTCCCGGAGTGGGGCAGCTGGCTAAACGAAGAGATCGAACAAGAACAGGTTGCACCAGGCACCTTTGCGATGTGGTGGCTGGGCTGTACCGGAATTTGGCTGAAATCGGAAGGCGGGACTAACGTCTGCGTTGATTTTTGGTGCGGAACAGGCAAGCAGAGCCACGGTAATCCACTGATGAAAACAGGCCATCAGATGCAGCGTATGGCAGGCGTGAAGAAACTCCAGCCAAACCTGCGCACCACGCCGTTTGTTCTCGATCCTTTCGCTATTCGCCAGATCGATGCCGTTCTCGCCACACACGATCATAACGATCATATCGACGTGAACGTTGCTGCCGCCGTCATGCAGAACTGTGCCGACGATGTGCCGTTTATCGGACCACAAACCTGTGTGGATCTGTGGGTGGGTTGGGGCGTGCCAAAAGAACGCTGCATCGTGGTGAAGCCAGGCGACGTCGTTAAAGTAAAAGATATTGAAATTCATGCGCTCGACGCGTTTGATCGTACGGCATTGATCACCTTGCCTGCGGATCAAAAAGCGGCAGGTATCCTGCCTGACGGCATGGATGCACGTGCGGTTAACTACCTGTTCAAAACGCCGGGCGGTACGCTATATCACAGCGGTGATTCTCACTACTCCAACTATTATGCAAAGCACGGCAACGAGCATCACATCGACGTCGCACTTGGCTCCTACGGTGAGAACCCGCGCGGTATCACCGACAAAATGACCAGTTCCGATATGCTGCGTATGGCAGAAGCGCTGAACACCCAGGTGGTTATCCCCTTCCACCATGATATCTGGTCAAACTTCCAGGCCGATCCACAGGAGATCCGTGTTCTTTGGGAGATGAAAAAAGACCGGCTGAAGTATGGCTTCAAACCGTTTATCTGGCAGGTTGGCGGCAAGTTCACCTGGCCGCTGGACAAAGATAATTTTGAGTATCACTACCCGCGCGGCTTTGAAGACTGCTTTACCATTGAACCGGATTTACCGTTTAAATCCTTCCTGTGATTGCAGTTAAAATGCCGGGTCTTCCCGGCATTTTTACCCATTTATCTTAGTATTTTCAGGCTATTTCAAATATCATCTTTTCAAATCAATTTGTATCGGAATAGCTCATGACTGAAGCACAAAGACATCAAATATTGCTGGATATGCTGGCGCAATTGGGCTTTGTTACCGTTGAGAACGTGATTGAACGTTTGGGAATCTCACCCGCCACAGCGCGCCGGGATATCAATAAACTCGACGAAAGCGGCAAGCTCAAGAAAGTCCGTAACGGTGCAGAAGCCATTACCCAGCAGCGCCCGCGCTGGACCCCAATGAATCTGCATCAGGCGCAAAACCACGACGAAAAAGTGCGGATTGCCAAAGCCGCTTCCCAGTTAGTGAACGCAGGTGAAAGTGTCGTGATCAACTGTGGATCAACGGCGTTCCTGCTTGGCCGCGAAATGTGTGGCAAACCGGTGCAAATCATCACCAACTACCTGCCGCTGGCGAATTTTCTGATCGACCAGGAGCATGAAAGCGTCATCATCATGGGGGGACAGTACAACAAAAGTCAGTCCATCACGCTGAGCCCACAAGGCAGCGAGAATAGCCTGTATGCCGGACACTGGATGTTTACCAGCGGTAAAGGACTGACCGCTGACGGACTGTATAAAACCGATATGCTCACCGCGATGGCTGAACAAAAGATGCTTAACGTGGTCGGCAAACTGGTGGTGCTGGTTGATAGCAGCAAGGTCGGTGAGCGCGCGGGCATGCTGTTCAGCCGCGCCGATCAAATCGACATGCTGATTACCGGCAAAAATGCGAACCCTGAGATCCTGCAACAGCTGGAAGCACAGGGCGTGACTATTCTGCGCGTTTAGAGGTGTTGGCGGAAAAACGCGACTGTCGCCGCCAGCGCTTCTGGCGTGATGCGATGCCGTACGCCTGCTTCCCACAGGCAGGTCAGCGAGTTGTCCAGACCTGCCTGGATTAGCGCCTGTTGTAAGCGGAAGGTTTCCACTGCCGGCACCACGTCATCATCCTGGCCATGCCACAACAGCAGCGGTCTGTCGGCAAGGCGCTCTAGTTGATGCGTTACCTCCCAGTCAGCCAGTGGCGCGACAATCGCATCAAATTCCGCCTGCTGCTCCGTCGTCTGTACCAATACTGGCGGAAAAAGCGTATGGGCAAGTCGGGTAAAATAGCCCGATCCCATCAGGCAGGCTGCACATTTCACCTCGGGATGGCGCGCCATAATGCCCAGCGTTGTCATGCCCCCCATAGATGCCCCTGCCACGGCAAGACGTTCATCCAACAGCCAATTTTCAGCCACCAGCGCCGCACGTAACGCCGTAAATTCCTGCATGTTTTGCTGCAATATCTGCCAGAAGCGGTGCATTCTTTCCTGCGCATTACCGTGGAAGCGCGTGCCATGATCGGGCGCATCGGGCATGATGACCCGAAACCCGGCCTGTGCCAGTGCAACGGCAAAATAGCTGTAGACCAGACTGGAAGAGGTAAACCCGTGATAGACGATAACGCAGGGGAGTGAAAGGTCGTGTTTATTCGTGGGAAATGCGTGCAGGACAGGGATCCCCGCCAACTGTCGTGTTTCAATTTCTATCATATGTCGCCTCTTTTTTTCTGGTATGCCATGGCGAAATACTTAACGCAAGTGAATGTGTGCGGCAATGATTCATAATGTTGAGAACTGGGTTACGCTTTCGCAACATTTTCATTCGAAAATCGCGTGAGAGATAACAATTCGGGAACATTCCCCCTAAAGGGAAATTAATAAGGCACTACACTATGGCTATCAGGAAACGAGATAGAGTTATGCGTCGGTTTGCCTCTTTGACGCTGGTGATGTTGTTAAGCGCCTGTAGCGTGCTGCAGGGCACGCCACAACCGGCACCGCCCGTCGCCGATCACCCACAAGAAATCCGCCGTGACCAGAGTAATGGGTTACAGCGATTGGGGGTTGTGAGCGCGTTGGTAAGAGGTTCTCCAGATGATGCGCTGGCAGAGATCCGCGCCAAAGCCGCTGCGGCTAAAGCTGATTATTACGTTGTCTTATTAGTCGATGAGACCATCGTAACAGGCCAATGGTATTCACAAGCCATTTTGTATCGTAAATAACATTGGGTTGAAATTTAGTCAGTTTTACATTGCTTTGCGCCCCTATGCGTTTTCCTGTGCACAATAAACCAACAGCAGGGAGCTGGAGGTTTATTCTCGCGATGGAATGCCCTGCCACGTGTAGGGGTACGAATAATGGAGCTGACGATGAAACAATCACTAGCCTTATCCTCACTGCTGCTTTCTGCTGGAATGGTGGATACCACGGCACAGTCTGCCGAGTTCGCCAGCGCTGACTGCGTAACGGGTCTCAACGAAATTGGCCAGATATCTGTCAGTAACATTGCGGGAAATCCGCAGGATGTGGAGCGTGTTGTGGCGTTAAAAGCGGATGAGCAAGGTGCCTCATGGTACCGGATTATTCAGATGTACGAAGAACAGCAGCCCGATAACTGGCGCGTACAGGCCATACTTTATGCATAACAGATTGCCGGATGGCGTAAACTTATCCTACCTACAACGAACGTAGGCAGGATAAGACGCGCCAGCGTCGCCATCAGGCATATTATTACCGTAATCCCCCCGTTGCCCGCAGTAGCAAATCATTCTGTACCTGTTCAGACAACTTCATCCCGCCGCGCGTATCCAGCATCATCTGACACCAGGCCTGCGCCACGGGCGGAGACGCATAACGCAACATCTGCGTCCCGCAGCCGAGCAGGAACAGCTGCTGGGTAATTTCCCGTCCCAGCGCTTCACTGGGTTTGTGTAAATGCGGCTGTAGCTTACGCACCATTCGATCGTAATGCCTGTCTTGCCCTTTGACCTCGGCAAAGGCCTCGCTGAGCATGTCGACCATACCAGGTTGTTTCGCCAACACCCGCAGCACATCAAGGCACATGATGTTGCCAGACCCTTCCCAGATGCTGTTGACCGGCATTTCACGGTATAAACGCGGCAGCTCACTCTCTTCGCAATAGCCTGCACCGCCGAGCACCTCCATGGCCTCTGCAACAAATGGCATACCGACTTTGCAGATGGAAAACTTGGCTGCCGGGGTGAACAACCGGGCCCACAACGCTTCTTTCGCATCCGTTCGACGATCCCAGGCCCGCGCCAGGCGAAACAGTAGCGCGGTTTGACCTTCCAGTTGAAGCGCCATGCGGCTTAATACCTGTCGCATCATCGGTTGCTCAATCAACGGCTTGCTAAATACCTGGCGTTGATGCGCATGATAAATGGCGACAGAAAAAGCGCGTCGCATCATACTGTGGCTCCCCAGCGCACAGTCAAAACGCGTCATGCCGCCCATTTTCAGAATATGGCGAATACCTTCACCTTCTTCTCCCAGCAGCCAGCCCATCGCGTCCTGAAACTCAACCTCACAGCTGGCATTAGAGCGATTGCCTAGCTTATCTTTCAGGCGCTCAAGACGGATGGAGTTACGCTGGCCATCAGGTAAAAATCGCGGCACAAAAAAGCAGGATAAGCCGCCCCCGGCCTGCGCCAGCACCAGATGGGCGTCACTTTGCGGTACCGAGAAGAACCATTTATGCCCCACCAGCCGATACGCGCCATCCGCCAGCCGTTCTGCCTGAGTGGTATTGCTCAGCACATCCGAGCCACCCTGCTTTTCCGTCATCCCCATACCAATCAGCAGGCCGCGTTTTTGCCCGCCGGGCAGAAGATGAGAATCGTAGCGATCGCTACGCAGCGGCGTCAGCCAGTCATGAAATTGCGAAGGTAACATCTGGAGTAACAACGGCGTAGCGGCAAAGGTCATGGTCACCGGGCATAAGGTTCCCGCTTCCACCTGTGCATGCAGCATAAAACGTGCAGCTCGGGCAACAAACGTTCCCTGCCGCGCATCCTCTTCCCAGGCAAGATTATGCACGCGGTTGGCGCACAATCCCTGCATCAGTAAATGCCAGGCGGGATGAAAGCGCACATCATCCAACCGCTGCCCCTGCGGATCGTATCGCAGCAGTTCAGGCGGATACGCGTTAGCCAACCTACCCAGTTCAAGCGATTCTGCAGTGCCTAATTGCTGACCAATACTGGCGAGGAGATCGCTATCCCAGGCAGCGCCTTCGCGGTTGACTGCTTCACACAGTGCTCCATCCGATAGGTATAAGTTGCTGTTATTGAGTGGTACAGGTTGGTTAAAAACGGTATGCGTTTGCCAGTGCATTGTGTCTCCCTCCATCAATGGCCATCGCCTTAAGTATGGTCAGAACCACACTCTCTGCGAAGGAGGGAGATCACAAAAGTACGTTTAGCCAGCAATGTAATGAGGAATAAACCGAGAAGTATCTTTCGTAATCAACGTATTGTCTTCACGGATCCCCATGCCGCAGGCTTCATCGTCGACGATCCAACTACCAATCAGCGTGTAGCTATCGCCAAAACGCGGCAGCGGCTGAAACGCCTGATAGATCATCGGTTCTTCTGCGTAGTCGCCATCAGCATGTTCAACAATCTGCTGCTGACCATTAAAAATGGTGACGTTGCCCCCCTCACGGGAAAATATCGGTTTGCGTACATAGCTTTCGCCGGGTGCAATTTTTGACGTTTCACCTTCGAACCAGGCTGGCAGGAGGTTTGGATGGTTGGGGAAGTATCGCCACAGCAGAGGCATCAACCCTTTGTTACTGAGCACGCTCTTCCACAGTGGTTCGACCCACTGTTCCCGGCGATGACGTAGCAGCGGACCGTTATCGTCACGCATCATCCACTCCAGAGGATAGAGCTTAAAGGCGCGACGAATGACGTTGTCATCAAGATCCGTCAGCACACCGCCGATGCCAAGCCCCAGATCCTCAACATAAATAAACCGCGACGCTTGACCTGCCTGCTGCGCACAATCCTGCAAATACAGCACGGTGGTGCGATCTTCGTCGGAATCTTCGCAGCAGCAGAAGTAAAACGGCTCCGGACTGTAAAGCTCACTAAAACGGGCGATCAGACGTTCCTGGATAGCGTTGTACTGGTCAGTGTCCCGCGGGATCGCCCCACTGTGGCGAGCATCTTCCAGCCATAGCCACTGGAAATACGCCGACTCGTACAACGACGTTGGTGTATCAGCGTTGTATTCCAGCAGCTTGACCGGCGAATTGTTGCCACACCAGACAAAATCCATTCGCCCATACAGCGAAGGATCGCGATTGCGCCAGCTCTCAGCAATAACATCCCAGTACAGTGGGGGAATGGCCAATTGCTGAAGAATCTGCTCGTCCTTAACTGCTCGCTCAACGACGTCCAGACACATTTGATGCAACTCAGCAGTAGGCTTTTCGATCTGCTCTTCAATTTGCCGTAGCGTAAAGCGATAAGCCCGGCTTTCATCCCAGTAGATTTCGTTGTCGATAATGTGAAAATCAAAACCATGATCGTAGGCGATCTGGTCCAGATCCTGGCGAACAGGAATATCATGTCGTAACATCGTTAGCCTCCCCAGTGCCCGCGCGCGCTGGACGAACGCCCGTAACCCCCGCGAGAAACCGTCGAGACTTTCTTCGTCGTGTAGGCATGCGTCGTGGCGGTATCGTTTTTTCCGCTACCGGAACGCCAGGCATAGTCGCCTGAGGTCGTACGCCAGACGGGGCGGGAAACGTATGATGAGCCGCCACTGCTGTAAACATACTGCTCGTCACGATCTTTGCGAATCACCCGACTGAGCAAAAAACCGGTAAACACCGGCACCCAGCTCTGATCGGTGCTATCAAGGTAGCAATCGCCAAACTGGGTCTGACAACTCGCCTTACTTAATTGCGTTGGCACTTTGCCATAGAACTCTGTCTTGGCATTGTTCCAGCCGTCCGCACACACGGTAGCGGTATTACCGTCATCAATACATTCGCTCACCGTGGAGTAAAACCGGCCGTCTCCGTCGTTGTCCGAGCCTGTATCATCCCCGCATCCCTTGAGGATAAAAAATGCTGCGCCGCCCATAATCGCCAGCGTCAGATACTTTCCACTGTAGCGACTGCGTTTTTTCTCAAAGGGATTCACCGGGCGATTCATTCGGGCGATCGCCGAATGACCTGTTCCCAATTTCTTTTGTCCGGATTTACGTTTTCTAGCCATGATCGTCCATTACCATGTCATACAGGCGGCATTAAAAATCCCGCCAGCCAGCGCAGCGGTTCCCATAAACAGTCCCGCAGCGGTGTTGTGGTTAATAATTTTTTCACTCAATGCTGGCATATATAAGCGTACACCACCGTAGATAATAAGCTGTATCACCAACGCAATACCGCCCCAGGCAAAATAATCAGGAATACTGACCACGTTGATTGCTGCGCTGGATAAAGGAATAACATAGCCCAGCAGCGTGCCGCTAAATGCCAGAGAGGCTGCCGTATTGTTATTTTTAATCAACTGCCATTCATTGTGCGGTGTTATCTTTGAATAGATAATAAGAAAAATTATCACCATGGCCGCACCAATAAAAAAATAGGCACAAAAGGCCAGTAATGATTCCAGGATATGCATTGTTTTCGTCCCTGACGTTAACCAATAATATTAAGAGATGTTAATGGGATATCGACACCCAGCGCCCGTGAGAATATCCACTCTGGCTCGCCTTGTTCATTGAACGACTCTTCGCCGTTCAACAGCAGATATTCCCAGGTATCTGCTGTTACCTGTCGTTGGTAGCCCATGGTAAAGTTATGCACTTCCCACTTTGCATGCTGCTGATTCTCGACCTTTTCCAGCATGTAGACTGGCTCAATATTCCCCGGTTCTTCGTCATTAAAAAAACGCTGCCAGTGCTGACCCTGCCAGAAAAGCGCTGGCATGCCGATCTCTGCCGGGCTAATGGCGGACTGCCAGTGTTTTTTCTGAGTTAAGCCATAGCTTTCTTCATACACAAACAGTTTGATATCGTCGATATCATCCATATCTGACCCGCCGGTAGTATTGATTTGCAGAAATTCCTCGCCCGAGGTGTAGTAGCGGAAAATCTGGCTTCCACCGCCCAAATTAATATGGCTGATTGCCGCAACGGTATACTCCTCGCCGGGCAACACCACCAACAAATCCTCTTCTAACAGGCGAAACGCCAGTGTGTCGAGCGTAAACCCTGCGCTCAAATGTAGGCCCAATGGGCCACGAACGGGCGTAGCGGCCTCTGCTGTGCCAAATATACGCTGTAAAAAAGTCGACATCGTTATCCCTTACTAACCTGCCAGCTAGCAATCTTTGCGGGCAGGCTTTGCCGTATAATTACTCGCCTTGCTGGCGTTGTAGTCGCGCCAGCACATCCTGGGCAGAACTTTTGTTGGCAGCGCCAATGCCGACTTCAGCCAGTTTCTCGTCCAGATCACGTCCGTCAGCCACTTTCTCCAGCTGTGTTGCCGCATCCAGCCGGGCCTGTCGCTCTGCCTGACGTGTTTGCAGACGTTTAAGTGCCTCTGCTGCCGTCGATACGCTGGAGGAAGCCCCGACTGTAGATGTTGTCACGGCCTGTTGAGCGCGCTGCATCGCTTCCGTTGCCTTAACCACCTCAAGCTGCTGTTCAAACTGAGCAATCCGCTGGCCCGTTGCGGTAACGGCCTTTTCAACGCCATCACGTGAGATTTCTAAGTTAGTAAGCACTTGCTGTTCAGCCGCAATCACGTTCTCCAGACGCGCGATCTCTTCAGCGACTTCGTTAATTAACGACGGATTGACGTTTTTACTTAGCGCTTCCAGCGCCCGCGCTTCAAGAGTGGACTGACGTTCGCGCAGATCTTTCAGTTTGTCATTGCTCAGTTTCACGCGTGCCAACAGGTCAACTCGCGATTTCCCGGCTTTTTCCAGTTCATTTCTTGCGTCACGAATGTGTTGCTCCAGCATTCTGACGCCCTGTGCTTCTTCGATTGACTCTTCTGCCTGAGAAAGCACAGATTTGCCGAGGGTAAACAGGCTTTTCAAGATTCCCATCAACAGCGTTCCTTGTTATTCGTGAGTATATTCTTCAGTGATTTCCGCCAGATCTAGCGCGTTATCCACGAGCGTTGTCATTTCAAGCACCACGTCCTCTAATGTGGAGTTCAGCGACAGCGCACCAAATGCGACGTAGTATTCATCCTGCCGCACACGAGAAATGCCTACAGACGACAGTGGAAGCAGCTTTTGATTGCGTAATAAGAAAAGATTAAATGCGTCCTGATGCTGAATATTATTCACTGGGCAAATAACAGTTTCGATAATCATCTGGCGGGAGGTAAATAGAATACTGAGAAGTAAGCCTCCATAATCATTCATTTTAATAATCAATGACTGCTCATTACTTATAATATCTATATTTAAACCATGAAAATTAGTGAGCGCTTTAGTCAGCACCTGCGGGGTCCATGCCATATATAAATCCTGTATGTTATACTTAAATAAATATAAAAATATTTTCCTTCTCTTATTAGAATATCAGTTTTAGATAAAAAAAAGCCATCCGAAATTGGATGGCTTTTTCTGAAAACTAACGTTTATCCACGCTGGCGGACGGCCTCAAACAGGCAAATCCCCGTCGCAACAGAAACGTTAAGCGATGAAACGCTCCCCGCCATCGGAATACTGATCAGCTCATCACAATGTTCGCGGGTCAGACGACGCATGCCTTCGCCTTCTGCGCCCATCACCAATGCCAGACGACCGGTCATTTTACTCTGGAACAGAGTATGGTCCGCTTCACCGGCGGTTCCGACGATCCAGATATTCTCTTCCTGCAGCATACGCATGGTACGTGCCAGATTGGTCACGCGGATCAGCGGTACGTTTTCAGCAGCACCGCAGGCTACTTTTTTCGCCGTGGCATTCAGCAACGCAGAACGATCTTTCGGTACGATAACCGCGTGCACACCGGCAGCGTCTGCGCTACGCAAGCAAGCACCAAGGTTGTGCGGATCGGTGACACCATCGAGGATCAAAAAGAACGGTTGATCAAGTGAGGCAATCAGATCCGGCAGATCGTTCTCCTGATACTGACGACCCGGTTTCACGCGGGCAATGATTCCCTGATGAACTGCACCCTCACTTTTCTCATCCAGGAACTGGCGATTCGCCAACTGGATGACAACACCCTGGGCTTCCAGGGCATGGATCAGCGGCAGCAGGCGTTTGTCTTCACGCCCTTTGAGAATAAAGACCTCCTGAAAGCGCTCAGGCGCACGCTCAAGCAGGGCCTGCACCGCATGGATGCCGTAAATCATTTCACTCATGAATATACTCGTTAAGATAGTTTAAGTGTAACGCCGGGCAACGCGTGGCCGCCCGGCTTACGGTTTATGGCTGTTATTGCGCGACGTTCTTTTTCGCCGCGCGTTTGGCTTTGGTGGCGGCCGCGATTTTAAGCGTTTTTGTCGAGGGCTTTTTCGCTTTTTTATCGCCTTTTTTCTCAGCCGTTTTTTTATCCGCCTGAGGTTTGGCTTTGCCTTTTTTCTCGCCGCGGAATGCGCTATCCGGTTCGAAATTCACCTTTTTTCCCGCCTGACGACGTCGGCCGGTGCTTTTACCCGTATCGCCTTTCTTCGCTTTTTCACGCGCAGTTTTACCCTCGTTGCGCGGGGCACGTTCGCTGGAGATCAGGCTAAAGTCGATTTTACGCTCGTCCATGTTGACGGCTTCCACACGCACTTCGACGCGATCGCCCAGGCGATACATCTGACCGCTTGATTCACCGGTCAGGCGTTGCCCAACCTGATCGAAGCGATAGTAGTCGTTATCCAGCGAGGAGACATGCACCAGGCCGTCAATAAACAGTTCATCTAGGCGAACAAAGAAGCCAAAACCGGTCACACTGGCAATGACGCCTTTAAAGACATTACCGACCTGATCCAGCATGAAGTCACACTTCAGCCAGTCAGATACATCGCGCGTAGCTTCATCAGCACGACGTTCTGCCATAGAACAGTGCTGACCCAGTTGCAGCATCTCTTCCATCGAATAGTGGTAGCCACCGGTTTCCGTGGTATTGCCTTTGTGGCCCTGCTCCTGCGCCAGCAGATACTTGATCGCACGGTGCAAAGAGAGGTCCGGGTAACGACGGATCGGCGAGGTAAAGTGGGCATAAGACTGCAGCGCCAGACCAAAGTGACCGCGGTTTTCGGGATCGTAAATCGCCTGCTTCATCGAGCGCAGCAGCATAGTTTGCAGCATTTCTGCGTCAGGTCGATCGGCAATCGACTCCAACAACTCGGCGTAATCGCGCGGCTCGGGTTTGTTGCCGCCCGGCAGCTCCAGTCCCAACTCCGCCAGCACGGAACGGAAGGAGGTAATCGCTTCAGTCGTCGGCTTGTCGTGGATACGGAACAATGCCGGCTCTTTGGCTTTCTCAACAAAACGTGCCGCTGAGATGTTCGCCAGGATCATGCACTCTTCGATCAGCTTGTGTGCGTCGTTACGCTGAGTCTGCTCAATGCGTTCAATACGGCGTTCGGCATTGAAGATAAACTTCGCTTCTTCGCTCTCAAACGAGATGCCGCCGCGCTCTTCACGGGCTTTATCCAACACTTTGTAGAGATTGTGCAGCTCTTCAATGTGTTTCACCAACGGTGCGTATTGCTCACGCAGTTCCTCATCACCCTGCAGCATGTGCCAGACCTTGGTGTAGGTCAAACGCGCATGGGAGCTCATCACCGCTTCATAGAATTTGTAGCCCGTCAGACGCCCTTTCGTGGAGATGGTCATCTCACAAACCATGCACAGCCTGTCTACCTGCGGGTTCAGCGAGCATAACCCGTTGGAAAGGACTTCCGGTAGCATCGGTACAACCTGCGACGGGAAGTAGACGGAAGTCCCGCGGCTGCGCGCTTCCTGGTCCAGCGGGGTAGGCGGACGCACGTAATAACTGACGTCAGCGATAGCAACCCACAAACGCCAGCCACCGCCGCGTTTCTTCTCACAGTAGACTGCGTCATCAAAGTCACGCGCATCCTCACCATCAATTGTCACCAACGGCAAATCACGCAGGTCAACACGACCGATTTTGGCCTCTTCCGGTACTTCTTCTTTCAGCCCGGCGACCTGTTTAACGACTGCATCAGGCCAGATATAAGGGATTTCGTGCGTACGCAGGGCCATATCAACGGCCATGCTGGTACCCATGTTGTCACCCAGCACTTCAACAATTTTACCCACCGCTTTAGTGCGACGAGTCGGGCGCTGGGTCAGTTCAACCACCACCACGAAGCCCATGCGGGCGCCCATCACCTCTTCTGGTGGGATCAGGATATCAAAGCTGAGACGGCTGTCGTCCGGGACGACAAAACCTACGCCCGCATCGGTAAAGTAACGACCGACAATCTGACTGGTTTTCGGCACCAGTACACGCACAATACGCGCTTCGCGGCGGCCTTTACGATCCGCGCCCAGCGGTTGCGCCAGTACTTGATCGCCATGGATGCAGGTTTTCATCTGCTCACTGGAGAGATACAGATCGTCTTTACGTCCTTCGACGCGCAGAAAGCCGTAGCCATCACGGTGGCCAATAACGGTACCTTTCAGCAGGTCAAGACGCTCCGGCAGTGCGTAACACTGCCGGCGGGTGAAGACCAGTTGCCCATCACGCTCCATCGCGCGCAGGCGGCGACGAAGCGCTTCGAGCTGCTCTTCGCCTTCAATGTTGAGTTCAACGGCCAGCTCATCGCGGTTGGCCGGTTTTTCACGTTTAGTTAAATGTTCGAGGATAAATTCCCGGCTCGGGATGGGATTCGCGTATTTTTCTGCTTCGCGTTCCTGGAAAGGATCATGTGACATCGAGGTTCCTCCATTGTCAGCTCTGATGAAGATTTTCGTCACTCCACCAGCAATAATTTATATAGCGGTTGATTCTTTTCAACCAAATCAGCAAGTGTGTAGTTGTCCAGTTCCGTGAGAAAACTTTGCACTGCCTTAGAAAGCGCCTGTTTGAGTCGACAGGCAGGGGTAATGTGGCAAAACTCGCTGCTGCAGTTGACCAACGTCAACGGCTCCAACTCGCGGACCACATCACCAATACCAATATCCTTTGCCGCTTTGCCCAAGCGGATACCGCCATTTTTTCCACGGATAGCAGTAACGAAGCCAGCCCGGCTAAGTTGATTAATTATTTTGACCATATGATTACGGGACACGCCGTAGACTTCTGTCACCTCAGAAATACTGGTCATACGTCCTTCGGGTAGCGACGCCATGTAGATTAGCGCACGTAATCCGTAATCGGTGAAACTCGTTAACTGCACATCAACCTCTGGAAAAAGGATAAAACGGATAAGCCTGGTAGTATTAATTATATTGATGATAAACCAGCCACCAGCCAGGTCGCTAATTTATTTCAATTCGGGAAGGAAAAAAGCGAGGAACCTACATGATTTTAAGCCAGATACTGATACAAAGCCTTGCATCCGGCTTGCTTTAAAGCAAGCGCAGCGCCATCTGACGCTACGCTACAACCTACATTATGCGTCGAACGGGTCGCGCAGAATCATGGTTTCAGTACGGTCTGGGCCAGTTGAAATGATATCAATCGGCACACCGGTCAGCTCTTCAATACGCTTGACGTAGTTCAGCGCTGCCTGCGGCAGACCGCTACGCTCTTTCACACCGAAGGTGGACTCAGACCAGCCAGGCATGGTTTCGTAGATCGGCTCGATGCCTTTCCAGTCGTCAGCTGCCAGCGGGGTAGTCGTGACTTCACGGCCATCCGGCATACGGTAAGCGACACAGATTTTCACTTCTTTCAAACCGTCCAGGACGTCCAGTTTGGTCAGGCAGAAGCCAGACAGGGAGTTAATCTGTACTGCACGACGCACAGCAACGGAGTCCAGCCAGCCGGTACGACGACGACGACCAGTGGTTGCGCCATATTCGTTACCCTGCTTGCACAGGAACTCGCCGACATCATCAAACAGTTCGGTCGGGAACGGACCCGCACCTACACGAGTAGAGTAGGCTTTGATGATACCCAGAACGTAGTCCACATAACGCGGCCCCAGGCCGGAGCCGGTCGCCACGCCACCTGCGGTGGTGTTGGAGGATGTTACGTACGGATAGGTACCGTGGTCGATATCCAGCAGCGTACCTTGCGCACCTTCAAACATGACGAAATCGCCACGCTTACGCGCCTGGTCCAGCAGATCGGAGACATCAACAACCATAGAGGTCAGGATGTCGGCAATCGCCATCACATCATCCAGCACTTTCTGGTAGTCAACGGCTTCAACTTTATAGAAATTCACCAGCTGGAAGTTGTGATATTCCATCACTTCTTTCAGTTTTTCAGCGAAGGTTGCTTTATCAAACAGATCGCCAACGCGCAGACCGCGACGTGCTACCTTGTCTTCATAAGCTGGCCCGATGCCACGACCGGTGGTGCCGATCGCTTTCGCGCCACGTGCTTTCTCACGCGCATTATCTAACGCAACATGATAATCAAGGATCAGCGGACACGCTTCAGACAGCAGCAGGCGCTCACGGACAGGAATCCCGCGGTCTTCCAGTCCTTTCATCTCTTTCATCAGCGCGGACGGAGACAGCACAACACCGTTACCGATGATGCTGATGACGTTTTCGCGAAGAATACCTGATGGAATAAGATGGAGGACGGTTTTTTCACCGTTGATTACGAGAGTATGGCCTGCGTTGTGACCACCCTGGTAGCGCACAACATATTTAGCCCGTTCAGTCAGGAGATCGACGATCTTCCCTTTACCTTCGTCACCCCATTGGGTGCCCAGTACGACGACGTTGTTACCCATTTTTCAAAATCACCGTTTGCTTAAAAATGGATTCTACCACCGCTTTTTCAGATATACAGCACTTTTTGCATGCGGAAATCCGTAAATTAGTCTACTTATTGGTCAGCCAATCGTTTTCTTCAACATGTAGTAGACCACCACGCCTGCAACCACAAGACCTCCACCAAAACGCCGCAAAATATTTTCAGGAAGTTGCGCCATTGCCCCGATCATTTTCTTCCAGGCACTGGGATAAAGCATCGGACCCAGTCCTTCCAGCACCAAAACCAGCGCGAGTGCCAACAAAATTGTTGAGTTCATCCGTTGTCCTTATCTAAAAAGAAAACCACCGCATCCTTGGGGATGCTGGTGGTTTTGCTGGTTTAAAACCGCGGGTGCGAGTTTAGCGTGTTGCGTTGCTCGGCGTCTTCATGTAGCGGAAGAAATCGCTGTCCGGGCTCATG
This sequence comes from Citrobacter sp. wls613, assembly GCF_005281195.1. Classification (NCBI taxonomy): domain Bacteria; kingdom Pseudomonadati; phylum Pseudomonadota; class Gammaproteobacteria; order Enterobacterales; family Enterobacteriaceae; genus Citrobacter; species Citrobacter sp. wls613. The sequence goes on from NZ_SZXN01000090.1 coordinate 118,952, forward strand.
ATCATCACGTCCTGATTGCCTTCGAAGCTCTTCTCATAAGCACGCAGGCTACGGATGAAGGCGTAGAAGTCAGGATCCTGACTGAATGCATCAGCAAACAGTTTAGCGGCTTCTGCATCGCCTTCACCGCGCATAATACGGCCCTGACGCTCAGATTCTGCCAACGTTTTGGTGACTTCATAGTCCGCTGTTGCACGCAGTTTTTCCGCTTCTTCCTGACCCTGTGAACGATGGCGACGTGCTACGGCTTCACGCTCAGCACGCATACGGTTGTAGATCGCCTCAGACACTTCAGCAGGCAGGTTGATTTGCTTAATACGCACGTCAACCACTTCGATCCCCAACGCCGCCATACTGTTCGGGTTGATGACCGGTACTTTACCGTTGGTTTCAGCCTGAACACGCTCAGCCGCTTCGGCAATCGCGCTATCCGCTGCCGGCGTTGCGACTTCGTCTTCCGTACCTGCAGAACCCGAGTTCAGCGCGTCACGGACTTCCAGCGTTAAGCGACCACGAGAGTCGGTAACGATGTCTTTTACGTCCAGACGACCAATTTCAGAACGCAGACGGTCAGAGAACTTACGTTTCAGCAGAACTTCTGCCTGAGAAACATCGCCACCGCCCGTTGCCAGGTAGTAACGGCTGAAGTCACTGATACGCCACTTGATGTAGGAATCAACGATCAGGTCTTTCTTCTCTTTGGTGACAAAGCGATCGGCCTGGTTGTCCATGGTCTGAATACGCGCATCAAGCATCTTCACGGATTCAATAAATGGAATCTTGAAGTGCAGACCCGGTGCAACAACCAATGGTTTGTTGTCATCGTCACGTAAAACTTTGCCAAAGCGCAGAGTAATACCACGCTCGCCTTCTTTGACCACAAAGAGAGACATGAACAGCACTACCAGAACGATGATGATAATCGCAATAACTGACTTACGCATCGTTATTCCCCCTGACGCTGGTAGTCGTTACGCTGCGCGTTAACGCGGCGTTGGTCCATAATATCGCCCTGACTGGTGGACGAAGTGTTGCTTGCTCCCGTGCTGGAAGAGGATGCTGGCGGCAGAGTCAGCAGGTTTGAGCTGCTCTGACTCTTGGCTGCCGGAGCGCTGCCGCCTTTTAGCATTTGATCCAACGGCAGAACCATCAGATTGCCACCCTTGTCGTTAACCAACACCTTACGGGTATGGCTCAGCACTTTTTCCATGGTCTCGATATACAGACGCTCGCGAGTAATTTGCGGTGCGGCTTTATATTCCGGCAGGATTTTGGCAAAACGCGCCACTTCACCCTGAGCTTCCAGGATGGTTCGTGTTTTGTATGCACGCGCTTCTTCAAGAATACGCTGCGCCTGACCATTAGCACGCGGCTGTACTTCGTTGGTGTACGCTTCTGCTTCACGAATGTACTGCTGCTCGTTTTCACGCGCCGCAATGGCATCGTCAAATGCCGCTTTCACCTCTTCCGGCGGACGAGCAGCCTGGAAGTTGACGTCCAGCAGGGTAATACCCATGTTGTATGGACGAATGGTCTCTTCCAGTTCACGCTGGGTATCGCTACGAATAACGGTACGCCCTTCGGTCAGGATACGGTCCATGGTGTATTTACCGATAACCCCACGCAGTGCACTGTCGGTTGCCTGACGCAGACTGTCATCAGCACTGGTCACGCTAAACAGATATTTCTGCGGGTCGGTCACGCGGTACTGCACGTTCATCTCAACGCGCACGACGTTTTCGTCAGAAGTCAGCATCACACCGGAGGCTGCCAGTTCACGCACGGCTTCAACGTTTACCGGCGTAACGGTATCCACAAATGTCGGTTTCCAGTTCAGACCCGGCTCAACCAAATGGCTGAATTTACCGAAGCGTGTCACTACGCCGCGTTCCGCTTCTTTAATGGTGTAGAAACCGCTGGCTGCCCAGATAATGACAATAGCGGCAGCAGCAATAGTAAAGACTCGACCGCCCAGTTGCGGACGCGGGCCTTGCGATGAACTACCGCCACCACCAGAGCCTGTACCTTTACCGCCACCCAGACCACCGAGTTTTTTACTCAGCTTGCGGAAGATATCATCAAGATCGGGAGGCCCCTGCTCGCGACCACCTTTGTTTCCATTTCCCTCAGGGTTGCCGCCAGGTTTGCTGCTTCCCCAGGGGTCGCGGTCTTGTCCGTTATTACCGGGCTGATTCCACGCCATGTTTGTGCTCCATATTTGTTATGCGATGCTATACCTGCGTCTTTTGCGTTGCAGATGCGTTGGCTACGCCCTTCACCCCCAGTCACATAGTTGGCTATGCGTTTGGGGATGCCGGGACTTGCCGCCTTCCTACCGTACAAAATCCACGAGGTATAGAGGCGAAAAAATCTTCAGGCCATATCCGACAGGTCAGACAACATAGTCTTCCAGTGCCGGTTCTTGTTTACAGAGGCGACGCCAGTCAACGATCGGCATACGTACTTGCAGACCTACGCTGCCGTCCTCCTCCATCCACTCTCTTTCTATTGCCTGAAGTTGGTAAAACCGGCTTCTCAGACGCCCTTCCTGCGGCGGCAAACGCAGCGTATGCTGCGCAACCTCGCCAGAAAGACGCTCTGTTAAAGCCTGAAAAAGCTGTGGTATGCCAATACCGGTTTGCGCTGAAACCCAAACGCGGATTGGTTTATTTTCTTCATCTCTGTCGATACGCGGTTCAAAATCGTCCAGCATATCGATTTTATTCATTACCAGCAGAGTCGGGATCTCATGCGCATCGATCTCTTCGAGTACCGTATCGACGGCCTCAATGTTTTCCTGCACACGAAAATCTGCCGCATCAATAACGTGCAGCAGCAATGTCGCCTGACGAGTTTCCTGTAAAGTGGCTTTAAATGCCGCTACCAGGTCATGCGGTAAATGACGGATAAACCCTACGGTATCCGCCAGCACGGTTTCGCCGACGTCCGCCACATCGATACGACGTAGCGTCGGATCCAGGGTCGCAAACAGTTGATCTGCTGCATAAACCCGGGCTTCGGTTATCTGGTTGAACAGGGTGGATTTTCCGGCGTTGGTATATCCCACCAGTGATACGGTTGGGACATCCGCTTTCTTGCGCGACTGCCGCCCCTGCTCACGTTGCTTTTCAACTTTTTGCAGGCGCGACTGGATCTGCAAAATACGATTACGCAGCAAACGACGGTCGGTTTCGAGCTGGGTTTCACCCGGACCGCGCAAACCAATCCCGCCCTTTTGCCTTTCAAGGTGGGTCCAGCCACGGACCAGACGCGTAGCCATATGGCGCAACTGCGCCAGCTCAACCTGCAACTTACCTTCATGGGTACGCGCACGCTGGGCAAAAATATCTAAAATGAGACCGGTCCTGTCGATAACAAGACACTGGCATAACTGTTCCAGGTTACGTTCCTGGGCAGGGCTCAAAGCATGATCAAAAATCACCACCGCAGCGCCAGTCGCTTTTACGGCTTCCGCAATTTCGATTGCCTTACCTTCACCAACAAAAAACTTCGGGTGCGGTGCTTTACGGCTCCCGGTAATCACCTGCATTGCTTCGACACCGGCGGAAGAAACCAGAGATTCAAACTCCTGGAGGTCTTCCATATCTTTGTCTTGCGAAAAATAGATGTGTACCAGTACCGCCTGCTCACCGGCATCATAACGGTCAAACAAGCGTCAACCCCTTAATATATATCAACGGGGAACGCAGGATCTCTGGCTCCCCGTGTGTAAAACAGCCCAAAACCTTATTCGGTTTCTTCGCTGTCCTGTTGCGCAGAAGAACCCTGCGCGCTGCTACCATGATGGTAGTTACTGCTACCTGTGCCGCCGGTGGCATTATTGCTGTGATGAGATACCGGGCGAGACGGGACAACAGTAGAAATCGCGTGCTTGTAAACCATCTGGCTGACCGTGTTTTTCAACAGGATCACGAACTGATCAAAAGACTCGATTTGACCTTGCAGTTTAATACCATTCACCAAATAAATAGAAACTGGAACACGTTCCCGACGCAATGCGTTCAGGAACGGATCTTGTAAAGATTGCCCCTTAGCCATTCTCTCTTTTCCTTATATGCTTATTTGTACTTTGAACCTTTCGATTCTGAAAAATTGCGCACGATACGTTTCAATTGTACACATTCAATTCGCGATAGCACCAACAACCTGTAATACTTCGTTTCGCGCCTGGTCAGGCTTTTCACTGTCAAGCCAGTGCACCCCTTCCCAACCACGTAACCAGGTTACCTGCCGCTTCGCCAATTGCCTCGTGGCGCAAACACCTCTATAAACCATTTCATCGTATGAAATTTCGCCTTCAATGTACGACCACATCTGGCGATACCCAACACAACGAATGGAAGGCAAATCCGTATGCAAATCTCCTCGGGCAAAAAGCGCCCGGACTTCTGCTTCAAAACCTGAAGCTAACATCTGATGAAAACGCTGCTCAATTCGCTGATGGAGCAGTTCACGGCTCGCCGGGGCGATTGCAAACTGATGCACCTGATACGGCAAAGCATCTCCTGACGTTTGCGTCAGCTCCGTTAAAGTTTTACCCGAAATGAAAAAAACTTCCAGTGCCCGGGAAAGTCTTTGCGGATCATTTGGATGAATCCGCGCCGCAGCAACCGGATCGATCTCCTGAAGCTGTCGGTGTAACGCATCCCATCCACGCTCTGCCGCCTGCTGCTCAATGCTGGCTCTGACCTCCGGGTCCGCCGACGGTAACGGCGACAACCCTTCCAGCAAGGCTTTGAAATATAACATTGTGCCACCCACTAACAGCGGAATTCGTCCCGCTGCGGTGATATCGGCCATCTCCGCTAGCGCATCGCGACGAAAATCCGCTGCAGAATACGCCTGCGCTGGATCGCGAATATCCAGCAATCGATGCGGCGCAGCCTTTAACTCTTCAGCATCCGGCTTAGCTGTACCGATATCCATCCCCTTGTAGATAAGGGCGGAATCAACGCTTATCAACTCTACTGGCAAAACTTTACGCAATTCAATTGCTAATGCCGTTTTACCGGAGGCCGTCGGCCCCATCAAAAATAGTGCCTTTGGCAGGCTCGCCTTACTGATATCACTCATGTTTCAGGGCGTTCATTACCGAATGTAAGTCAACAGGTTGTAACAGACCACCCGGCGGCGCCTTCACTAACTGTGGGCATAGCCGCTCAACATCCGTTAACAGCGTAATGGCCTGAGCCATGCTCCACTGCGGATGTTCACTTATGACGTTTCGCGCAATCCACTGTGCAATATCGCCAGGTTCGGATACGGACTGCAGCGCCAGGTAGCCTATCAGTTCAGGAATCAAGATTTGTAAATTTTGTTGGCGTAAGGGTAAAGGCACCGCTCGGATGGTCACATGCTGCGCATCCAGTTGAAATTCAATGCCCAACTCAGCCAACTGACTCTGTGCTTTTTCCAGTGCCGTCTTCTCATCATCGGTCACTTTCAAACGCAAGGGGATCAGTAACGGCTGGGCGCAAACGGGTCCTTGCGCTGGCGTTAACTGCGCCTGACGCAGCCAGCGCTCGGCCACCGGCAACGCCAGCAGGCGAATATGACCGTCACATTCCAGTAATGCACAGTCAGCCCCCACGATCGTCAATACACGACCAAAACTTTGGCTATTTCCGGTAAGCGGTGCCGCGGGTGTTTCAGGCATCGTGGTTTTATGCGTTGGCGCAGGTGTCTGCAGCAGTTGCTGATAAACTTCCCCCTGCTGCTTTTGATACCCAGGCTGATCATGTGGCCAACTGGCACTCGTCTGACGGCCACCACCACCGCCTGCCGATACGGAATAACGCGGCGTAGCCGGTTCACGCGCGGGGGCAGATTCGGCAAAGTGGTTTCGTCCAGCCGCAACCCGGTTCTCCGGGATATGCCTTGGCGCAGGCGTGTCGTCATCGGCCAACGGCAGCGACGTTTCAAGCTGCTGTTGCAATACGCTCAACACCCCCTGATAGATAAAGTCATGCACCAGCCGGGACTGATGGAAACGGACTTCATGCTTGGCAGGATGCACGTTAACGTCCACCTGATGCGGGTCGATTTCCAGGTACAGGACAAACGCAGGCTGTTGATCGGCCCCAAGTTTGTCTTCACAGGCCTGACGGATAGCATGGTTGATCAGCCGATCGCGCATCATACGGCCATTCACATAGCAGTACTGTATTTCGGCCAGCGCCGTCGTGGTGTGATTCGGGTCAGCGACCCAGCCACGCAGCGTTAAATCTCCATGCTGCCACTCAATCGCCAGCGCATGCTCCAGAAACGGCGTGCCGCAAATCGCGCCCAGACGACGCTCTTTCTGCCCATCGGCGGCGACTGCACGGTACTGACGCACCATTTTACCGTTATGCGACAAATTTATGGTCACATCAAAACGCGCCAGCGCAATGCGGCGGATAATCTCGTCGATATGGTTAAATTCGGTTTTCTCGGTGCGCATGAACTTACGCCGTGCTGGCGTGTTGTAGAACAGATCCAACACTTCCAGCGTGGTGCCCACCGGATGTGCGGCAGGTTTAATCGTCACATCCATATCGCGCCCTTCGGCATAGGCCTGCCAGGCTTCGGATTGTTCTTGCGTACGTGACGTCAGGGTTAAACGAGAGACCGAGCTGATGCTGGCCAGCGCTTCCCCGCGAAATCCGAGGCTAACAATAGCTTCGAGATCGTCAAGGGAGGCAATTTTACTGGTCGCATGACGCGCCAGCGCGAGCGCCAGCTCGTCTTTTTTAATGCCGCAGCCGTTGTCACGAATACGGATCAGCTTGGCGCCACCACGTTCGATATCAATATCAATGCGCGTTGCACCCGCATCGATACTGTTTTCTACCAGTTCTTTAACCACTGACGCAGGCCGTTCTACCACTTCACCTGCGGCAATTTGGTTCGCCAACTGTGGCGGTAGAACCTGAATCGGCATGGCTAATCCTTAATTGGTTAACGTGTCGCCCGGCGAAATGGCACTGGCAGTTTGCGCCGGTGCGCCCTGTGGCCCGGTTTGCATCGGATGCGACTGGAAGTAATTACGCAATCCTTTGTAAATCGCCTCGGCCAGCTGCTGCTGATAATCATCGCTCGCCAACAATCGTTCTTCGCTGTTGTTACTGATAAAGCCGGTTTCAACCAGCACAGACGGGATATCCGGCGAACGCAATACGCCAAGACTGGCGTGCTCCGGACGACGCTTATGCATCGAACCAATGTGCTCCAGCTGGCCGATCATACTGGTTGCCACATCATACCCTACACGCTGTGAATGACCGAACTGCAGGTCCAGCACCGCCTGACTCAAATACGGGTCGGACTGACTGTTGGCCAGCACATCACCCGCGCCACCCAACAGCTCCGATTGCTTCTCGTGCTGTTCCAGCCAGCCAGCCATTTCAGTGTTGGCTCGACGGTTTGACAACACCCAAACGGAAGCACCCGTGGCATCCCGGTTGGGTGCCGCATCCGCATGAATGGAGACCAGGAAGTTGGCATTTTGTTTACGCGCCACGTCAGAACGGCCCATCACCGAGATGAAGTAATCGCCGTCACGAGTGAGTACGCCCTTAAACATCGGATCGTCATTGAGCAGACTGCGCAGCTTACGCGCGACGGCGATGGTGACGTTTTTCTCACGCGTGCCGCCAGGACCAATCGCGCCAGGATCTTGTCCACCGTGCCCGGCATCAATCGCAATGACCACTTTATCGCCATTATTGTTGCTCACCGCCCGAGCGGCAGGCCGCGTGGCCGTATTACTGTTGATGACGGCTGTCGTGCGATTATTTTCCGTTTTAAACGGGTTACGCGCAGGTTCTGACGGACGCGGAGCGACAACGGGTGCTTCAACGCGCTTCACCACCACAGGAGGTGGCGGTGGCGGCGGAGGTGCATCAGCATTGATGGTAAACACCACGGTATAGTTACCGCCGTTTTGCCGTTTTACAGCGGCGGCTTTTCCGTTCTCGGTTAAATCGACAACCAGTCGCAAAGACTGTGGATCGTTCGGTGTACCCGCACGGATGGCCTTAACCAGGTTATTACCGCTAAACAGCAGCGGCAGTCCCTGAATCACGCCGGTTTGTTTAATATCCAGCGCAACGGTGCGCTTCCCGTCCTGCGAAACAGCATATTCAGGCTCGCCAATAAAACTGAGCGTAATCCGCGCCTGCTGTTCGCCGTTAGAAACCTGAAGATCGGAAAGGCTGGCGGCCCCTGCCTGCGCGCACAGCAGGACCAGGGTTGCCATCAGCCAATTTCTGATGCGATAAATCATCCCGCCACCCTTTAAGGTTATTCGGCTAAACGCGCCAGCAATAAATTACCCGATGAGGAGACGGCACTTACGCGCGCCTCTCGACCTTGCGCCTGGTATTCGATGTGTATTTCGACGTCCGGGTCCGGGAGCACACCTTTACCTTGTTGTGGCCATTCCACCAGGCAAATTGCATCATTGGCAAAATAATCACGGATCCCCATAAATTCGAGCTCCTCGGGGTCCGCAAGTCGGTACAGATCGAAGTGATATACCATTAAATTTTCAAGCGAATAGGGTTCGACCAGCGTATAGGTGGGGCTTTTTACATTGCCTTTATGACCTAGCGCCTGCAGGAATCCCCGGCTGAAGGTGGTTTTACCCGCGCCTAAATCGCCGTACAAATAAATAACCGTTGCGCCGTCACAGGCCTTCGCGACCCGCAGTCCCAGGTCTAATGTCGCCTGTTCATCCGGTAGCGGAATTACTCTATTCATCATGATAAACGTCAATCACATCAGGGTTAACAATACGCTGTAGCGTGGTAAAGAGATCTGTCGCCAGCATGCCGCGCGTACCAAATCGCGCCGCCAGCACATCCGCTGCCGCGCCGTGCGCCACACATCCCGCACACGCAGCATCATACGGGGTAAGCTTCTGTCCGAGCAATGCGCCAATGATTCCGGAAAGGACATCACCCATACCGCCGCTGGCCATTCCTGCGTTACCGGCATCGATAATGGCTAATGCATTGTGCTCCGAGGCCACTACCGTACCCGCGCCTTTCAGCACCACCACACCTCCGTACCGTTTTACCAGACGTTGTGCAGAAAGTAAGCGATCGTCTTCAATTTCTGTAATGGAGCAGCCCAACAGTCGCGCAGCCTCGCCCGGATGCGGCGTGATCACGCGATTGTGACGTTTATCGGGATTGATTGCCAGCAGGTTAAGCGCATCGGCATCCCACAGCATCGGTTTGCGAAAATTCTCAACTTTTTGCAGTGCTTTTTTTCCCCACTCTTGCTGCCCAAGTCCGGGACCGATGACCACGACATCCGCCCACACCAGACTTTCCTCCACCGCGCGAGGCGTCAACTCATCGACCATCAGTTCCGGACGGGCGGTCAGGATCGGTGCAATATTTTCACTGCGCGTGAGCACCTTAACCAATCCGGCACCAGCGCGAAGCGCCGCTTCACCGGCCATGCGTATGGCGCCTGCTGTGCCATAGTCACCCCCGATGATCGCCAGTCGACCATGGTCACCTTTGTGCGATGTTGCGCGGCGTGGTGTCAGCCAGCATCTAAGCTGTGAGGCATCAACGCGCTGAATGGGCGCGTCCTGCCCCGCCAGCCAGGCATCCAGCCCGAGCGCGTTAAAATGGATACACCCTGTGACATCACGCGCTTTGCCCGTGATCAGACCGGGCTTCAATGCAATAAAGGTAACGGTATGGGCAGCATGAATCACCGCTCCGGGCGTTCCCCCCGTCTGCGCCAGCAGACCGGAAGGAATATCAATAGCCACTGTGGGAGCAGAATGCACATTCGCCTGTTTGATTAATGTCGCCAGTGGGTCGCGAGGTGCATGTTTTAAGCCGGTGCCGAGCAACGCATCGATAATCACATCCACCTCTTGCGGCCAGATAATATCCGGGGCGTGGATAACGCCACCTGCGTTCAGCCAGGCATGACGAGCATGTTCTGCCTCCTGTGGGAGCGGTTTGTCGCTTTCTTGCGCTAATAGCGTGACGTGAATCCCCGCGGCTTTGGCAAGTCTCGCCACGACATAGCCGTCGCCGCCGTTATTACCGTGGCCACAGAGCACCAGCCAGTGCCGAGCGGCGGGATATGCATTGCGAGCAACCTGGAACGCCGCCTCTCCCGCACGTTGCATCAGCTCATACAGCGTCAGCCCAAGGCTGTCTGCCGCCTCATGTTCCATCCGTTTGATGTCATCGGCGTGCCAGATGGAGTGTGGTATACTTGCGGGGTTTTTCTTCATTGTATGGTCCGTCATGTCAGAGCCCCTCGATCTCAATCAGTTAGCACAAAAAATTAAGCAGTGGGGGCTGGAACTTGGCTTTCAGCAGGTCGGTATTGCCGATACAGACCTTAGCGAAGCCGAACCCAAACTGCAGGCCTGGCTGGATAAACAATACCATGGCGAAATGGACTGGATGGCCCGTCACGGTATGATGCGCGCCCGCCCCCACGAGTTATTACCCGGAACTTTACGCGTCATCAGCGTACGGATGAATTATCTCCCCGCCAACGCCGCGTTTGCCAGCACGCTAAAAAATCCGTCGCTAGGCTACATCAGCCGTTATGCACTGGGCCGTGACTACCATAAGCTGCTGCGTAACCGTTTAAAAAAGCTGGGAGAGTTGATCCAGCAGCATTGCGTTTCGCTGAATTTTAGACCTTTTGTCGATTCTGCGCCCATTCTGGAGCGTCCGCTGGCGGAAAAAGCCGGACTTGGCTGGGTTGGTAAGCACTCACTAATTCTTAGCCGTGAAGCCGGGTCATTTTTCTTCCTTGGTGAACTGCTGATCGATTTACCGCTTCCGGTGGATCAGCCTGTAGAAGAAGCCTGCGGCAGATGCGTGGCCTGTATGACCATTTGCCCCACGGGCGCCATCGTTGAACCCTACACCGTTGATGCCCGCCGCTGTATTTCCTATCTCACGATCGAACTAGAAGGCGCTATCCCGGAAGAGTTTCGCCCACTGTTGGGCAACCGAATCTATGGCTGCGATGACTGCCAGCTCATTTGCCCCTGGAATCGCTATTCGCAGCTCACTGTAGAAGATGACTTTAGCCCACGTAAACAACTGCATGCCCCGGAACTGATTGAGCTGTTTGGCTGGAGCGAAGCGTGGTTTTTAAAAGTGACGGAAGGTTCGGCTATTCGTCGCATCGGACACTTGCGTTGGTTGCGAAATATCGCCGTCGCGCTGGGAAATGCCCCGTGGGATGAAACCGTAATAAATGCGCTGGAAAATCGCAGAGGTGAGCACCCACTTCTCGACGAGCACATAGAATGGGCGATTGCGCAGCAGATTGAGAAAAGAAATGCCTGCGTGGTTGAAGTGCAGTTACCGAAGAAACAGCGGCTGGTCAGGGTGATTGAAAAAGGTCTGCCGCGTGATGCTTAAGTCATCCACAGCTTGTGCATAAAAATAAAAACACATTGATATTCAAGAAGGAAAAAATCGTCAAGTGATCACATTAACAATTTGAAATGATAATTAATTCATTAAATTCAAATGGTTATAAATATACTATTCACCAAGCGAAGTTTTTTGCATTCCAGGAATATTACTCTGACCTGTGGATAAGTCTGTTTACAAGAGTATGTCAAAGACAAAAGAAAACAGCCCCAACGCGATTATTCGTTGTGGATATGTTTATTGAGATAAGAATTTGGAGCGGGAAACGAGACTCGAACTCGCGACCCCGACCTTGGCAAGGTCGTGCTCTACCAACTGAGCTATTCCCGCTTGGGTGGTGCGTATCTTGCGATACTTTTCAAATTTTGGAGCGGGAAACGAGACTCGAACTCGCGACCCCGACCTTGGCAAGGTCGTGCTCTACCAACTGAGCTATTCCCGCTTAATCTTCGTCTTTCGAAACGCTACTGCGTTGGCTGCCTTCATTCACCTTAGTCACTTACTCAAGTAAGTTCCCAAGGATTCATTCAGTTGCCGCCTTGTCGCAATTCGAAATCCTGCGATTGGTGGTCTGTGCTTAGAAAGCACTTTTCAAATTTTGGAGCGGGAAACGAGACTCGAACTCGCGACCCCGACCTTGGCAAGGTCGTGCTCTACCAACTGAGCTATTCCCGCAAATCTGTACTGCTTTTGTTGCTGTCGTAACGCGTAAATCTCTGTCGTTACGGGAGGCGCATTATACGAGAAATTCGTTTAGCTGCAACCCCCTTGAATACGATTTTTTTGAAAACTCGTTCAAGTGATTACTTTACAATCAAGCTGGACAATTTAGCGTCAAAAAGCCGGTGACGCAAGCCACCGGAGAACAAAATCAAAGCTTAATAAAATGCTCACGGTAGTAAGCCAGCTCAGCGACGGACTCACGAATGTCGTCCATCGCCTGGTGTGTCCCCTGCTTCGTGAAGCCATCGAGGATCTCCGGCTTCCAGCGACGGGCCAGCTCTTTCAACGTGCTAACGTCCAGATAGCGATAATGGAAATACGCTTCCAGTTCCGGCATGTATTTGAACAGGAAACGACGATCCTGGCCGATGCTGTTGCCACAAATCGGGGATTTCCCTGCCGGAACCCACTCTTTTAAAAATGCCAGCGTCGCCAGCTCCGCTTCACGATCGCCCATGGTGCTCGCCTTCACGCGCTCCACCAGACCACTTCCGGTATGCGTACGCACGTTCCAGTCATCCATTAGCGCCAGCTGCGCGTCGGACTGGTGGACGGCAATCGTCGGTCCTTCAGCCAGAATATTCAGATTGGCGTCAGTCACCAGCGTCGCGATCTCAATAATGCGATCGCGCTCGGGATCCAGACCTGTCATCTCCAGATCGATCCAAATCAGGTTGTTTTCATTGCCACTCATGCTATTTTCCACCCTTCAGACGTCACATTCAGTGTGACTATATTCATCTAAAATTGCGTGTATCATAAATGTTTTGCCCATCATGGGCGACCAGGAGTCAGTACGATTGAGTAAAAATAAACTCTCCAAAGGCCAACAGCGCCGCGTGAACGCCAATCACCAGCGTCGTCTTAAAACGTCCACGGAGAAGCCCGACTACGACGACAACCTGTTTGGCGAGACCGCTGAAGGTATTGTTATCAGCCGCTTTGGCATGCATGCCGACGTGGAGTCTGCCGACGGCGATGTCCACCGTTGCAACATCCGTCGCACAATTCGTTCGCTGGTAACCGGCGATCGTGTAGTCTGGCGTCCAGGTAAGGCCGCAGCCGAAGGCGTGAACGTTAAAGGGATCGTTGAAGCGGTACATGAACGTACCTCGGTGCTAACGCGTCCGGACTTTTATGACGGTGTAAAACCCATTGCGGCCAACATCGACCAAATCGTCATTGTCTCAGCCATCTTACCCGAGCTGTCACTCAATATTATCGACCGATATCTGGTTGCCTGCGAAACGTTGCAGGTTGAGCCCATTATCGTACTCAACAAAATCGATCTGCTCGACGATGAAGGCATGGTCTTCGTGAATGAGCAGATGGATATCTATCGCAATATTGGCTATCGCGTGTTGATGGTCTCCAGCCATAAAAAAGACGGCCTGCAGCCGCTTGAGGAAGCGCTGACCGATCGCATCAGCATTTTTGCTGGTCAATCAGGCGTGGGCAAATCCAGCCTGCTCAATAACCTGCTCGGCCTGCAGAAAGAGATCCTGACCAACGATGTCTCCGATAACTCCGGTCTTGGGCAACACACCACCACGGCCTCTCGCTTGTACCACTTCCCGCACGGCGGTGACGTCATTGACTCCCCCGGCGTACGTGAGTTTGGGTTGTGGCATCTTGAGCCGGAACAAATCACCCACGGGTTTGTCGAATTCCATGACTTCTTAGGTCATTGCAAATACCGCGACTGTAAACATGATACTGATCCAGGCTGCGCTATCCGTGAAGCAGTAGAGAAAGGGGCTATCGCCGAAACTCGGTTTGATAATTATCACCGCATCCTTGAAAGCATGGCGCAGGTAAAAACGCGTAAAAACTTTTCTGATACGGACAACTGACAACTAAGCTAAGCATCGCTAGAATCGTCCCCCTTTTTTCAGGATCCGGCCCGCATGCCGGATCGGGAACAAATTATGGCCTGGAGGCTACCTTGTTAAATTCATTTAAGCTTTCGCTACAATACATTCTGCCGAAACTATGGCTCACTCGCCTGGCGGGTTGGGGTGCAAGCAAACGAGCAGGATGGCTAACTAAACTGGTTATCGATCTGTTCGTGAAATATTACAAGGTCGATATGACAGAGGCGCAGAAGCCGGATACCGCCAGCTATCGCACCTTTAACGACTTCTTCGTGCGCCCACTGCGTGACGATGCCCGCCCAATTAATACCGACCCGAATGTTCTGGTTATGCCAGCTGACGGCGTGATTAACCAGTTGGGGAACATCGAAGAAGACAAACTGTTGCAGGCCAAAGGGCACAGCTACAGCCTTGAAGCACTGCTGGCAGGTAACTACCAGATGGCGGACAAGTTCCGTAACGGAACGTTTGTCACGACGTACCTCTCACCGCGTGATTACCACCGCGTACATATGCCGTGTAACGGTATCCTGCGGGAAATGCTGTACGTGCCCGGCGATCTTTTCTCGGTCAACATTCTGACCGCGCAAAACGTGCCCAACCTTTTTGCCCGTAACGAACGCGTTATTTGCCTGTTTGACACTGAATTTGGCCCGATGGTGCAAATTCTGGTCGGTGCAACCATCGTCGGTAGCATCGAAACTGTCTGGGCTGGCACCATCACGCCACCGCGTGAAGGTGTAATTAAGCGCTGGACATGGCCTGAAGGTGAAAGTGAAGGTTCAGTGGCGCTGCTGAAAGGCCAGGAAATGGGCCGCTTTAAGCTTGGTTCAACCGTCATCAACCTGTTTGCGCCAGGCAAAGTTAATCTGGTCGAGCAGTTGCAGGATCTTTCGGTCACCAAAATCGGTCAACCGATGGCAATCTCTACCGAAACGTTCGTGACGCCAGAGGCCGAACCCGCCCCGCTTGCGCAAGACGAGATCGAAGCAGAACACGCTGCCAGCCCGCTGGTTGACGACAAAAAAGACGAAAGTTAAACATAGGAATCGCTGCTGTGCGCCTGATTATCACTTTTCTGATGGCCTGGTGCCTCAGCCAGGGGGCGTACGCTGCGACGGCTCCCGATACCAAACAAATCACCCAGGAACTGGAGCAGGCCAAAGCGGCAAAACCCGCTCAGCCAGAAGCCGTCGAGGCGCTCCAGTCCGCGCTGAATGCCCTTGAAGAGCGTAAAGGCTCTCTCGAGCGCGCCGAACAGTATCAGCAGGTTATTGATAACTTCCCCAAGCTGTCCGCGACGCTACGCGCGCAGCTTAGCAACCTGCGCGATGAACCTCGCAGCATCCCCACGGACCTCTCGGCTGACGCCTTAAACCAGGAGATCCTGCAGGTCAGCAGCCAGTTGCTGGAAAAAAGCCGTCAGGCCCAGCAGGAGCAGGATCGCGCCCGCGAAATCGCCGATTCATTAAACCAGCTCCCTCAACAGCAAACCGATGCTCGCCGTCAATTAAATGAAATTGAACGACGCCTTGGCGCAGCCAGCGGCAATACGCCGCTCAATCAGTCGTTGCAAGCTGAATCCGCCAGACTCAAAGCGCTGGTCGATGAGCTGGAGCTGGCACAACTTTCCGCCAACAATCGTCAGGAACTGGCGCGTATGCGCTCCGAACTGGCCGAAAAACAGAGCCAGCAGCTCGACGCTTACCTGCAGGCATTACGAAATCAGCTCAATAGCCAGCGGCAGCGTGAAGCGGAGCGGGCGTTGGAAAGCACCGAACTGCTGGCAGAAAACAGTGCAGGACTGCCGGAAGGCATTGTCGATCAGTTCAAGGTCAACCGCGAACTGTCACAGGCGTTAAACCAACAGGCACAACGTATGGACCTGGTGGCGTCTCAGCAGCGTCAGGCCACCGGTCAAACGTTGCAGGTACGTCAGGCATTGAACACGCTGCGCGAGCAGTCACAGTGGCTGGGGGCGTCGAATATGCTGGGCGAAGCTCTTCGCGCGCAGGTTTCCCGTCTACCTGAAATGCCTAAGCCGCAACAGCTCGATACCGAAATGGCGCAGCTGCGCGTACATCGCATGCGCTATGAAGACCTCCTCAACAAACAGCCGCAGCTACGCCAGATCCATCAAGCGGATGGACAGCCGCTTACCGCAGAGCAGACCCGTATTCTCAATGCCCAACTGCGTACCCAGCGTGAGCTGTTGAATTCCCTGCTACAGGGCGGCGATACGCTGATACTCGAGTTAACCAAGCTGAAAGTATCCAATAGTCAGTTGGAAGATGCGCTGAAAGAGGTTAACGAAGCCACGCACCGCTATCTGTTCTGGACCTCTGACGTCAGCCCGATTTCACTCTCCTGGCCGGTCGATTTGGTTCAGGATCTGCGTCGTCTAATCTCATTAGATACGTTTAATCAGCTTGGTAAAGCCAGCGTCATGATGCTCACCAGTAAGGCCACGCTGCTGCCGTTGTTCGCCGCGCTGGTGCTGGTGGGGTTTAGCCTCTATTCGCGTAAGCACTTCACCCGCTTTCTTGAGCGATCGTCTGCGCGGGTCGGTAAAGTCACCCAGGATCACTTCTGGCTGACGATACGAACGGTATTCTGGTCAATTCTCGTTGCCTCGCCGCTGCCGGTGCTGTGGGCGACGCTGGGTTACGGCCTGCAGGAAGCCTGGCCCTATCCGCTGGCCGTCGCCATCGGCGATGGTGTGACCGCCACGGTGCCTATGCTGTGGGCGGTGATGATTTGCGCTACCTTTGCGCGGCCGAATGGTCTGTTCATCGCGCACTTTGGCTGGCCGCGCAACCGCGTCGCTAAAGCTATGCACTATTACCTGATGAGCATCGGACTGATTGTTCCGCTGATCATGGCGGTGATCATGTTTGATAATCTCAATGACCGGGAATTCTCCGCTTCATTAGGACGCCTGTGCTTTATGTTGATTTGTGGCGCACTGGCCATCGTCACTCTGAGCCTCAAACGCGCCGGGATCCCGCTGTACCTCGACAAAGAGGGCAACGGCGACAACATGGTCAACAGCATGCTGTGGAATATGCTAATGGGTGCCCCGTTAGTTGCCATTCTTGCGGCCGCGGTAGGTTACTTGGCCACAGCACAGGCGCTACTGGCCCGCCTGGAGACGTCTGTTGCTATCTGGTTCTTGTTGCTGGTGGTTTATCACGTCATCCGCCGCTGGATGCTTATCCAGCGCCGTCGTCTGGCTTTTGACCGCGCCAAACACCGACGCGCAGAAATGCTGGCGCAGCGTGCACGTGGTGAAGAAGAACCCGCGCACTCCACCAGCCTGGAAGGAGCGATAGATATCGATGAAAGCGAAGTCGATCTGGACGCGATAAGCGCACAGTCGCTGCGCCTGGTGCGGTCTATCCTGATGCTCATCGCCCTGCTTTCAGTCATCGTGCTGTGGTCAGAAATTCATTCCGCGTTCGGCTTCCTGGAAAATATCTCACTATGGGATGTGACGTCCACGGTGCAGGGCGTAGAAAGCTTAGAGCCGATTACGCTGGGCGCAGTGCTTATTGCCATTCTGGTGTTTATCATCACCACCCAGCTGGTGCGTAACCTGCCTGCACTGCTGGAACTGGCGCTGTTGCAGCACCTGGATTTAACACCAGGTACCGGTTACGCCATCACCACTATAACCAAGTATCTACTGATGCTAATTGGTGGCCTGGTGGGCTTCTCAATGATTGGTATTGAGTGGTCGAAACTGCAGTGGCTGGTTGCTGCTCTCGGTGTTGGTTTGGGCTTTGGTTTGCAAGAGATCTTCGCCAACTTTATATCCGGCCTGATCATCCTGTTTGAAAAACCAATTCGTATTGGCGACACGGTGACCATTCGCGACCTCACCGGCAGCGTGACCAAGATTAACACCCGCGCGACCACCATCAGCGACTGGGATCGTAAAGAGATCATCGTGCCCAACAAGGCGTTTATCACCGAGCAGTTTATCAACTGGTCGTTATCCGACTCAGTGACTCGTGTGGTATTGACCATTCCTGCACCGTCAGAAGCCAACAGCGAGGAGGTCACGCAAATCCTGCTCACTGCCGCCCAGCGCTGCTCACTGGTTATCGACACACCGGCGCCGGAAGTCTTCCTGGTTGACCTTCAGCAGGGGATTCAGATCTTTGAGCTGCGTATCTATGCCGCAGAGATGGGACACCGTATGCCATTGCGCCACGAGATCCACCAGCTGATTCTGGCGGGCTTCCGTGAGCACGGTATTGATATGCCATTCCCACCGTTCCAGATGCGTCTGGAGAGCCTCAGCGGAAAGCAAACGGGGAGAACGTTAAGTTCTGCGGGCAGAGGTAAGCGCCCGGCGGGAAGCTTGTAAACGTGAGTGGTGCCGGATGGCGGCTTCGCCTAATCCGGCCTACGAAGATGCTTCTTTAGTAGGCCGGATTAGGCAGGTCGTTTATTCAACCGCCCATTCAGGCTCATTGGCCATACGACGGCTGTAGTTCTGGTAAATCGCCATGGCTAACAACGAGAAGAAAATCGGCCCGCCGGTCATCCACAGTGCACTGTTCCAGTCGCCAGCTTCAATCACCGGCTGGATAATGGTGAACACGTTGGCGAATGTCACCACCAGCACCACGACACTCGTGGCCAGTAGCGTTGCGGCTCGGGTTTTAAATATCACAAACGGTCTTTCCAGACCGACGCGAGATTTAAAGAAAGGGAACGCCAGCGCGAGGAACAGATACGGCAGCGTCATCGAGACGTTCGCCATCAGCGTCAGCTTGTTATAGAACGCTGAGGCCGTATCGCCGCCAAACGACACCAGAAGAATAAACAGGCTCACCAGCAGACACTGCATCCACATCGCCGTCGTCGGCATCCCCATAGCGTTCAGTCTGGTCATCGGTGCAGGCCACAGTGCTTTTGGCGTCCCCTGAATAATCGCTTTCAGCGGCGAGTAGCTGAGCGTGAAGAATGCCCCGGTATAAGCAAGGAACATAGACAGGCCGGTAATACGCGCAAACCAGACGCCTGTAGTGATTGCCGCCTCAGGTGAAAGATGCAGCGCATGGCCCAGCGTCATCCCCAAACTTTTCATCAGGATATAAGTAATATTACCCAAGTTCACTGAACTATTACTTAATACATCCTGCCAGTTGGTACTCACGCCCCATAAAAAGATGGCCAGCGAATAACCCACTGAAATGACAATCGCCGCGAAGACAATGCCTTTCGCGAAGTTCTTTTCAGGTTTCTCTGTTTTATCAACCAGTCCACCCACGGCTTCTATTCCGCCATAGGCAAAAATAGCAAACACCACAAATGACAGCATGGCCAGACCGGACTGATATCCCGGATTCGGTGAAGAGACAAAATTAATATCCTGTGCAAAGTGGCCACCGGTTAATAACAAAATAGCGACACTCACTAACAACAGAACTAAATTAAGACACATGACGGCAATTCCGCCAACCGCCGTAATGCGAGCAATCTTATTAATACCCCGTGACGCTACGCCAGTCACCAACACCATCCAGCCAACAGCAAGCAGTCCGACGACCTGCGTGGGCTCAAACCCGGCGATACGCCAGGTCTGCGTCATATCCGCGCCGAATATAAAGGTGGAAAAAGGCACCCAGACTTTCGCCGCGGTGCTCACCATCCAGATAACGTAGGAAGAGAACCACATAAAGGTGCCGATAAACGCATAACGAGGTCCGACGCTATTATTCATCCACGAATAGATCCCACCCTCTTCTTTCCGATAGGCAGACCCCATTTCAGCCATCATTAAGGCAAATGGGATAAAGAATAATAATGCAGAAAATACATACCATGGAATGGCACTGTATCCCATTAAATAGAAAGCCGAGGGGCTATTAGCAAATCCAAAAACAGACGTAAATATCATCAGGATGAGACCAGTCAGGCTCATCTTTTTTATTGTTTGGGTCATTAAACTATCCCTTACTCTGGAGAGTGTTTATCAAACACCACTCACCGGTGAATACTGCCCCCTTGCAGAGATCAGCAATAAGAAAATCAACACAGGATTGATACCTGAATGCTAACAAAATTCCAGAGTTAAATTGTGGCTATTAGAGGGGAAATGAAAAAAGATGCTACAAAGTGACGATTATGCGCCACTTTGCAATGCGGAGACGTAAATTACGCACGATCGACGGTAAAGGCGATAACATCAGCGAGGCTATCGGCCCCCAGTGCCAGCATAACCAGACGGTCGACGCCCAGCGCCACGCCTGAGCAATCCGGCATCCCAACTTTTAGCGCTTCAAGCAGATTGTTATCGATAGGCTGTTGCGGTAAGCCACGGGCGGCTCGTTTGCGGTTATCCTGTTCGAAGCGTTGCTGCTGCTCGCGTGCATCGGTCAACTCATGGAAACCATTCGCCAGCTCAATACCTTTGTAGTACACCTCAAAACGTTCGGCCACGCGGTGGTCTTCAGTACTGATTTGCGCCAACGACGCCTGGCTGGCCGGGAAATGATATACAAACGTCGGTTTATCTTTGCCAATGTGCGGTTCGACGCCCATCGCAAACAGCAGTTGCAGCAAGGTATCCCGGTCTTCTTCGGTGTCCGCGATATTGCTGAGATCCAGCTTAGCCGCCGCTTCGCGCAACTGTGTTTTATCCGCTGACAGCGGGTCGATTTCAAGATGACGCTGGAAGGCTTGCTGATAAGAGAGGCTTTCCGCCGGAGAGCAGTCCAGCACTTGCTGGAGCAAATCATCCACTTCATTCATCAGACGGTACATGTCGTAATGAGGACGGTACCACTCGAGCATGGTGAACTCGGGGTTATGGTGACGCCCCATCTCTTCGTTACGGAAACTGCGACACAGTTGGTAGACCGGACCACACCCTGCAACCAGCAGGCGCTTCATATGGTATTCCGGGCTGGTCATCAAATAGAGGTTCATGCCCTGAGAATGACCCGGGCCAACGAAACGCGTTTCGAACGGGAACAGATGAATATCCGTAACCGTCGCCTGACTCATACAAGGTGTCTCAACCTCAAGCACGCCACGGTCGGCAAAAAAGCGGCGGATTTCCGCTATAATTGCTGCACGTTTTAACAGATTGGGGATGGACGCGCTCGGCTGCCAGGTTGCCGTTTCGCTCATGGTTGTTTCTCCGATTTAAGACAAGGGCACGAAGTCTACTCGTAACGCGTTAGCGAGACAAATTTCGGGAGGGAATAACAAACACGGACAAGTTGATAAAAAAAGCAACATTGGGTGGTTTAGTAATTAAATTAATCAAAATCAATGATAATTCCCCCCTGTGATACGCTAAAAAAATCGAACACGTCAAATTTCCCGCTCCTCCCTGAGACTATACTATTGTACCTATAAAGGAGCAGTGGAAACGCGTTCATAACCCGTTTGACTCAGATGAAGCATCTGATTACGGGCGGGGATGAAATAACAACAATCTGGAGGAATGTCGTGCAAACCTTTCAAGCCGATCTTGCCATTATAGGCGCCGGTGGCGCGGGATTACGTGCTGCAATTGCTGCCGCACAAGCAAATCCCAACGCTAAAATCGCACTGATCTCAAAAGTGTACCCAATGCGCAGCCATACCGTTGCTGCCGAAGGCGGCTCTGCTGCTGTCGCGCAGGATCATGACAGCTTTGACTACCATTTTCACGATACGGTAGCTGGCGGAGACTGGCTGTGTGAGCAGGATGTCGTGGATTACTTTGTCCACCACTGCCCAACTGAAATGACGCAACTGGAACAATGGGGTTGCCCATGGAGCCGTCGTGAAGACGGTAGCGTCAACGTACGTCGCTTCGGCGGTATGAAAATTGAGCGCACCTGGTTTGCCGCGGATAAGACCGGCTTCCACATGCTGCATACGCTGTTCCAAACGTCTTTGCAGTTCCCGCAAATTCAGCGCTTCGACGAACACTTCGTCCTGGACATCCTGGTTGATGACGGTCAGGCTCGCGGCCTGGTTGCGATGAACATGATGGAAGGCACGCTGATGCAAATCCGTGCTAATGCGGTTGTCATGGCAACAGGCGGCGCTGGCCGTGTGTACCGTTACAACACCAACGGCGGCATCGTTACCGGCGACGGTATGGGCATGGCACTGAGCCACGGCGTTCCGCTGCGTGATATGGAATTCGTTCAGTATCACCCGACTGGTCTGCCAGGCTCCGGTATCCTGATGACCGAAGGCTGCCGCGGTGAAGGCGGTATTCTGGTCAACAAAGATGGCTATCGCTATCTGCAGGACTACGGCATGGGCCCGGAAACCCCACTGGGCGAGCCGAAGAACAAATACATGGAACTGGGTCCGCGCGACAAAGTTTCTCAGGCCTTCTGGCACGAATGGCGTAAAGGCAACACCATTTCCACACCACGTGGCGATGTGGTTTACCTCGACCTGCGTCACCTCGGTGAGAAAAAACTGCTCGAGCGCTTACCGTTCATCTGCGAACTGGCGAAAGCCTACGTGGGTGTCGATCCGGTTAAAGAACCGATCCCGGTACGTCCGACCGCGCACTACACCATGGGCGGTATTGAAACCGATCAGCACTGTGAAACCCGCATTAAAGGTCTGTTCGCCGTTGGTGAATGTTCCTCTGTTGGTCTGCATGGCGCTAACCGTCTGGGTTCTAACTCTCTGGCAGAACTGGTGGTCTTTGGCCGCATGGCGGGTGAACGTGCAGCAGAACGCGCTGCAACGGTAGGCGCAGCAAACGGTGCCGCACTCGACGCACAGGTTGCTGGCGTTGAAAAACGTCTGAAAGATCTGGTGAACCAGGAAGGTAACGAAAACTGGTCCAAAATCCGCGACGAAATGGGTCTGTCCATGGAAGAAGGTTGCGGTATCTACCGTACGCCGGAACTCATGCAGAAAACCGTTGATAAACTGGCCGAACTGCAGGAACGTTTCAAGCGCGTACGTATCACCGATACCTCCAGCGTCTTCAACACCGACTTGCTGTACACCATCGAACTGGGTCATGGTCTGAACGTTGCTGAATGTATGGCGCACTCTGCGCTGGCACGTAAAGAATCCCGCGGCGCGCACCAGCGTCTGGATGAAGGCTGCACCGAGCGTGATGACGTTAACTTCCTCAAACACACTCTCGCCTTCCGTGATGCTGACGGCACAACTCGCCTGGAATACAGCGACGTGAAAATCACCACTCTGCCGCCAGCTAAACGTATGTACGGTGGCGAAGCGGAAGCAGCCGATAAGAAGGAGAAGGCGAATGGCTGAGATGAAAAACCTGAAAGTTGAGGTGGTGCGCTATAACCCGGAAACCGATACCGCGCCGCACAGTGCTTTCTATGAAGTTCCTTATGATGAAACCACATCTCTACTGGATGCGTTGGGTTACATCAAAGATAACCTGGCACCGGACCTGAGCTACCGCTGGTCCTGCCGTATGGCAATCTGCGGCTCCTGCGGCATGATGGTCAACAACGTGCCTAAACTGGCGTGCAAAACCTTCCTGCGTGAATACACCAACGGTATGAAGGTTGAAGCGCTGGGCAACTTCCCGATCGAACGCGATCTGGTCGTCGATATGACGCACTTTATCGAAAGCCTGGAAGCGATCAAGCCGTACATCATTGGTAACCCGCGTACTCCGGATCAGGGTCCAAACACCCAGACTCCGGCGCAGATGGCGAAGTATCATCAGTTCTCCGGTTGCATCAACTGTGGTCTGTGCTATGCCGCGTGCCCGCAGTTCGGCCTGAACCCAGAGTTCATTGGACCGGCTGCAATCACCCTGGCGCATCGTTATAACGAAGATAGCCGCGACCACGGTAAGAAGGAGCGTATGGCTCAGTTGAACAGCCCGAACGGCGTCTGGTCCTGTACTTTCGTGGGCTACTGCTCCGAAGTCTGCCCGAAACACGTCGATCCGGCTGCGGCCATTCAGCAGGGTAAAGTTGAAAGTTCAAAAGACTTTCTTATCGCTACCCTGAAACCACGCTAAGGAGTGCACGATGACGACTAAACGCAAAGCCTATGTGCGGCCAATGACGTCCACTTGGTGGAAAAAACTGCCATTTTATCGTTTTTACATGCTGCGTGAAGGCACGGCAGTTCCGGCAGTCTGGTTCAGCATTGAACTGATTATCGGCCTGTTTGCACTCAAGCATGGTGCAGAGTCCTGGATGGGTTTTGTCGCCTTTTTACAAAACCCGGTGGTGGTAATTCTTAATATTATCGCCCTGGCTGCAGCGCTGCTGCATACCAAAACCTGGTTTGAGCTGGCGCCAAAAGCTGCCAACATCATCGTAAAAGACGAAAAAATGGGGCCAGAGCCGATCATCAAAGGTCTCTGGGCAGTTACTGTGGTTGCGACAGTAGTAATACTGTTTGTTGCCCTGTTCTGGTAAGGAGTCCGGAATGATTAATCCAAATCCAAAACGCTCTGACGAACCCGTATTCTGGGGCCTGTTTGGTGCAGGCGGTATGTGGAGCGCTATCATTGCGCCGGTGATGATCCTGTTGGTAGGCATTATGCTGCCGCTGGGCTTTGTTCCTGATGCTTTCAGCTATGAACGCGTACTGGCATTTGCTCAGAGCTTCATCGGACGTGCGTTCCTGTTCCTGATGATCGTTCTGCCGCTGTGGTGTGGTTTACACCGTATGCACCACGCGATGCATGACCTGAAAATCCACGTGCCAGCTGGCAAGTGGGTATTCTACGGTCTGGCTGCGATCCTGACCGTTGTAACGGCGATTGGTATTCTGACCATCTAATCGCTCCGCCCTCTTATCATCCGGTAAGAGGGCGTTTTTTCGCTCTCTCTTCCCTTAATTCCCCGCCAGGTTCTACACTTAGGAAAAACCTTAAAAGGAAAATCCTATGCGCTTGCTGCCTGTAGTTGCTGCCGTTACGGCTGCATTTCTGGTTGTCGCTTGCAGCACCCCTACGCCACCTTCAGGCGTGACCGTTGTCAATAACTTTGATGCTAAACGCTATCTCGGAACCTGGTACGAAATCGCGCGCTTCGATCATCGCTTCGAACGAGGACTGGATAAAGTCACGGCCACCTACAGCCTACGCGATGACGGGGGTATCAACGTCATCAACAAAGGCTACAACCCCGACAGAAGCATGTGGCAAAAAACGGAAGGCAAGGCTTATTTCACTGGTGATCCTACGCGAGCGGCGCTGAAGGTGTCGTTCTTCGGTCCATTCTACGGTGGGTATAACGTGATTGCTCTCGATCGGGAGTATCGCCACGCGCTGGTTTGTGGCCCGGATCGCGACTACCTGTGGATCCTCTCACGTACCCCCACTATTTCAGACGAGATGAAACAGCAAATGCTGGCAGTCGCGGCCCGGGAAGGGTTTGAAGTGAACAAGCTAATTTGGGTAAAACAGCCTGGCGCTTAGTGGGTACTGAGCTTCAGACCAATAATTCCGGCGACAATCAGACCCAGACTCAGCAAACGTGCCGGACTGGCGGATTCCCCCAGCAGCAGGATACCGGTAATGGCCGCCCCTACCGCACCAATACCGGTCCAGACCGCATAAGCTGTTCCAACGGGCAACGTTCGCATCGCCCAGGAAAGCATGGCGATACTGACGATCATGGCCACAATGGTAATAATGCTCGGCGTCAGACGGGTAAAACCGTGGGTATATTTCAGGCCAATTGCCCATACGACTTCAAGCAGGCCAGCAATCAATAAAACGATCCAGGACATGTCAGGCTCCAGAATAACAATGGGGCCGTCCCCGGTGAGAGAAGCGTTTGCAGGTCGTCCTACAACGCTGAAGTATGAAAAAGCATTTTTGCCCGAAAGAAAATGAATTTCAACATTTTTATCCATTGCCTGCTTAAAGCAAGAATTGAGCACAAATAGCAGCGTAGTTCCCGCATTTGGCTGCCATTGGTCTTATCTATGATAAATGGCTTTCTGAAGTCAGGAAGCCGTTTTTCCCACTTCTGAATGCGAAAAGTTTATGCATAAAATTTTAGTGATTGACCGGTGCCACTTTACCCGTACAGGGGTCGAGGCCTTGCTTAATCATTCTGGTAGGTTTAATTCGTCGTTTCTGGTATCAGGAATCAATAACCTCTTACTGGCAAAAGAACATATTTCGCAGTGGAAACCGCATCTGGTGATCGCAGATTTATATGGTTTTCTCAGCGATGTACATGCCAGTCCGCCTATTGCGCCTTTTTTTATGAGCTGTGGTCTGATCCCCCTGATTTTACTGCAATCAGGAGACAGAAAGCCTGTACCCGCTCACAACCCGCAATACGCCGTCCATTCGGTATTATCCAAACGCACTACGCTCTCTGAGTTGTCAGACAGTATTCAGGATGCTCTCTGCGTTCGTCCTGCGCTAAAGACCACTAAAAACGCGACACCGCTGCTTACGCCGCAGGAAGAGAAAGTACTGTCGATGTGGATGGATGGCGTGAGTAACACTGCGATAGCCTCGGCACTCGGCATTCATGGCAAGACGGTTTACACCTATAAACGCAACATTCGCATCAAGCTGCATTTAGGAAACCGCTTTTCACCGTTTCTGTCGCTACCCGAGAAAATGAATTAACGGTACGACAGAGCGTCGTACCGTTCATGATTATTGCTGAGCTTTTGTCGCTGCACCAGAGATTGCGCTACCGCCTTCAGAAATATCCTGCCCAACACCTTTTGTTGTATTACACGCAGTCAACACTGAAGAAAGAACCAACACAGAAAAGAGCGCTGCAATTGTCTTTTTAACCATAACGTCTTCCTTTTCTAGCCAATATTGTTTGTGTATAGCTACTTAATGATAGACAAGATCCGGAAGGATGACGGAAAAACGCATATTTTTAAGACAATATGACAGGCTCAACTGGCCGCGTGAGAGATGGAATTACCAAGATGTTTGATGTCTTCACCGAAGCCACGTGCGGTATTACAGCCCGTCAGGAGTGTGCTGGTGAACAGGATAAGCATTACAAGACCGAGAAGACGTTTCATCATTCCTGCCCTGGAAAAGTATGGCGCAGCAGCCTGCGCCATCGATCAAATAGGATGTATTACTTAACGCGGGAAACGTATTCGCCTGAACGCGTATCCACTTTGATCACTTCGCCGATCTGTACGAACAGCGGAACTTTAACAACTGCGCCGGTAGACAGCGTCGCTGGTTTGCCACCCGTACCCGCGGTGTCACCTTTCAGACCCGGGTCAGTTTCAACGATTTCCAGCTCAACAAAGTTCGGTGGGGTCACGGAGATAGGCTGACCATTCCACAGGGTCACGATGCACTCAGCCTGATCCAACAGCCATTTAGCGCTATCGCCTACCGCTTTCGCGTCAGCAGCCAGCTGTTCGAAAGTGGAGTTGTTCATGAAATGATAGAACTCACCGTCGTTGTACAGGTAAGTCAGGTTCATATCTACAACGTCTGCGCCTTCAGCGGAGTCGGTGGATTTGAAGGTTTTCTCTACACGAGTACCGGTCAGCAGGCGGCGCAGCTTAACGCGCGCGAAAGCCTGGCCTTTACCCGGTTTAACGAATTCACTGGCTTCAACCGCATAAGGTTCGCCGTCCATCATGATTTTAAGACCGGCACGAAAATCGTTGCTATAGTAAGTCGCCATAAGGCCCTCTGAAATTGTTAACTGGTAGCTTAGCCACAAAATGGCGCATATTGTAACCCTAAACACCCCATCCAGAGAAGATTGGTTAGTACAACTTGCCGATGTTCTCACCGATCCGGATGAACTATTACGTCTTTTGAATATAGACGCTGATGAAAATATGCTCGCAGGTCGTGAGGCAAAACGTCTTTTTGCCCTGCGCGTCCCGCGATCGTTTATCGCGCGGATGGAAAAAGGCAACCCCAACGATCCGCTGCTGCGCCAGGTACTCACCTCCCAAGATGAATTTGTCGCCGCGCCAGGATTCTCGACCGACCCGCTGGAAGAACAGCACAGCGTCGTGCCGGGATTACTACATAAGTATCGCAATCGGGCGTTGCTGCTGGTAAAAGGCGGATGCGCGGTCAACTGTCGCTACTGCTTCCGTCGCCATTTCCCTTACGCCGATAACCAGGGGAATAAGCGTAACTGGCAGATTGCGTTAGATTACATCGCGGCGCACCCGGAGCTGGATGAGATTATCTTATCCGGCGGCGATCCGTTAATGGCCAAAGACCACGAACTGGACTGGTTGCTCACGCAACTGGAAGCCATCCCACATATTAAGCGCCTGCGTATTCACAGCCGTTTGCCGATTGTCATCCCGACGCGAATTACCGACGGATTGGTCGAGCGTTTTGCTCACTCTTCTCTGCAAGTTCTGCTGGTGAATCACATTAACCACACCAACGAAATTGATGAGACATTTCGTCAGGCGATGGCAAAATTGCGTCGGATTGGCGTCACACTGCTCAACCAAAGCGTGTTATTGCGCGGCGTGAACGATAACGCCCAGACGCTGGCAAATCTTAGCAACGCGCTATTTGATGCCGGCGTGATGCCCTATTACCTGCACGTGCTGGATAAGGTGCAAGGGGCCGCGCACTTTATGGTCAGCGACGATGAAGCGCGTCAAATCATGCGAGAACTGTTGACGCTGGTATCAGGCTATATGGTCCCCAAACTGGCGCGTGAAATTGGCGGAGAGCCCAGTAAAACGCCGCTGGATCTGCAATTACGTCAACAATAATCCAAATGAGTGTCCGCTTTCGGACACTCACTGCCGAATAATATACTTTCAATTTATTCAGTCCTTCTCTGGCTTTTAATTTATGTTATTTTAGCGATAGCTATCTTTTAATGTATTTATAAATCATATAAATAAATCAATATTTAGTTTTCCGTTGAATATTAGGTGAGAGAGAGAACCGCCGTGGCTATAACGATTAAAGGTATTAATACGGGCATTATTCGTCAAAAAAATGAGTTCATTGCGCTGGCATTAAAGATAAAGGAACCCAGAAATAAAGAGTCGCTGTTTTTTCTGTCACCATTAGGGCTACGAGACCTGCTTATCGCGCTGGAGAGCAGATTGCATACCAAGCACCTTTTGGGCGAGGATGCGCGTCTGCAGTATGAAAAAGCACGTGACAAAGTCAGTCAAAAAATGCATGAAAACATGCCATTAATGCAGGAGGATGAACTTAAAAATGCGGATATTAATCGTCGGATAAATTCACTGGCATTAGTAAGCGACGAAGGCGAAAACTTAACACTCTCTCTTACACTGCATAATGGTCGAGTTTGTGAGCTATTAATTAATGAACTACAAATTACGGTACTGGCACATGCAATTATTCACGCAATAAATAATGCAGGGATGCGCGAATTAGCACTGCGTATCACATCGTTATTAGATTTCCTGCCTCTATACGACATTGATTGCCTGGATAACGATAATCTTGAATACGATGCCTATACACAATCAGAATGGAAACATAATCTGTTTAATCATTATCTGGCTGTCATCTATCGCTATAAAGACAAAGCAGGGAAAGTTCGGTTCTGTGGTTCAGTGGTGAAAACTCGAGCCCCTTCGGATGATAAAGACGTAGAAGCGATCTCTCGTCGGCTTATCGACTTCAGCCCACGGCTAAAAAAACTGGCCGGTGTACCGTGCAAAGTGTTTGTCAGAACACTCACGGGGGATAAAACACAAAAGCTGACACAGGATCAGTGCCTGCGCGCGCTGCATCATTTACGCCTACAGTCTGCCAGTAAAGCGCAGAATGCCTGATGGCGCTGCGCTTATCAGGCCTACGCTTATGTGTACCGTAGGCCGGATAAGACGCTTCAGCGTCGCCATCCGGCATCAACAGCGTTTATCAATTAGGGCACTTATAAACCTGACCAATCATCTCGCTGGCGGTTGGGACAAAACTCGACAACATACCTTGTGATGGGCTGCTTACACCATAAATCACATTACCGCCCATTGCCGCAGCCTGGTTACGCAGATCGTTCGCCGCGCCGCGCATAGAGCCGCCCTCTTCGCCGTGCTGACCAGAAAGCCAGTTGCTCTGCTTACCTGTTGCGGTACCAATCAGCTGGCACTCGGCACCTGGCTTCTCTTCAACGAAGCGTACGCTTTGTCCGGCTGAACTCAGTTCGTTGCTGGAGCTACAACCCGCCATCAGTAGCGCGGCACCAACGATCCCTGCTAAATATTTCACGTGCATGTTATTCCCCATAATCAATGCGCTGGACGTTTTGTCCGTAGCTGAATCATATACTAAAAAGATGACCAAAAGAAAAACCCCCGGACATTTCTGCCCGGGGGTTTCTCATTTTTCGCGAGATGCGTATTTAATCAAATAATTCAAGTTGCAGCCAACGAACCTGCGGCTTGAAGTATGAAGATTAAATTACATCATGCCGCCCATTCCGCCCATGCCGCCCATACCACCAGCAGCACCTAAGTCAGCGGAATCGCCTTTCGGCAGGTCGGTTACCATGCACTCGGTGGTGATCATCAGACCCGCAACAGAAGCCGCGTACTGCAGAGCAGAACGGGTTACTTTAGTCGGATCCAGGATACCCATGTCGATCATGTTGCCGTATTCTTCAGTTGCAGCGTTGTAACCGTAGTTACCGTCACCCGCTTTCACGGTGTTAGCGACAACAGACGGTTCTTCGCCGCAGTTCAGAACGATCTGACGCAGCGGGGATTCCATTGCGCGCAGCGCAACTTTGATACCCACGTTCTGGTCTTCGTTCTGACCACGCAGTTCGCTCAGTTTGGATGCTACGCGGATCAGCGCAACACCACCACCAGCAACCACGCCTTCTTCTACCGCAGCACGGGTCGCGTGCAGGGCATCTTCAACGCGTGCTTTCTTCTCTTTCATTTCAACTTCGGTAGCAGCACCCACTTTGATGACTGCAACGCCGCCTGCCAGTTTCGCTACGCGCTCCTGCAGTTTTTCACGGTCGTAGTCAGAAGTTGCTTCTTCGATCTGCTGGCGAATCTGGGTTACACGACCCTGGATTGCCGCTTCTTCGCCCACACCATCGATGATGGTGGTGGTGTCTTTGTTGATCACAACGCGTTTTGCCTGGCCCAGATCTTCCAGGGTCGCTTTTTCCAGCTCCATACCGATCTCTTCAGAGATAACGGTACCGCCGGTCAGGGTCGCGATATCCTGCAGCATAGCTTTACGGCGGTCGCCGAAGCCAGGTGCTTTAACCGCAGCCACTTTCACGATGCCACGCATGGTGTTAACGACCAGGGTAGCCAGCGCTTCGCCTTCAACATCTTCAGCAATGATCAGCAGCGGTTTGCCTGCTTTCGCAACGGCTTCCAGAACCGGCAGCATTTCGCGGATGTTGGAGATTTTCTTATCAGCCAGCAGGATGAACGGCGTTTCCAGTTCTACTGCGCCCGTTTCCGGCTTGTTGATGAAGTAAGGAGACAGGTAGCCACGGTCGAACTGCATACCTTCAACTACGTCCAGTTCGTCCTGCAGACCGGTACCGTCTTCAACGGTGATCACGCCTTCTTTACCGACTTTGTCCATCGCTTCAGCGATCAGTTTACCTACGGTTTCGTCGGAGTTAGCGGAGATGGTACCAACCTGAGCAATCGCTTTAGAGTCGGAGCACGGTACGGACAGGGCTTTCAGTTCTTCAACCGCAGCAGCGACAGCTTTGTCGATACCACGTTTCAGATCCATCGGGTTCATACCCGCAGCAACAGCCTTCAGGCCTTCAGTGATGATGGACTGAGCCAGTACGGTCGCAGTAGTCGTACCGTCACCTGCAGCGTCGTTCGCTTTAGAGGCAACTTCTTTCACCATCTGCGCGCCCATGTTTTCGAACTTGTCTTCCAGCTCGATTTCACGTGCTACGGAAACACCATCTTTAGTGATAGCTGGGGCACCGAAAGATTTATCCAGAACCACGTTACGGCCTTTCGGACCGAGGGTAACTTTTACTGCGTCTGCCAGTACGTTCACGCCGCGCAGCATTTTCACACGAGCGTCGTTACCGAATTTTACGTCTTTAGCTGCCATTTTCTCTTTCCCTTAAATTCGTATGTTCAGTGTCGTTCGCGGATTAAGCTTCAACAATCGCCAGGATGTCACTTTCAGACATGATCAACACTTCTTCATTGTCGATCTTCTCAGATTTAACACCGTAGCCATCGTTGAAAATGACGATATCGCCAACTTTCACGTCCAGCGGCTGTACGGTACCGTTGTCCAGGATGCGACCCTTACCGACAGCGATGATTTCGCCACGAGTTGATTTACCCGCTGCGGAACCGGTCAGTACGATGCCGCCAGCAGATTTGGATTCAACTTCTTTACGTTTGACGATCACACGATCATGTAACGGACGAATACTCATTGATAGCTCTCCTTTGAGAAAGTCTTTATCAGTTATGGGTGGCGCCGGCCCGTGAACGGTTTACCGGCTAGTGACCAGAGAGATGGGGATGGGGTTTTCTCCCTTCAAGGGGGCAAGCGAAAAATTTTTTTTATCAGGAGAAAATCCCGCCAAAACACCGACACACCTCACATTTAATACCGATTTCAGTCACGTCGTCATAAGCAAATCCGATTGTGATACCATCGAAAATCTGCGCTGTAGCCTATTTAACGGGCATAATCGGATAACAATTTATGAGTGGACTGAAGCAAGAGCTGGGGCTGGCTCAGGGCATTGGCCTGTTGTCGACATCATTGTTAGGGACAGGCGTTTTTGCTGTTCCCGCATTGGCTGCCCTGGTGGCGGGTAACAATAGCCTGTGGGCCTGGCCGGTCCTCATTCTTCTAGTCTTCCCCGTAGCGATTGTCTTTGCCGTGCTCGGTCGCCATTACCCCAGCGCCGGCGGTGTGGCACATTTTGTCGCCATGGCCTTTGGCTCTCACCTGGAGCGTGTTACCGGCTGGCTGTTTTTATCGGTGATTCCGGTCGGGCTGCCAGCGGCATTGCACATTGCCGCCGGATTCGGTCAAGCCATGTTTGGCTGGCATGGCTGGCAGCTTTTGTTGGCAGAACTCGGTACGCTGGCGTTGGTTTGGTATGTGGGTTCCCGCGGTGCCAGCTCCAGTGCAAACCTGCAAACGGTTATCGCCGGGCTGATTGTTGCCCTGATCGTTGGCATCTGGTGGGCGGGTGAACTTAAACCCGGCGAAATCCCCTTTCCTACCATTACCGATATTGAACTGCCTGGGCTATTCGCGGCGCTGTCGGTGATGTTCTGGTGTTTTGTTGGTCTTGAAGCATTCGCACACCTGGCCTCGGAGTTCAAAAAACCGGAGCGAGACTTTCCCCGTGCACTGATGATCGGCCTGCTACTGGCCGGTTCAGTCTACTGGGCATGTACGGTCGTGGTACTACATTTTGGCGCCTATGGTGAGCAAATGGCTGCGGCAGCATCGCTACCTAATATTGTCGTGCAACTGTTTGGCGTACAAGCTCTGTGGGTAGCCTGCATCATTGGTTATCTGGCCTGCTTTGCCAGCCTGAACATTTATATTCAGAGTTTCTCCCGCCTGGTGTGGTCGCAAGCGCAATATAAGCCGGAGAGTTACCTGGCTCGCTTGTCCCCTCGCCATCTTCCGCGCAATGCTTTGAACGCGGTGTTAGCTTGCTGCGTGGTCAGCACATTGTGCATCTATATACTGCAAATCAACCTTGATGCATTAATCATCTATGCCAACGGCATCTTTATTATGATTTATCTGCTGTGCATGCTGGCAGGGTGCCGACTGCTAAAAGGACATTATCGTGCGCTGGCGGTGATTGGCTGTCTGTTGTGTCTGTTGCTGCTGGCAATGGTTGGCTGGAAGAGTCTGTATGCACTGGTTATGCTGGCAGGACTGTGGTTGTTTTTACCCCGCAGGCCGGATAAGGCCGTTACACCGCAATCCGGCAAGTAAAGCCTCGTTGCCGGATGATGCCGCTCACACGGCGTATCCGGCCTACAACGTCATCAATCCCGACGGTCGTCGTCTTTATGATCAAGGCGGTTGCGCTCATCATCTTTACGCTGGAACTCGCCGTCAAAGGTCTCGCCCCCACCAGTTCCTGCACTAAAGCCGCCCCCCGGCATACGAGAAAAGCGCAGGTGCGGCAGCAGCTTCATGGTCAGATGCTTCTGCACCGGAGGTAATAAAAGAAGAAGACCAAGGAAATCTGTGAAGAAGCCCGGCAGCACCAGCAGCAAACCAGCAATAATCAGCGACACGCTCTTGATCATTTCTTCAGCAGGACTTTCACCCGCCGCCATTTTTTGTTGCATCAACAAAAAGTTCTTAAACCCTTGGTTACGAACCAGAGACATACCGATAACCGAGGTAAAAATGACCAAAATCAGCGTCATCAGAACACCCATAACATGGGCAACCTGAATGAAAATAGATATCTCTATGTAAACATAGAGAAAAATGGCAAGTAATGGTATCCAGCGCAAAGGACTCTCCTGTAAATAACAGCCGTTTTCGCCACGTCTGTCCGAATGGTTATGTGACTCGCATCGGAAAGATGTGGGGGGAATTAGCAAAATTTCAAGCGGGTTCTACACTTATTTTTGGTATTAATCCTAAAGGGGTGATCCATTTCACAGAATAATAATTAAGGGGTAATTTCCGCGTTTTAAGTGATCCAGATTACGGTAGAAATCCTGAACCAGCATATGATCTCGGGTATCAGACCGATGCAGGGGATAATCGTCGGTCGAGAAACAATCGAAATCACATATATCCTGTGTGTTTAGTAAAAAATCATTGGCAGCTTGAAAAAGAAGGTTCACATGTTAAACAACATTCGTATCGAAGAAGACTTGTTGGGTACCAGGGAAGTTCCAGCGGACGCCTACTACGGTGTTCATACTCTGAGAGCGATTGAAAACTTCTACATTAGCAACAACAAAATCAGCGATATCCCTGAATTTGTTCGCGGTATGGTAATGGTGAAAAAGGCAGCGGCCCTGGCCAACAAAGAGCTGCAAACCATTCCTAAGAGTGTGGCAAATGCCATCATCGCAGCATGTGATGAAGTTCTGAATAACGGAAAATGCATGGATCAGTTCCCGGTAGATGTTTACCAGGGTGGTGCGGGTACCTCCGTCAACATGAACACCAACGAAGTGCTGGCCAATATCGGTCTGGAACTGATGGGTCACCAGAAAGGTGAATATCAGTACCTGAATCCGAACGACCACGTGAACAAATGTCAGTCTACCAACGACGCTTATCCGACCGGCTTCCGTATCGCTGTTTACGCATCCATCATCAAACTGATTGATGCCCTTAACCAACTGCGTGAAGGCTTCGAACAAAAAGCTGTTGAATTCCAGGACATCCTGAAAATGGGTCGTACCCAGCTGCAGGATGCTGTACCGATGACTCTCGGTCAGGAATTCCGTGCTTTCAGCGTTCTGTTGAAAGAAGAAGTGAAGAACATTGGCCGTACTGCTGAGCTGCTGCTGGAAGTTAACCTCGGCGCAACCGCAATCGGTACAGGTCTGAACACCCCGAAAGAGTACTCTCCGCTGGCTGTACAGAAACTGGCTGAAGTGACTGGTTTTGCCTGTGTTCCAGCTGAAGACCTGATTGAAGCAACGTCCGACTGTGGCGCATACGTTATGGTGCACAGCGCACTGAAACGTCTGGCTGTTAAGATGTCCAAAATCTGTAACGACCTGCGTTTGCTCTCCTCTGGCCCACGTGCCGGCCTGAACGAGATCAACCTGCCGGAACTGCAGGCGGGCTCTTCCATCATGCCAGCAAAAGTAAACCCGGTTATCCCGGAAGTCGTCAACCAGGTGTGCTTTAAAGTCATCGGTAACGACATCACCGTCACCATGGCGTCTGAAGCAGGTCAGCTGCAGTTGAACGTTATGGAACCGGTTATTGGCCAGGCGATGTTTGAATCTATCCACATCCTGAGCAACGCTTGCTATAACCTGCTGGAAAAATGCGTTAGCGGCATTACGGCTAACAAAGAAGTGTGTGAAGCATTCGTGTATAACTCTATCGGTATCGTGACCTATCTGAACCCGTTCATCGGTCACCACAACGGCGATATCGTCGGTAAAATCTGTGCCGAAACCGGTAAGAGCGTGCGTGAAGTTGTCCTTGAACGTGGCCTGCTGACCGAAGCTGAGCTGGACGATATCTTCTCTGCTCAGAACCTGATGCACCCTGCTTATAAAGCAAAACGTTATACTGATGAAAGCGAACAGTAATCGTGTAGGGTAGTACCAGAGAAGGCACGTCAGATGACGTGCCTTTTTTCTTGCACGAAGTTACTTAAAAACAACAATTTAATATCAACTTGTTAAACAACAAGGAAGGCTAATATGATAGTTTTAGAACTTATCATCGTTTTGCTGGCAATCTTTTTAGGTGCCAGACTTGGGGGTATCGGTATTGGATTTGCAGGTGGGCTGGGTGTTCTGGTTCTCGCCGCTATTGGCGTAAAACCGGGTAACATTCCGTTCGATGTTATTTCCATTATCATGGCGGTCATCGCTGCCATTTCTGCTATGCAGATTGCAGGTGGTCTGGACTATTTGGTTCACCAAACTGAAAAACTGCTGCGTAAGAACCCAAAATACATCACGATCCTTGCACCGATTGTGACCTATTTCCTGACCATCTTTGCAGGTACAGGCAACATCTCTCTGGCAACGCTGCCGGTTATCGCTGAAGTAGCGAAGGAACAAGGCATCAAACCTTGCCGTCCGCTGTCTACTGCAGTGGTTTCTGCACAGATTGCGATTACTGCGTCGCCAATCTCCGCAGCTGTGGTGTACATGTCTTCCGTCATGGAAGGTCATGGCATCAGCTACATCCACCTGCTGTCCGTGGTCATTCCGTCCACGCTGCTGGCGGTACTGGTGATGTCCTTCCTGGTCACTATGCTGTTCAACTCCAAGCTGTCTGACGATCCGGTTTACCGTAAACGTCTGGAAGAAGGCCTGGTCGAACTGCGCGGTGAAAGACAAGTTGAAATCAAAGCGGGCGCAAAAACCTCCGTATGGTTGTTCCTGCTGGGCGTAGTTTGCGTGGTGGCTTACGCCATTATCAACAGCCCAAGCCTCGGTCTGGTCGCTAAACCGCTGATGAACACCACCAACGCCATCTTGATCATCATGCTGAGCATCGCGACGCTGACCACGATCATCTGCCGCGTTGAAACGGACTCTATCCTGAACTCCAGCACCTTCAAAGCCGGTATGAGCGCCTGTATTTGTATCCTGGGCGTTGCATGGCTGGGTGATACTTTCGTCTCTCATAACATTGACTGGATCAAAGAGACTGCAGGTAGCGTCATTCAGGGTCATCCGTGGCTGCTGGCTGTCATCTTCTTCTTTGCTTCTGCACTGCTGTACTCTCAGGCAGCAACGGCAAAAGCTCTGATGCCGATGGCTCTGGCACTGAACGTTTCTCCGTTGACCGCTGTCGCATCCTTCGCGGCTGTTTCTGGCCTGTTCATTCTGCCAACTTACCCAACGCTGGTTGCGGCGGTTCAGATGGATGACACCGGGACAACCCGCATCGGTAAATTCGTCTTTAACCATCCGTTCTTCATCCCGGGTACGCTGGGTGTGGTACTGGCTGTCTGCTTCGGCTTCCTGCTGGGCAGCTTCATGCTGTAAGTTTTACCTGCAGGGCGCCTGTGCGCCCTGCAGTTCCTCTCTCCCGTCTCGCTTTGACTAACATCCTTCTTCCGTCCGTTGTATAGTGACTCCTCTCTTGCTGGTTACTCTGTGCTTTCGAGGTGTTTATGCTTGATGTAAAGAATCAGGATATCTCCATCCCCGATACCGTTGTCGTGCTCTGTACCGCCCCGGATGAAGCAACCGCTCAGGATCTGGCCGCTAAAGTGCTGGCGGAAAAACTGGCCGCCTGCGTCACACTGCTGCCCGGCGCTACCTCCCTCTATTATTGGGAAGGCAAGCTGGAGCAGGAATATGAAGTCCAGATGATCTTAAAAACCGCAGTT
This sequence comes from Citrobacter sp. wls613, assembly GCF_005281195.1. Taxonomy (NCBI): domain Bacteria; kingdom Pseudomonadati; phylum Pseudomonadota; class Gammaproteobacteria; order Enterobacterales; family Enterobacteriaceae; genus Citrobacter; species Citrobacter sp. wls613. The sequence continues at coordinate 156,941 of NZ_SZXN01000090.1, forward strand.
TCACACCAGCAAGCACTTCTCGATTGCCTGAAGTCACATCACCCGTACCAAACACCTGAACTTCTGGTTTTACCCGTCACTCACGGAGATTTTGATTACCGCTCATGGCTCAACGCATCCTTACGCTGATCCTGCTGCTCTGCAGCACATCAACTTTTGCTGGCTTATTTGACGCACCAGGTCGCTCGCAGTTTGTCCCGGCCGACCAGGCATTTGTGTTCGATTTTCAGCAAAACCAACACGATCTGAACCTCTCCTGGCAGGTCAAAGACGGCTATTATCTTTATCGTAAACAGATAAGCATAACCCCATCTCAGGCCGAGACTGCCGAGGTAAAATTGCCGCCCGGGGTCTGGCATGAAGATGAGTTTTACGGCAAAAGTGAAATTTATCGTCAGCAGTTGACTATCCCTGTCACCGTCAAGCAGGCTGCTGCGGGTGCGACGCTAACGGTTACCTACCAGGGCTGTGCCGACGCCGGGTTCTGTTATCCGCCTGAGACAAAAACCGTGCCGTTACGTGAAGTGGCGGCCAGTGCAGAAGCACCACCGACGACCTCTTCAGCAACGGTATCGCCAGAAGAACAACCACAACCCACGACCCAACTGCCGTTCTCCGCATTGTGGGCACTGCTGATCGGGATTGGCATTGCCTTTACACCTTGCGTCCTGCCGATGTACCCGCTGATTTCCGGTATCGTTCTAGGTGGAAAACAGCGCTTATCAACCGGACGCGCACTGCTGCTGACCTTTATCTATGTCCAGGGAATGGCGCTCACCTACACCGCTCTGGGTCTGGTGGTTGCCGCTGCGGGGTTACAATTCCAGGCGGCGCTACAGCATCCTTATGTCCTGGTTGGCCTTGCTATCGCCTTTACGCTGCTGGCTTTATCGATGTTTGGCCTGTTCACGCTACAGCTGCCTTCATCACTGCAAACACGCCTCACGTTAATGAGTAACCGTCAGCAAGGTGGCTCTCCCGGCAGCGTATTTACAATGGGGGCGATTGCCGGTCTGATCTGTTCGCCTTGCACCACCGCTCCACTGAGCGCAATTCTGCTGTATATCGCTCAGAGTGGAAACATGTGGCTAGGCGGTGGCACGCTGTATCTGTACGCGCTGGGAATGGGACTGCCCCTGATGCTCATTACCGTCTTTGGTAACCGTCTGCTACCGAAAAGCGGCCCGTGGATGGAGCATGTCAAAACCGCCTTTGGTTTTGTCATCCTGGCGCTTCCCGTATTTTTACTGGAACGTATTATCGGTGACGAGTGGGGGATCCGCTTGTGGTCGTTACTCGGCGTCGCGTTCTTTAGCTGGGCCTTCATTACCAGTCTGCAAGCCAAACGCCCATGGATGCGCCTTGTGCAAATAGCCCTGCTCGCCGCCGCTCTGGTGAGCGTACGTCCCTTGCAGGACTGGGCATACGGTACGCCGCATGCACAAACGCAGGCACATCTGAACTTCAAACCCATCGCGACGGTCGATGCGTTAAATCAGGCGCTGGCAGAGGCAAAAGGTAAGCCGGTGATGCTGGATCTGTATGCCGACTGGTGCGTAGCCTGCAAAGAATTTGAGAAATACACCTTCAGCGATCCGCTGGTTCAACAGGCATTAAGCAACACGGTATTACTGCAGGCGGACGTCACGGCAAATAATGCCCAGGATGTCGCACTGCTGAAGCATCTGCAGGTTTTAGGGCTGCCAACCATTTTGTTTTTTGATGCTCAGGGTAAAGAGCAGCCAAACGCGCGGGTAACAGGCTTTATGGATGCCGCAACATTTAGCGCACATTTGCACGATCGCCAACCGTGAGCGACACTTGCAAAAGGAAAACGGAGGAGAATACCGTGCAACGTGAAGATGTCCTGGGAGAAGCCCTGAAATTACTTGAGGTGCAAGGGATAGCCAATACCACGCTGGAAATGGTGGCCGACCATATTGATTATCCGCTTGATGAGCTGCAGCGCTTCTGGCCCGATAAAGAGGCCATCTTGTACGATGCCCTGCGGTACCTTAGCCAGCGGGTAGATATCTGGCGGCGTCAGCTTATGCTTGATGACACCCTGAGCGCTGAGCAGAAGTTACTGGCTCGCTATAACGCCCTGGCCGAATGCGTGAGCAACAATCGTTACCCCGGCTGCCTGTTCATCGCCGCCTGTACCTTCTACCCTGACCCTGGCCACCCTATCCATCAACTTGCGGATCAACAAAAAAAGGCGGCCCATGATTTTACCCATGAACTGCTGACGACGCTGGAAGTTGACGACCCGGCGATGGTCGCCAAACAGATGGAACTGGTGCTTGAAGGTTGCCTGAGCCGCATGCTGGTCAATCGTAGCCAGGCCGACGTGGAAACGGCACACCGGCTGGCGGAAGACATCCTGCGCTTCGCTCAATGTCGTATGGGCGGTGCGCTGACCTAAGCAAACATCCCCGCCCATGCGGAGATAAGCAGACACAGCGCCATCACCCGTTGAAAACGCACCATCGCCGTGGTGGTGCGAAACACCCTGTTTACCGCCTTACCCAGCCACGCCCAGCACAACAAGCACGCCACAGATATCAGTAAGAACCACAGCGCCATTAGCGCGACATCCCGCAGCATATGCTCACCCGTAGGGGCAAACAGACTCACCACCGCCAGCGCCATCATCCACGTTTTGGGATTGATAATCTGCAACAGTGCCGCTGCTTTGGCAGTAAAGCGATGGCGTGTTTGCCCAGCAATATTCGTTGCCGGAGCACAAAACAGCTGCCAGCTCATCCATGTCAGCCACAGTACACCCGCCCAGCTCATCACCTGGCGTACCAGCGGATACTGGCGCAGCAGTTCACCTGCACCGGCTCCAGATATCAGCACAATGGCGCTGGCGGCCACACAGCCGCTGACAAGCGCAGGCAGTGTGGCTCTCACGCCATAATGCTGACTGCTGGTCAACACAAGAATATTGGTGGGGCCTGGCGTTATCGAAGCAACAAAAGCAAACAGCAAGTACGGCATAATATTCACAGGTGACTCCTTATTATTGGAGTCCTGACTGTGCCGTTATTTATTGGAAACGTCTGGAAGGTTTGTGCACAACTTACGGTAATGTGCAGGCGTAATCCTGTACGCCCGCTGGAACCAGCGCCCAAGATGACTTTGATCGGCAAAGCCCAGCGTTGTCGCCACAGCGACGGGCTGTTCCCCTCGCGCCAGGAGCTGACGTGCTTTTGCCAGCCGCAACTGGATAAGCCAGGCATGCGGTGCCATATGGAATTCTCGCTTGAAACTGCGGGTCAGGGTAAAGCGGTCTGTCCCTGTCTCCCGTGCCAGATCGGAAAGGCCGATATTGTCGCCCATATGCGCATGCATATAGTCCCGCGCTCGATGCGCCATTGCACAACCCTGTATTTGTGATGGCAGACGCTTACGCCACCGACAATGTGCCGTGAGCTGAGTCAACAAATTATCCATATTGCTTTGCTGCACGATACGCATTTCATCGGTATGCAGTGAACCAAATGTCTCACCAATCGCCCGAACCAGATGCGGCTCACGGGTCAGCGTTTGGTTAAAGTGCAGTGAATAGCTACCCGGAGTAGCCTCGTACAACCCATGTAACGTGTGGGTCAGCCACTGTTCATCAAGGTAAAAGGTCAGATAGGTAAAACCGCCTGCAACCGGGGCATCACCATCATGGATTTCACCCGGTTCTAGCAGAAACGCATCACCCGGCTGGCTGTGATGACGCTCCCGGCGACAGTGAAACTGCTGGGTACCGGAAAGGGTGATCCCCACCAGATAGCTGTCATGCCAGTGCGGGTCAAAGGCATGGCCTTCAAAGTGCGCCTTAATAGTCTCAATACCGGTATCGGCATGCTGTCGTAGTTCAAGCCAGTCGTTTGCCATACTGCCCTCCTCTCGCTGCCAGCATTGCCTGGTTAAATCACACCTGTCTGGAAGATTTGTGCAAACGTCAGGCATAAACGTACAGACTGCCGTAATATTAAGCGGTTGAACAGCTTTTCACGATATTTGATTGACTGCCAGGCGTGAATGCGGTTTAATGCGCCCCGTTGCCCGGATAGCTCAGTCGGTAGAGCAGGGGATTGAAAATCCCCGTGTCCTTGGTTCGATTCCGAGTCCGGGCACCACTCATTTATAACCCTCGCTTCGGCGGGGGTTTTTGCTTTCTGAGTCAACAACTTGTTGGTTTATCGGTAGTTACCTCTTTTTAATTTCCTCCGGCCCCGCTTCCCGGTGGTACAGAAAGGTGGTACAAAATGGGCATTATGATAAAGCCTACCAAAGACCGAAATGGCACCTATTACATCCGTAAAGCGGTTCCACAGGAGCTACGTCCAACTATTGGCAAAGGTGAACTAAAGCTTTCCCTTAAGACGAAAGACCTCGGACAAGCCAAGCTCAAAGCCCCTGCCGCTCTGGCAGAAATCAACTCTATCATCCAGAACGCCAAAGCAGAGCGCTCCGTAACGCAGGACGATACAGAGGTGATCGCTTCGGTATGGATGACCAGAATCCTCCAGCAGCCAGAAACCATCAAAGCACGTTATGTACGGCAATACGATTATGGTTATGGCCTGACCGCAGATAACGTGCAATTAAGCGAATGTCTGCGTAAGGGAGAGCAGGCAGACGAGGCAGATTTGCAGCTTGTCACCCAACTTATGCAGCCTGAACTCGAAGAGGCTCTTCGGTGGACGCCAGCAGTACTGACGCCCGCATGGAGACAAAAGCTCGCATGGCGTCTGGCGGAGTACAGGCTCAGTACGGCAGAAATGTATATTATTGATGAACTACCTGTCTACACCGCCATCAACGCCACGCAACAAAAGAAAAGCATGACTTTCGCCAGTCTTTTCGAGCATTACAAAGCACATATCCGGCTAACCGACAAGGACAGAGCTGAGTCACGTATACGGGATTACACACCATCGGCTAACCGATTCATCAAATTCATCGGTGATAAACCCATCCGGGACATCTCGAAGAGTGACCTCGCGGCGTTCCGTACGCTCCTGGAGCTGACCCCGGCTAACCGCAGTAAGGCCGTCAACTTGCTGTCGCTGGAGAATCAGGCCAAAGCTCAGGGCAAGAAACTCAGCGCCAACACCGTGCGAAACAACTTCATGCATCTCTCGGCCATGTTCACTGTTGCACTCCAAGACGATCTCGTGGATGAACATCCCTTCGATAGTTTCAAAATGCGTAAAAAAGTGCAGACGATCAATGAGGATATCCCGTTCACCGACGACGAAATCAGGGTGATGTTCCGGCTACCACTGTTCCACGGGGAGCAATCTCTCTATGGTGAAATGGCCTACTGGATGCCGATAATCCTTTACTATACCGGTGCTCGCGTTGAGGAAATCGGACAGCTACGCAGGGCCGATATCGTGGATGCTTTCGGTGTTCCCTGCTTCAAAATCCAGATGGGGAAAGAGCAATCAGTCAAAACGGCTGGCTCCGTGCGTTACGTCCCGATACACAGCCATATAATGGAGCTGGGTTTTATGGATTTCGTCAATACCAGAGAAGGCCAGCTCTTTGCTGAGAAATCTGTCGTTAACGATAAATACGCCTACAACTATGGCCGCTGGTGGGGCCGGTTGATCCGTAAGCACGGCATCCGTAAGGAAGTTAAACCCTCCCACAGCTTCCGACACTATTTCATTACGCAATGCCGTGCTCTGGACGTCCGCGAAGACACGCAGAACAACATTCTCGGACATGTTCCCGGCTCCGTTCCACGGCGTTATGGCAGCTATCTGATTGAAACAAGCCGGGTGCTCATTGAGAGGATCCCCAGACTGGAGCTAAAGCGGCTGGAAAACTGACTTTCAGCGGTATAAGGCACAGTAACTAACTGGAGATTATCAATATGTTAAGAATTCCTGACTCAGACTGGCGGACCGTAGACGGGGGCCCCCAAATTTCTGTTGCTTTCTTGCGGAAAGTGACGCCTCAGGCAGCCAGATTTACTCAATGGGTACAGCGGACACATGCCAGATTGCTCAAGGCTCCCGAGGATGTCCTGTCGTGCTGCACATCCGGCCTTATTGATGGTGAAATTCCCGACAAAAACGGCTGGCTTTCCGCTGGAGATGCCCTTGCAATGCTGACTTACAGCGTTCATCCCAGCCAGAACGTGCCTCTCATTGATGCGATTGAGCAAAAATCAGGTCTGACACTGCCAGTGAGGCCCGGTGAAAGCCGTCTTGAGGGGCAATTTGCTGTCAAATTACGCGATTTGATAGTCGAACTAAAGGAACAGCCGCATTTCGTCCACTATGAGCTTATACAGCAAAAGCAAATTGACCGTTATCGGGTGGATTTCTTCCTCACCGAGCAGTGGTACACCGATATGGCAAAAGGAAAAACCGCTAAACGCCAGTTCATTATTGAATTTGACGAGGAAGCCCACCGGACGACGCGTTATCAGCTCAATGATAAACGGCGGGATCGGTGGCTGCGGAAAAATCTACCCGACGTAAAGCTAATCAGGGTCAGACACGAAGAGATGGAAGTATGGCTGGAGGCTGTCCGCCAACTAAAGCGCTTCGTCAGTATTGAGGATTGCTATGCTCACTGCCTGCGAATGGCCTGTATCAGCCTTTCTAAATCAACGTTAAAGATAAGTAGCAAGTCGGCCCAAAAGGCCTATGACGCGGCCCATAACGAATGCAGTTTCCTGCTGAAAAGTCCAAAGCAGCCCCTCAGTGAAATGGGTAAACTGCTAGACAGGCTGGAGATCCCCTTTGATATATGCCGTGACAGATGCTTCCAGCGTGCAAAATTGAGGTCATACGGCATATAAACAGAAAAGTTGCTTAAAAGTTACATCAAAAGCCTAAGGGATTAGGCTTTTCCCCCTGCCCAAACGTTGTAACCTTTGTAACCTAACCCCAAGACACTTATATAGGTTTATAGGGTTTTATCATTTTTTATTACTCAAATTCATCTTACTCATAGCATCCTACAGATAATTATCCTTAAGCTATCAATACAAACTCGCATTTCCCAAAAGTGCAAAGTTTCCGTCATATCCATACATCGAACTGAGCGACAGCTTAATGATTTTGCTGCCTCCACTCCCCCAAAAGTTCTTTTCACGTCAGAAGCCACCAGACGCCCTGTAGGCCTCTCCCGACCTTTCTGCACTTAAGGGCATGAATCACTCCTAAACGCAGCTCACGGGCCCGTATAGATCGTCTGGCAGGCATCCAAAGCCGCTCGTCCAAGCCGCCTTTCCAAGATTCCCCGCTCCACAGGTACAAGAAATATGCAGATCACCACAGGAGGCTGAATCATGCATGATGAAATCATTAATCAGGCCCGCGAAATCCTCACTCAACGGCTCTACCGTACCGACACACTGGCATCACCGCAGGACACCGCGAGCTATCTGGCTTTACAGCTTGGCGACCGGGAGCAGGAAGTGTTCAGCGTGATATTCCTCGACAACCGGAATCACGTCCTGAACTATCAGGAAATGTTCCACGGCAGCATAGCGACAACACCAGTCTATCCCCGCGAGATTGCCCGGCAGGCGCTTAAGCTCAACGCCGCAGCTGTTATCTGTTCCCATAATCACCCATCTGGCAACGCCGAGCCATCCGTTCAGGATAAAGCGATAACGCTCAATATTCAGAAAGTTATGGAGCTAATCGAAGTCCGACTGGTAGATCACATCGTCGTGGGCGGTGGTCAAACAGTTTCATTCGCAGAAAGAGGCTGGCTATGAACTGGAAATCCTTGCTTGTTGAAGCCCTGATAATGGCCCTGACGACCTTTGCAACAGTCTTCTTCCGGGGAATGGCAGCAGGCTACGCCTCAGAAGAAGATTTCCTCTAATCCCCTACTACCGCTAGACCCATACCAATAGCCCATGCCCTAAAGATCTGCCGCTGACACAACGATGGAATGCCCGTTAAGGCCATGCCACAGGGTTGTTTTGGCGTTTTGGCAGGTCTTTGCATCGTAGCATGGTCTATTGGCAGGGTAAGGAGTCCGCATGGCAACAGTCGGCTACGCCCGCGTGTCCACCACCGGGCAAAGTCTGGATACACAGCTCGAAGCCTTGGCCGGTTGCGAGAAGATATTCAGGGAAAAAATCAGTGGGGCGAAAGATGACCGCCCAGAGCTACAGGCAATGCTCGAATTTGTTCGTGAAGGTGACACAGTACAGGTAACGAAACTGGACCGTCTCGCACGCAACACCCGCCATTTGTTGGAGATATCGGAATACCTTCAAGGTAAAGGCGTGGCGTTGAATATTCTCAACATTGGCATCAATACGGCCACACCAACCGGAAAGCTCATGCTGACCATGATTGGGGCTATTGCTACATTCGAACGTGAAATGATGCTGGAGCGTCAGGCCGAGGGAATAGCACTGGCGAAACTCAAAGGAAAGTACAAAGGCAGAAAGGCTACGGCTCGCAGCAAATCTCAGGAAGTTATCGAGATGCTAGGCCAAGGATTGAGCAAACCCGAAATATCCCGCCAGTTAGGGATCGGCATCACCAGCATTTACCGGATTGTGCGTAATCAATCTGACAACTAAACAGCAATCAAAAGGATTTATCTAATGAGAAAAACAATCGGCTTAATCGCCATACTGCTCGCAAGCATCTCCACCACAGCAACAGCCGCCGACAACGTATATGTAAAGCTCTCATGCGAAAACAACACCACTGTGGACATCACGCTCAAGCAACAGGAACAAGTTGGTTGGGCCGACTTGTCTACCCCAAACGGAACGCGAAGGGCTAAGTTCTTCATGGGGGCTGAGGATAATGAGGGCGTGAACAGCCTGACATTCTCCAGTCTGGGCATTGCATTTAACGTTGACTACACAGCTGATAAAAAATTCACGCTCAAAATGATAAGCGGCGGGAGCGGTGAGTATTCCTGCAAAGTGATGTAATTCACTGAATAATAGCTAAATTCCCTTCCTCTTTGTTTGCAACAGAATGTCAAAGAGGAAGGCGAAATATTATTAATAATTTCATAGAATTAACTTCATTCAATCAGCCTAGAGAGCAAACTAGCAAAATACTAAGAGACTAGTATCAATTATCGTGATCTAGGCATGAGAAATGTGATATCTCCTTTTTATGCCCCCATTCCGAGAAATGCTTATGCTAAAGTACTCCGCTAAACGATAAAATCAGGGGCAACAGTAAGTTATGGTTACTTTATCTCTTTTTAATAACAAAGGCGGAGTAGGAAAAACAACTCTGACTTGGAACCTAAGCGTTGCTTTAGCAGCCAAGGGTAAATCCGTTTTACTGATCGATTTCGATCCTCAGTGCAACCTTTCAATTGCTACGCTAGGTGATACAAACTTTGCCAGACTGTTACAAACTAATGCCAAAAAGCCTTTTGGACAAACCATCAGGGCTTTTGGCCAACCATATATTCAACAAAACAGGCCGCCAGAAGTAATCATTAATCATCCGAAACATCGAATGCCTCAGCAGGCCGGTCACCTAGACATCGTTGCGGGTGACTTCTGGCTTAACAACCTTTCAGATACGCTCAACGTTGGTACAGACTTAATCGCTGGTACAAGCATTTATCGTTTCCTGATGCCTCATTTGATTTCTGAGGCTGCGTCACAAGCTACCGGGATTGATTACGATTACGTATTGATTGACCTTCCACCTTCATTCAACACGTTAGTTCGCTCTGCCTTGTACTGCTCCGATTACTTCATTGTTCCGTGCACAGCAGATATGTTCTCAGCCTACTGCATTGGTTTGATTGGCGAAATGCTGCCAAAATTTGCTACTGACTGGCAACAAGGGGTGGCACGATACCTCGCAAGTAATACTCATGATGCCGTTTTATCCACAAAAGGCCAGCCAAAATTTGCCGGGTGGGTTTTCAACGGATTTGATATGAGAAAAAAACAAGGGGCATTGGTCGCGACAGAAGTAGGGGCCGATCTTGCACACAGAAACGTAATTAGTGCAGCAGTCCAAAACTCACTAATCCCGAGTTTAGGAACTATAAAGTCTTACAATGCAGTACCAGCTTTTGTAACCCCAGACCCTGTAGCAAAAGTAGAGGATCTGAACGTTATGGCACCGGACAGCATCATCCAAAGCGTACCGCTTAAGTATCTCCAAAGTGTACGTCCTACCAGACAAGTCTTGGTCCGCGGGCAGTGGGCGCCAAACCAAGTCGATTTGATGGACAAAATGGATGCTGAACATGACAAACTGGCGGACCACGTTATCAATAATTGTATCTGATACAACGATTGATTAATGGTACAAACTAGTGGTACATTCGGAATCGAAGCGTAAAGGTAACTTACTGTTATTCGGTGATTTCGTTATTGCAGAAACGAATCCTTGGTTCGATTCCGAGTCCAGCACCACTCTTTAGAAGAAGCAGCCTACGGGCTGGTTTTTTGCTATTTTATTTCCCAAGGCCTTTCAGCCAATCCCAAGCCATCTCCTTATCAATTACCCGCAACCGTCGCTGCTACCCCCCCATAAATTAATGGGCAGTTAGATTTTATAATTAAAGAAGAATGCTTTGTCGTTTACGGGCAGGATAAAGGACATTTTACGCGGACAGAAGAGAGGTTTTGCTGGGCAGATAAGGCGCTGACGCGGCTATCCATCTGCTTTCACATACAACAGACGCAAAAAGCCCATCTGTCAGGATGGGCTTCTTCACTTGTTTGATGCCTG
>NZ_SZXN01000089.1:0-3130 GCF_005281195.1 Citrobacter sp. wls613
ACAAGGGGAAATTTAAAATAATTTTCCGAGTGCGCATTATTTCACCAAAACTGATTAAACTGCCAGTTTTTCGAGCGTTTTGAAGCCATAACGCTGGAGGACTGGCAGTAATTGTTCAGCTTCAGGCGTCATTGCCATACAAAAGGCAATATTCTCGTCAGCTGATTTTGCGTCAGGTGCTTCATGTTCTAACAACCAAGCCGTGCGACGCGCAATCGCGGCACCGGAATCCACCAGTCGCGTCCCTTCAGGTAGAACCTGTAAAAGTTCTTCCTGTAATAGAGGGAAATGCGTACATCCGAGAACAACCGTATCCGGCGGTTCCGACATCCGCAACCATGGTCGCAGAATGCGGCGCAACTCATCCAGAGGAACTGCTTCTCCGTGCAGCTTCGCTTCCGCCAGTTCCACCAACTCAGCGGAACCCAACATCGCGATCTGACACTCGTTCGCAAAGCGCGCAATCAACTCATGCGTATATGAACGCTTCACCGTCGCTCGCGTCGCCAGCAGCCCCACTACACCGTTAGCCGTAAGGCGCGCCGCCGGTTTAATTGCAGGTACCACGCCGACGACCGGGAAAGCGAACTTTTCGCGTAACGCAGGGAGTGACACCGTGCTGGCGGTATTGCAGGCGATAACAGCCAGTGAAAGGGGGTAGCGCTGCTGAACGGCAGTCACAATCTCAACAACACGCTCGACAATAAATTCCTCGCTCTTCTCTCCATAAGGAAAGGCAACGTTATCGAAAGCGTATATATAGTGGAGATCCGGCAAGAGGTTGCGGATCTCATTGTAGACCGACAACCCACCGACGCCGGAATCAAACACCAGCACGGTGGGACGTGGATCAGAAAGTGTAGCTGCCAGACAAGGTGTATTCCCGTCCTGCAGTTGGGTAGCCATAAACTGTCTCGTAATCTTTATCGAACAGGTTGGCGATTTTACCACGAACTGTCAGCTGTGAGGTGATCGGATATGACACCGCCAGATCCCACAAACTCACTCCACCCAATTTTACCGGCTGGTTAGTGACATAGTCCTTGTCATATCGTGTTCCCAGATATTGATACGTCAGGCCCCAGTCAAAATCATAGACCTGCCAATCGAGCTGATACTTCACCTGCTGTTTTGAACGGCGGGCCAGCGGCTTGTCCGTAATCGCATTACGCGCATCGACATAGTCATAGCTCAGCGTATGCGCCAGCGGACCCGTATCGAAACTCGCCGTCGCTTCAACGCCTTTAATCCGCACTTTCCCTTCGTTATAGTATTTCAGAGTATGGGGGTCATAATCGATCATGTTATCGATATCATTGCGATATCCTGACAAACGCCAGTTTACATCCGCCGTTAACCCTTCAAACGCCCCTTCCCACTGCTTGCTCTCTTCAGGATCAAGGTTTGCATTGCCATACATACCGTACAGCTGCCCCAGATTAGGTGCTTTATAAGAGGTGCCATAAGAAGCAATGAAACGATAGCCGTCAATGAACGCCCATCCGGCGCTGGTTTGCCATGTGCCATGCCGACCAAACTGGGAGTTGTCGTCGCTGCGCGCCGCGCCTTCGAAGGTGAAGTCGCCAAGCTGTTGCAACCCGGTCAGATAAATACCGGTATTACGCTGATCGTAACCGTCCGTAACATACCCGGTGCCTGGCTCTGTGGTTTGCTTTTGCCAGTCGACGCCAGCGCCCACATTGCCGTGGCCAACCACCATACTGTTTGACCACTGCACGTTATATTGCTTCATCTCATCCAGGGTTGCCGAGGAGTCGTAGCGACCATAGTCCGGGTCATAGTTGTAGTCTTTGCTATGGCTGTAGCTGGAAACCAGTTGTGATTGGATTTGCTCGCCATTAAAGCGCAGTCCGGCATCCCAGCTTTGGCTATAGAGCTTACGGGTATCGACTAACGGCGTGCCTGGATAGTAGTAAGAATCATAATTGGTGCGGTTATCATAGCCATAGCCGCGCACAAACCCGCTCCAGGTGTCGGAGAAGTTATGTTCCAGTGCGCCGTACAGCGTCTTACTTAAAAAACCATCTTTATCGGGCTGCGCTTGCTCACCAGTGCTACCGTAGGCGACAACGTCAAAACCTTTGGTATAGGCATAATCCCCCATCAGCGTCACGCGCGTATTCTCACCGAGCTGTTGCTGCGTCGAGATGTCGTAATTCTGATAACCATTACTGCCCACACCGGCGGTCAATTCCGTCCCCGGTTTTTCTCGCGTGGTAATGATATTCACCACACCGCCGATCGCATCAGAACCATAAACAGCGGAACGCGGCCCACGAATGTATTCAATACGTTGCACCAGTGATACCGGGAACTGGCTGAGATCGGCGGCACCACTCACCCCAGCTAAATTCAGGCGCACGCCGTCAATCAGCACCAGTACATGGCTGGCGTTGGTCCCACGAATAGAAATAGACGAATTTTGTCCCATACCACCGTATTGCGCGATATCGACACCCGGCAGGCGGCGAAGAACGTCATTCACAGAGGTAGATTGCCAGCGATCGATTTCCTGGCGCGTAACAACGGTGATGGGAGCAAGCACTGCACTAAGGGGTTGCTGAAAACGGTTAGCCGTAACGACGAGAGTATCCGGGCTAGCATCCTGCGCCCAACCAGAAAATGCCGCGACGGAAAGTGCCGTCAGCAGCAATGATTTTTTGATCATTGTAAAGCATCCACAATATAAGAAGGATGCCGCAGGTCCCACCGATAGTACGCGATGATGAAAACCAGATGCGACGTTAGCCGGCAGGTCTTCGGGCTTGGAAGGTTATTCAATATAGCGAATAAAAAGAAATGAAGACTTCCCACCCAAAGGCAGTGTCTGCTTACGCTCTCATTTCACCTTTCCTTACCGCTGCGCGTCAGCTCCAGATTTACACTGGATTCCCTTTTAACTCACAGGACCGGAACGCGGATGCTACAGTTTGTTATTACCGACTGTCCAGACTGCGTATCACAATATTAGAAATCATCAATAACTGGACATCTACTGAGCAATCCCTACAATCCCCGCGTACTTTTATTTTTCAGGACGCATCATGACCCCCGAACACCTCCCGACAGAACAGTATGACGCGCAGCTAGCCGATAAAGTGGCTCGTTT
>NZ_SZXN01000089.1:3172-43189 GCF_005281195.1 Citrobacter sp. wls613
TGACGCCATTTACTGATCAGGCTCCGGAAGTGTTTCGCTCGCCGGTCAGTCATTACCGCATGCGCGCTGAATTCCGCCTGTGGCATGACGGTGACGACCTGTATCACATCATGTTTGAAAGCCAGACCAAAAGCCGTATTCGCGTCGACAGCTTTCCGGCAGCCAGCGAACTCATCAACACGCTGATGACAGCCATGATTGACGGCGTTCGTCACAATCACGTCCTGCGTCATAAATTGTTCCAGATTGATTACCTCACCACCATGAGCAATCAGGCGGTGGTATCCATGCTGTACCATAAAAAGTTAGATGACGAATGGCGTCAGGAAGCCGAAGCACTGCGGGATGCGCTACGCGCGCAAAACCTGAATGTGCATCTGATTGGCCGGGCGACCAAAACCAAAATCGCGTTGGATCAAGATTACATCGATGAACGTTTGCCGGTTGCGGGTAAAGAGATTATCTACCGCCAGGTTGAGAACAGCTTCACGCAGCCGAATGCCGCCATGAACATTCAGATGCTGGAATGGGCGATTGATGTCACCAAAGATTCGCAGGGCGACCTGCTTGAATTGTACTGTGGCAATGGCAACTTCTCGTTAGCGCTGGCGCAGAACTTCAACCGCGTACTGGCCACTGAAATCGCTAAACCGTCCGTGGCTGCCGCGCAGTACAATATTGCGGCTAACCATATTGATAACGTGCAAATTATTCGTATGGCTGCAGAAGAGTTTACTCAGGCGATGAATGGGGTGCGCGAGTTCAACCGTTTACAGGGCGTCGACCTGAAGAGTTACCAGTGTGAAACCATTTTTGTTGATCCACCGCGCAGCGGCCTGGACAGCGAAACAGAGAAGATGGTGCAGGCGTATCCGCGTATTCTGTACATCTCCTGCAACCCGGAGACACTGTGTAAGAACCTGGAAACGTTGAGCCAGACGCACAATGTGTCACGTCTGGCGCTGTTCGATCAGTTCCCGTATACGCACCACATGGAGTGCGGAGTATTACTGACCGCGAAGTGATTTTTTTGTAGGCCGGGAAAGCAAAGATACCCCCGGCCTACAAATACTATTCCGCAATTTCTTGCTTACGGTTACGCACCTTAAAGCCGATCCAGAACACCAGAATCACTGACAGGACCGCTGGGAAGAAGTTCGGGCCGATATCCGGGTATTCCGCGCGCACCACGGTGCTGTACAACAGAACGCCAAGAATAAAACAGGCCGCAGCCAGACCCGGCAGCCCCACAGGCATTGTGCGATTCTGGTAACGTTGATGCAGGCAGTAAACCGTCAGCACCAGCGAAATAATCGGGAATACAGAGAATGGCACAATGGAGCTAAACAGCGCCGCAAATGTACCATTGATCGATAAGCCAGCAACCAGCGCCAGCAGCAGCGTACCTTTATCTTGACCTGACTGTTTCATTGCTCGTCCTTCTCGTTACTCGGAGTGATGCGTCATCTTCTCTTGTTCACGGCGATACCAGTAAAATGCGCCTTTGGCGATCATGCGCAGTTGCAATACCAGCCGCTCTTCCAGTTGTCGACGCTGTTCGGCGCCAACATCCAGCGCTTCTGCCCCCGCACTGAAAACAATCGTCACCATAGCTTCGGCTTGTGCTTCAGTAAACGCACGAGGCATATGGTTTTCGAGTTCCAGATAGTCCGCAAGTTCCGCAATGAAATGCTGAATTTCGCGAGCCACGGCGGCACGAAACGCCGCGGAGGTACCAGACCGCTCGCGCAATAATAAACGGAAGGCGTTGGGATTGTTGCCGATGAACTCCATAAATGTTGAGACCGAGGTGCGGATCACACTGCCGCCCTTGGCGATACGCTGACGCGCCTGGCGCATCAACTGGCGTAGCATCAGGCCGCTCTCATCCACCATCGTCAGGCCGAGCTCATCCACATCGCGAAAATGGCGATAAAATGAGGTTGGCGCAATGCCCGCTTCACGAGCAACTTCACGTAAACTGAGGCTGGCAAAACTGCGCTCTGCACTCAATTGACTAAATGCGGCCTCAACCAGCGAACGCCGGGTTTTTTCTTTTTGTTGCGCTCTAACGCCCATCACGATGTCTGAATCCTTCCTTATACCTTGCTGGCACTATACCAGAGATTAGGCGGTTGGCATGGCTTTGTGAATGATTGTTTACGCGCAGTTTGTGCTTCGACTTCGCAAAAAAGCACAACGATAATTGGGTTATCCTGACAACGATGTTACTATTCTGTTGCTTTTATGTATAAGAACAGGTAAGCCTGACCATGTCACATTCCTACGATTACGATGCAATAGTAATAGGTTCCGGCCCCGGCGGCGAAGGCGCTGCAATGGGTCTGGTTAAGCAAGGCGCGCGCGTCGCCGTTATTGAGCGCTATCATAACGTCGGCGGTGGTTGTACCCACTGGGGCACCATCCCATCTAAAGCACTCCGCCACGCCGTCAGCCGTATCATTGAATTCAATCAAAACCCACTCTACAGCGACCATTCCCGGCTTCTTCGCTCTTCTTTTGCCGATATTCTTAACCATGCCGATAACGTCATTAATCAACAAACGCGTATGCGGCAAGGATTTTACGAGCGAAACCACTGTGAAATTTTGCAGGGGAATGCCCGTTTTGTTGACGAACACACCCTCGCTCTGGAGTGCCACGACGGTACGGTGGAAACGCTCACGGCAGATAAATTTGTTATTGCCTGCGGTTCGCGTCCCTACCACCCAAATGATGTCGATTTTTCGCATCCGCGCGTTTACGACAGTGATTCCATTCTCAGTCTGCACCATGAACCTCGCCACGTTCTGATCTATGGCGCGGGCGTCATTGGCTGTGAATATGCGTCGATCTTCCGGGGAATGGACGTCAAAGTTGATTTGATCAATACCCGTGACCGTCTGCTGGCGTTTCTTGATCAGGAGATGTCCGACTCGCTGTCTTATCACTTCTGGAACAGCGGCGTGGTGATTCGCCATAACGAAGAATACGAGAAAATTGAAGGCTGCGATGATGGCGTCATCATGCACCTGAAATCCGGAAAGAAACTAAAAGCCGACTGCCTGCTGTACGCCAACGGTCGTACCGGTAACACCGATTCATTAGCGCTGGAGAATATTGGCCTGAAGACGGACAGCCGCGGCCAGCTAAAAGTGAACAGCATGTACCAGACGGCGCTGCCGCATGTGTATGCCGTAGGGGATGTGATCGGTTATCCGAGCCTTGCTTCCGCAGCCTACGATCAAGGCCGTATCGCCGCCCAGGCGCTGGTCAAGGGTGAGGCCACCGCGCACTTGATCGAAGATATTCCTACAGGCATTTACACCATTCCCGAAATCAGCTCCGTCGGTAAAACTGAACAGCAACTGACGTCAATGAAAGTCCCTTACGAGGTTGGCCGCGCCCAGTTTAAACATCTGGCACGCGCACAAATCGTCGGGATGAGTGTCGGAACATTGAAGATTCTGTTCCATCGGGAGACCAAAGAGATTTTAGGGATCCACTGCTTTGGCGAACGCGCTGCCGAAATTATTCATATCGGTCAGGCAATAATGGAGCAAAAAGGTGGTGGTAACACCATCGAGTACTTCGTTAACACCACCTTTAACTACCCAACCATGGCGGAAGCCTATCGGGTAGCTGCACTGAACGGTTTAAACCGCCTGTTTTAACGTGTTGTCGAAATGGCCATCCATTGCACCACGGATGGCCTCTGCCAGCTGTTCATAACGGCTGCGCAGCGGCGAACCCGGACGGTACACCAGACCAATGGTACGACGCGGTTCTGGTTTAATGCACGGCACATAGACCACACCATCACGCTTACGCTCCGGTGGGACAGCCAGCGCGGGCAGTAAAGTAATCCCGCTGCCTGCTGCCACCATGTTACGCAACGTTTCCAGACTGGTTGCCCGGAAATGGGTGTCTTCATCAGCACCGGCTTCAAAACAAAAGCCCATCGCCTGGTCACGCAAACAGTGACCATCTTCGAGCATCAACAGTTTTTCACCAGCCAGATCGGACATCGGTACGCGGTCGCGATTTGCCCATGGGTGATCTTCATAGATCGCCAGCATCATCGGCTCATCAAACAGCGGTACCTCGATAAACGCTTCACTCTCTTTCACCAGCGCCAAAATCACGCAGTCGAGTTTACCGCTGTCCAGTTGCGCCAGCAGCTGATGCGTTTGCGCCTCATGCAGGTACATTTCCAGTTTCGGGAAGGTCTGGTGCAACATAGGAATAATATGCGGCAGCAGGTAAGGTCCTACCGTTGGGATCAAACCAATATGTAGCGGGCCAGACATTGTCTCACCCTGTTGGCTTGCCATCTCCTTGAGCACTTTGACCTCGCGCAACACGGTGCGCGCCTGATCCACCAGCAGTAAACCCGCTTGAGTGAACAGCACTTTACGACTCGTCCGCTCCAGCAGCATAACGCCAAGCTCATCTTCGAGTTTGCGGATTTGCCCACTCAGCGTTGGCTGGCTGACGTGACAGGAGTCTGCCGCTCGTCGGAAGTGACGGTGTTCGGCAAGTGCTACCAGGTATTCAAGATCACGAATATTCATTATTCATCCTCCATTGCCACGATAGTTCGTAGCGATAGGTAGCATAGCAACGAACGATTATCCCTATCAAGCATTCTGTTTAATAATGCACCACAGAAACGGAACGGTACCCCTTTAACCCTTGAAGCTACTGTCCGTTCTCATACTCGAAATAACTAAAGCCAACGTGAACGTTTGCGGACCTCTGGTCCGCTTTTTTTTGCATAAAAAAGCCCGGCTTGATGCCAGGCTCAGATAACCATTTGCCGGATGGTGACGCGAAGGCGTCTACCGCCATCGGGCAAAACACACGTTACGCCAGGCGCGCCTTCGCGTAGTCGATCGCCTGCGCTACCTGCTGCGGTGAAACGCCCCCTTTCGCCACACGCTTATCGAGGCACGACTGTAGCGAGAGGATCGGGTACACGTCATCGCCAATCACGGCGCTGAATTTTTGCAAATCAGCCAGTGACAGTGCTTCCAGCGGTTTGCCCTGACGAATCGCCTCAACTACCGTTTCACCTACGATATGGTGTGCTTCACGGAACGGGACGCCTTTCGCCACCAGATAATCGGCCAGCTCCGTAGCGTTGGCATAGCCCTGCTGCGCGGCTTCCTGGCAACGTGGGCGTTTTACCTGAATACCGTCCAGCACCAGCGCCGCCATATGCAGGCAGTCCAGCCAGGTATCGAGTGCATCGAACAGCCCTTCTTTGTCTTCCTGCATATCCTTGTTATACGCCAGCGGCAGTCCTTTCAGCGTCATCATCATGCCAGTCAACGCACCTTGCACGCGGCCACATTTGCCACGAATCAGCTCTAATGCGTCCGGATTTTTCTTCTGCGGCATTAATGATGAACCGGAGGTTACGCGATCGGACAGTTCCACAAAACCAGCTTCCCCGGTATTAAAGAAAATCAGATCTTCAGCAAAGCGTGACAGGTGAACCATACCGATAGAGGCATCTGAGAGGAGCTCCAGAACATGGTCACGATCGGATACGCTATCCAGACTATTGCGGGTTGCCGAGGCGAAACCCAGCCAGCCAGCCAATTGCTCGCGATCGATTTCATAGGCAGTACCCGCCAGTGCACCGCATCCTAACGGGCTGACATCCAGACGCTTGAGCGTATCCTGCAGACGGCTCTCATCACGCGCCAGCATTTCAACATAGGCCAGACACCAATGAGCAAACGTCACCGGCTGGGCACGCTGCAGGTGGGTATAACCCGGCATGACGGCATCCTGATTATTCTCTGCTGTCACCACCAGCGCGCTTTGCAACTGACGGTTAGCAGACAACAATTCAAGCACCGTGTCTTTGCACCACAGTTTAAGATCGGTTGCCACCTGGTCATTACGGCTACGCCCGGTATGCAGTTTTTTACCCAACGGCCCGACTTTATCGATGAGCTTGCCTTCTACCCAACTGTGAATATCTTCCGCATCGCTTTGCAGGATCTGTTGCGGGTCGAGGCGTACTTCTTCCAGCAGAGTATTCAACGCCTCTTCCAATTGACATTGTTCATCAGCAGTCAACACACCGACCGTGACCAGCGCTTTGGACCAGGCCACAGAGCCGACGATATCCTGCTCGGCCAAGCGGTAGTCGAAGCGCAAAGAGTCGTTGAACTGTTTGAACCGCTGATCTGCTGCCTGTGTAAAACGCCCACCCCAAAGTGCCATAACGAATTTCCTTAATATGATATTTTGCCCGGTGGCGCTACGCTTACCGGGCCTACAAAACCCATGCAGGCCGGATAAGGCGACGCTGCCATCCGGCACAATAATAGTTAAGCCAGAATACGCGTACCGATCGGCGTGCCGTTAAACAGCGCCGGGAGTTGTTCAGCATGACGCCAGGAAGCGATATCCACTGGACGCCCCAGCGTACGTGCCGCATCCAGCGCCGCGTTCACCTTCACAATCATGCCATCGGTGATAATACCCTGCTCAATCAGCTGTTTTGCTTTGGCTGCGGTCATTTCGGCAATCCGCTGGCCTTTACCATCCAGAATACCGCTGACGTCAGACAACAGGATCAGATCCGCACCCAGCGTTGCCGCCAGCGCCGTCGCAGCCTGATCGGCATTGACGTTCATCAGTTGCCCTTCTTCCGTGACGCCTATCGAGCTGACGACCGGTAGAAAACCGTTTTCCAGTAGCGTGTTAATCAGCTTAGGAGAGCCAGGCTGTGCCAGTCCAACATGACCTAACGCTACATCGAGCTGGGTCACTTTTACGCTGTCGCCATCGCCAAGGTACAGACCAACAGCGTCAATATGGTGTTTCTTCGCCCACGCCAGCAGCGTTTTATTCGCCGTTCCGGCCAGGGCACCGGTAATGATGTCGATCTGGTCGGCTGGCGTCACGCGCAGACCATTTTTCTTTGTCACCGGCAAGTTGAGCCCTTTCATCAGCTCGTCAACCACGCAGCCGCCACCGTGCACAATGACCAGCGGACGCTGGTGCGACTCGCGATAATTGACCAGAGCGGTAAACAAACGCTCCAGCGCCTCTTCGCTATCCAGTAAAACGCCGCCCAGCTTGATAATTAATGGATTCATCATTGCACCCTTAAAGAAGAGACTGCGTTTCAGCAAAGCCGAAACGGATATTTGCGCACTGCATCGCCTGTGCGGCAGCGCCTTTCAATAAATTGTCTTCGGTTGCCACCACAATCAGGTGCTCGCCCTGAACGGCAAAACCGATATCGCAGAACGGTAAACCCACCACATTTTTCAGGGCCGGGACACCGTTGTCATACAGACGAACCAGCGGTTTATCACCATAGGCCTGCTGCAGTGCTTGCGCCACCTGCGCATGGGTCACGCCCGGCTTCAAACGACAGGTGATGGTTTCCAAAATGCCGCGCGGGAAGTTTCCCAGATGCGGAGTGAAAATCACGTCCACCCCCAAATGTGTGGCGATCTCCGGCTGATGGCGGTGGGTAAATACACCATACGGTTGCAGACTCACTTCACAGAAGCTGTTCGAGATGGCAGCTTTACGTCCTGCTCCGCTCACACCACTGGTGGCGTTAATTACCGGCCACTGGCTGAGATCAAGCAGGTTGGCATCAATCAGAGGCTTAAGCGACAACTGCGCCGCCGTGGGATAGCAACCCGGTACAGCAATCAGATTCGCGTCTTTTAGTTTGCTTGCACTCCACTCCGCCAGCCCGTAGACCGCTTGCTCCAGCAGCTCAGGATGCTGATGAGTAAAGCCATAATACTTTTCATAGAAGGCGCCGTCGTTAACACGGAATGCACCAGAGAGGTCAAACACCACGCAGCCCGCTTCCAGAAACTGTGGCGCCAGGTCATGACTAACCTCATGGGCCGTCGCCAGAAACACAACGTCTACCCCTGCGCTAAACTCGCGGATATCCGACATGGGTTGCAACGGCAAATCAACAATGCCCTTTAACTGCGGATGTAAATCAGAGATTAATTTTCCTGCATCATTGCTTTGCGCTGAGACAGTCAAAGCGGTTATGTTCATATCAGGATGGCGATTTACATAGGTCACAAGCTCTGCACCAGCATAGCCACTGGCGCCCACAATCAACGTATTCAACATCGGGGCTGTTCACCTTCTTATATTCGGTTGCCAGGTATAAGCCTTTATCACCTCACCTTTCACTTGGTGGGTTTTATTTCGCTCAACATTATTGTATTTTTATTCACAAATACTGCATGAATATTGATACTATCATGACCCGAGGTGTGTCAACAATGAAAAACAATTTACCGCCATTTATCGAGATTTACCGCGCTCTGATTGCCACACCATCGATCAGCGCCACCGAAGAAGCGCTCGATCAAAGTAATGCAGGTTTAATCACTCTGCTGGCGGATTGGTTCAAAGATTTAGGCTTCAGCGTTGAGGTACAACCGGTTCCCGGCACCCGTAATAAATTCAATATGCTGGCAAGTACAGGCACCGGTGCAGGCGGCCTGCTGCTCGCCGGTCATACCGACACCGTACCGTTTGACGACGGACGCTGGACGCGCGATCCGTTCACCCTGACCGAACATGACAACAAGCTCTACGGACTGGGTACGGCGGATATGAAAGGTTTCTTCGCGTTTATTCTCGATGCACTGCGTGATGTCGATGTGAAACCGCTGAAAAAGCCGCTCTACATCCTGGCCACCGCCGATGAAGAGACCAGTATGGCGGGCGCACGCTACTTCTCTGAAAATACGGCGATTCGCCCGGATTGCGCGATCATCGGTGAGCCAACATCCCTGCAGCCAATTCGCGCACACAAAGGCCATATCTCCACGGCGGTGCGCGTGCTCGGCCAGTCTGGCCATTCCAGCGATCCAGCGCGCGGCGTGAACGCCATTGAACTGATGCACGATGCCATCGGCCACATTATGCAGTTGCGCGACTCGCTGAAAGCACGCTATCACCACGATTCATTCACCGTGCCTTACCCGACGCTGAACCTCGGCAGCCTGCATGGCGGCGATGCCTCCAACCGTATTTGCGCCTGCTGCGAACTGCACATGGATATCCGCCCGTTGCCGGGAATGACGTTAAGCGACCTGAATGGCTTACTGACGGACGCGCTGGCCCCGGTGAGCGAACGCTGGCCTGGCCGACTGACGGTTTCCGAGCTGCACCCGCCGATCCCGGGTTACGAATGCCCGCCGGATCACCAACTGGTCGAGGTGGTGGAAAAACTGCTCGGCGAGAAAACCGACGTGGTGAACTACTGCACAGAAGCGCCGTTTATTCAGACGCTGTGCCCGACGCTAGTACTGGGACCAGGTTCCATTAATCAGGCACATCAACCAGATGAATATCTGGAAACACGCTTCATTAAGCCAACCCGCGAATTAATTACCCAGGTTGTGCATCATTTTTGCTGGCATTAACCGAACGTCGCCTTGCTAATCCTTTAGTGGTAAGCAAGGCGATTCTTTTAACATTTGCATAAGCAACGCTTATTTGACGCGATGTGAATTAAATAACGTAAATTCCCGCCATTTTTTCGTTTGCTGAACCGATTTCGCAGCAATTGACGTCAGGTGTTTTACGTGGCTTTATAAAAGACGACTAAAAAGTTAAGTCCGAAAGATTTCGCGTTGCAGCCAATGCCGCTGGGACGCGAAAGATACAGGACATATTCAAAACAGATGGGGTGTCTGGGATCATATGAACGAACAATATTCCGCGTTGCGTAGTAATGTCAGTATGCTCGGCAAAGTGCTGGGAGAAACCATCAAGGATGCGCTGGGAGAGAACATTCTCGATCGCGTAGAAACAATCCGTAAGCTGTCTAAATCATCCCGCGCTGGCAATGAAGCGAACCGTCAGGAACTGCTCACTACGCTGCAGAATCTGTCTAACGACGAGCTGCTGCCAGTTGCCCGTGCGTTTAGTCAGTTCCTGAACCTGGCCAATACCGCCGAACAGTACCACAGCATTTCGCCAAAAGGCGAAGCTGCCAGCAACCCGGAAGTGATTGCCCGTACCCTGCGTAAACTGAAAGACCAGCCTAACCTCGATGAAGCGACAATCAAAAAAGCCGTGGAATCGCTTTCTCTGGAGCTGGTCCTGACCGCACACCCAACCGAAATCACCCGCCGTACGTTGATTCATAAAATGGGTGAGGTTAACGCATGCCTCAAGCAGCTTGATAACAAAGATATCGTCGATTACGAACGCCACCAGTTGATGCGCCGCCTGCGCCAGCTAATCGCCCAATCATGGCACACGGATGAAATCCGTAAACTGCGTCCCAGCCCGGTTGATGAAGCCAAATGGGGCTTCGCCGTGGTTGAAAATAGCCTGTGGGAAGGTGTACCGAACTATCTGCGTGAACTGAATGAACAGCTGGAAGCGCATCTGAACTACAAGCTGCCCGTCGATTTTGTCCCGGTCCGATTCACCTCGTGGATGGGCGGTGACCGTGACGGTAACCCGAACGTAACGGCAGATATCACCCGCCACGTGCTGCTGCTCAGCCGCTGGAAAGCGACCGATCTGTTCCTGAAAGACATCCAGTTTCTGGTTTCTGAACTGTCGATGGTCGAAGCCACGCCTGAGCTATTAGCGCTGGTGGGTGAAGAAGGCGCGGCAGAACCTTATCGCCATCTGATGAAAATGCTCCGTTCGCGTCTGATGACGACCCAGGCCTGGCTGGAAGCGCGTCTGAAAGGCGAAAAATTGCCGAAACCTGCAGGTCTGCTGACGCAAAACGAGCAGCTATGGGAACCGCTGTACGCGTGTTATCAGTCACTGCAAGCCTGCGGTATGGGCATCATCGCCAATGGCGAACTGCTCGATACCTTGCGCCGAGTGAAATGTTTTGGCGTCCCGCTGGTGCGTATCGATATTCGTCAGGAAAGCACCCGTCATACCGAAGCGCTGGGCGAACTGACCCGTTACCTGGGCATTGGCGACTACGAAAGCTGGTCAGAAGCAGACAAACAGGCCTTCCTGATCCGAGAACTGAACTCCAAACGTCCACTGCTGCCACGCAGCTGGGAACCGAGTAACGATACCCGCGAAGTCCTCGATACCTGTCGAGTGATTGCCGAAGCACCTCATGGTTCTATTGCTGCCTACGTGATCTCGATGGCAAAAACACCGTCGGATGTGCTGGCCGTTCACCTGCTGCTGAAAGAAGCTGGCATTGGTTTTACCATGCCGGTAGCGCCGCTGTTTGAAACGCTGGACGACCTCAACAATGCTGACGATGTAATGACTCAGTTGTTGAATATCGACTGGTACCGCGGTCTGATTCAGGGCAAGCAGATGGTCATGATTGGCTACTCTGATTCCGCAAAAGACGCAGGCGTGATGGCGGCGTCCTGGGCGCAATATCAGGCGCAAGATGCGTTGATCAAAACCTGCGAAAAAGCCGGCATTGAACTGACGTTGTTCCACGGCCGGGGTGGTTCTATCGGCCGCGGCGGCGCTCCGGCCCACGCGGCACTGCTCTCACAACCACCTGGCAGCCTGAAAGGCGGACTGCGTGTCACTGAGCAGGGTGAGATGATCCGCTTCAAATACGGTTTGCCGGAAGTGACCATCAGCAGCCTATCTCTGTACACCGCCGCGATCCTGGAAGCCAACCTGCTACCACCGCCGGAACCGAAAGACAGCTGGTGCCATATTATGGATGAGCTGTCAGATATCTCCTGCAAGCTGTACCGTGGCTACGTGCGTGAGAACAAAGACTTTGTACCTTACTTCCGCTCAGCAACTCCCGAGCAGGAACTGGGTAAATTACCGCTCGGCTCACGTCCAGCTAAGCGCCGCCCGACCGGTGGGGTAGAGTCTTTGCGTGCCATTCCGTGGATCTTCGCCTGGACACAAAACCGCCTGATGCTCCCGGCCTGGCTGGGCGCAGGTACCGCACTGCAAAAAGTAGTTGAAGACGGTAAACAGAGCGAACTTGAAGCGATGTGCCGCGACTGGCCATTCTTCTCCACGCGCCTTGGCATGCTGGAAATGGTGTTCTCGAAAGCGGACCTGTGGCTGGCAGAATACTACGATCAGCGTCTGGTCAAAAAAGAGCTGTGGCCGTTAGGTGAAGAACTGCGCCACCGTCTGGAAGCCGACATCAACGTGGTACTGGCAATCGCCAACGACTCACATTTGATGGCCGACCTGCCGTGGATTGCCGAGTCAATTCAGTTAAGAAATATTTATACCGATCCGTTGAACGTGCTACAGGCTGAACTGTTACACCGTTCGCGTCTGGCAGAAGAACAAGGTGAAGCCCCCGATCCGCGCGTTGAACAAGCGCTGATGGTCACCATCGCCGGTGTCGCAGCGGGTATGCGTAATACCGGTTAAGTAAGCCCCCCCCTGTCACCCTCGTGCAATTGCGCGGGGGTGACCTCAAAAACGCTTGTCATAACCGTTTCATTTCAAATATATTCTTGCCTTGATTCATTTATTTTATGAATGAATCATCAACGAAACGCGATCTTAACGTCGCGACGCTTCAGATCTCCTTAAGATTTAGCCGCTACTCTTGGCGACACGATTAATGACAGGCTCACACTATGCAATCCTTACAACTCCAGACTAAACCCCCGTTTAGCTGGAAAGCCCTAGGTTGGGCACTTCTCTATTTTTGGTTTTTTTCTTCATTACTGCAGGCCATTATCTATTTTAGCGGTTATAGCGGATCGACCGGATTACGTGACTCATTATTATTTAGTTCGCTATGGTTGATCCCGGTATTCTTATTCCCTAATCGTATCCGTATTATTGCCGCCGTCATTGGCGTCGTGCTGTGGGCCGCGTCGCTCGCCGCACTGAGTTATTACGTCATTTACGGGCAGGAGTTCTCACAGAGCGTGCTGTACGTGATGTTTGAGACTAATGCCAACGAAGCCAGCGAATACTTAAGTCAGTATTTCAGCCTTAAAATTGTCTTCATCGCGCTGGCCTATACCGCCGTAGCGATTCTGCTGTGGACGCGCCTGCGCCCGGTTCATATTCCCTCCCCCTGGCGTTATCTGGTGTCGTTTGCGCTGTTATACGGCTTGATTCTGCACCCGATGACCGTCAATACATTTATTAAGCATAAACCTTTCGAGCAAACGCTGAACGGTCTTGCTGCTCGTATGGAGCCCGCCGCACCGTGGCAGTTTATTTCTGGCTATTATCAGTATCGTCAACAACTAACCTCATTGAACAGTCTGCTGAATGAGAACAATGCGCTACCGCCACTGGCGCACTTTAAAGACAACTCTGGCGATGCTCCGCGCACGCTGGTGCTGGTGATTGGTGAGTCAACTCAGCGTGGGCGCATGAGCCTGTACGGCTATCCGCGTAAAACCACGCCGGAACTGGACGCGCTGCACAAATCCGATCCTAACCTGACCGTATTCAATAATGTTGTGACCTCTCGTCCTTACACTATTGAAATCCTGCAGCAGGCGCTGACCTTTGCTAACGAGAAGAACCCGGATTTATATCTGACGCAGCCGTCGCTGATGAACATGATGAAGCAGGCGGGGTATAAGACCTTCTGGATCACTAACCAGCAAACCATGACCGCCCGTAACACCATGCTGACCGTATTTTCCAAGCAAACGGATAAGCAGTTCTATATGAACCAGCAGCGAACGCAAAGTGCGCGCGAATATGACAGCAACGTGCTGGCACCGTTTAAAGAAGTGCTGGCCGATCCGGCGCCGAAAAAATTCATCATCGTTCATCTGCTGGGAACACATATTAAGTACAAATTCCGCTATCCGGATGGTCAGGGGAAATTCGACAACAATATCGACCACGTTCCTGCAGGCCTGAGCAACGATGAGCTGGAAGCCTATAACGATTACGACAGCGCTAATGTGTATAACGACCACATCATTGCCAGCCTGATTAACGACTACAAAGCCACCGATCCGAACGGCTTCCTGCTCTACTTCTCCGACCATGGCGAAGAGGTGTATGACACGCCGCCGCATAAAACGCAGGGGCGTAATGAAGACAACCCAACGCGTCATATGTACACGGTGCCGTTCCTGCTATGGACGTCTGAAAAATGGCAGGCTGCACACCCGCGTGACTTCTCACAAGATGTCGATCGTAAGTACAGCAGCTCTGAACTTATTCATACCTGGTCTGATTTAGCGGGCTTTACCTACGATGGATTCGACCCGACACGTGCCATTACCAACCCGCAGTTCAAAGAGACAACCCGCTGGATTGGTAATCCGTACAAGAAAAACGCCCTGATTGATTACGATACTCTGCCTTACGGCGATCAAATCGGTAATCAATAACAGGCTGCCGGATGCGCTACGCTTATCCGACCTACAGCTCGCAATGACTTGTAGGCCGGATAAGGCATTAGCCGCCATCCGGCAATAATCACTTGAGGGCGGTTGCTTTCAACGTTACTGTGGCCCTGTCAGTTGCCAGCAAGGGATTCACATGTATCACGACGTCAGCCACCTTCTCTCCCGCCTGATTAACGGTCCCCTCCCGCTGCGGCAGGTGTGTTTCGCCAGCACCAACGGTTCAATGCCGGAATTAGCCTATCAGGTTGATTTTCCCCGTCTGGAAATTGTACTGGAAGGCGAGTTTACTGATGTCAGCATCGGAAACAAACTTACCTCTGGTGATGTGCTGTACGTCCCGGCAGGTGGCTGGAATCTCCCGCAGTGGCACACGCCGGTCACCACGCTCAGCATCCTGTTCGGCAAACAGCAGTTAGGTTTCAGCATCGTTCAGTGGGATGGAAAACAATGTCAAAACCTCGCCAAACAACACGTTGCGCGGCGCGGACCGCGTATTGGCTCCTTCCTGCTGCAAACGCTACATGAGATGCAGATGCAGCCACAGGAGCAACAAACGGCCAGGCTGATCGTCGCCAGTCTGTTAAGCCACTGTCGCGATCTGCTGGGCAGCCAGATCCAGACCGCGTCGCGTAGTCAGGCGCTTTTCGACGCTATTCGCGACTATATCGACGAACGCTACGCATCGCCGCTGACCCGCGAATCCGTCGCCCAGGCATTCTACATTTCACCGAATTACCTCTCACACCTGTTTCAGAAAACCGGGGCGATTGGTTTTAACGAGTATCTGAACCATACCCGACTGGAACACGCTAAGGCGCTGCTGAAGGGTTACGACCTGAAGGTGAAAGAAGTGGCGCACACCTGTGGGTTTGTCGACAGCAACTACTTCTGCCGCCTGTTTCGTAAAAATACAGAGCGTTCTCCGTCAGAGTATCGTCGGCAATATCACAGCCAGTTAACGGAAAAAGAGGCACATCGGCAGTGAAGCCGTTGCGTAGCGACACAGACTGAGCACAAATCCATCATTTACTGGATTTTTGTAATATGCAAGAACCCTCAAAACTCTCTATACCCCAGAATAAACCCATAGCTAATTAACATGTGATGTATCTCTCACTTTGACAGATACATTACATTTATCCAGTTTTTGGCAGATTTGTCAGATAGCGCACGACTGTAAAACGCTCTTATCCTGTACGCAGAACAGCATTCCGGCAACGGGCGGCTAACCGAATATTAAGAGGGTGTTTTGTATGGAACTGTACCTGGATACCGCCAACGTGGCGGAAGTTGAACGTCTGGCACGCATCTTCCCGATTGCTGGCGTCACTACCAACCCAAGCATCGTGGCGGCAAGTAAAGAGTCCATCTGGGAGGTACTGCCGCGTCTGCAAAAGGCAATGGGCAAAGACGGCATTCTGTTCGCGCAGACCATGAGCCGTGATGCGCAGGGGATGGTGGAAGAAGCTAAGCGCCTGAGCCTCGCCGTACCAGGTATCGTCGTTAAAATCCCGGTCACCGCCGAAGGTCTGGCGGCCATCAAGCAACTGAAAAAAGAAGGTATTACCACCTTAGGCACCGCCGTGTACAGCGCAGCGCAAGGACTGCTGGCCGCGCTGGCGGGAGCAAAATATGTCGCCCCTTATGTGAACCGTGTTGACGCCCAGGGCGGAGACGGTATCCGCACGGTACAGGAACTGCAAACATTGCTGGAGCTGCATGCGCCAAGCAGCATTGTGCTGGCAGCCAGCTTTAAAACGCCACGCCAGGCGCTGGATTGCTTACTGGCAGGATGTGAAGCAATCACCCTGCCATTAGATGTAGCGCAACAAATGCTCAATACCCCTGCGGTAGAGTCTGCAATAGAGAAGTTTGAGCAGGACTGGAACAACGCATTTGGTCGGATCACTCTTTAAGGAGATAACGTATGGATCGCATTATTCAATCACCGGGTAAATACATCCAGGGTGCCGATGTTATTACTCGTCTTGGCAGTTACCTCAAACCGCTGGCGGAACGCTGGCTGGTTGTTGGAGACAAATTTGTCTTAGGCTTTGCCCAACCCGCCCTGGAAAAAAGCTTCCAGGATGCCGGTCTGGCGCTGGAAATCGCCCCGTTTGGCGGCGAATGTTCACAAAACGAAATCGATCGCCTGCGCGGCGTCGCGGAACAAGCGCAGTGTGGCGCGGTATTAGGCATTGGTGGCGGTAAAACGCTGGATACCGCCAAAGCACTGGCCCACTTTATGGGCGTGCCGGTTGCCATTGCACCGACCATTGCCTCAACCGATGCCCCCTGCAGCGCGCTGTCGGTAATTTACACCGATGCAGGTGAGTTCGATCGCTATCTGCTGCTGCCGAACAACCCGGACCGGGTCATTGTGGATACCAAAATTGTCGCGGGGGCACCGGCTCGTTTACTTGCCGCCGGCATTGGCGATGCGCTGGCAACCTGGTTTGAAGCCCGCGCCTGTTCACGCAGCGGCGCCACCACCATGGCCGGTGGTCAGTGTACTCAGGCGGCACTGGCGCTAGCCGAGCTGTGCTACAACACGCTGATCGAAGAAGGCGAAAAAGCGATGCTGGCCGCCGAGCAGCACGTGGTGACCCCAGCACTGGAGCGCGTGATTGAAGCCAACACCTACCTGAGCGGCGTCGGTTTTGAAAGCGGTGGGCTGGCCGCAGCACATGCTATTCACAACGGCCTGACGGCCATCCCGGATGCACATCACTATTATCACGGTGAAAAAGTGGCATTCGGTACGTTAACGCAGTTAGTACTGGAAAATGCGCCGGTAGAAGAAATTGAAACCGTGGCGGCACTGTGCCACTCCGTTGGTCTGCCAATCACCCTTGCCCAACTGGATATCAAGCAGGATATTCCGGCCAAAATGCGCATCGTGGCCGAAGCAGCCTGTGCCGAAGGCGAAACCATTCACAACATGCCTGGCGGCGCCACGCCGGATCAGGTTTACGCCGCGCTGCTGGTGGCAGATCAGTACGGTCAGCGATTCCTGCAAGAGTGGGAATAAGCACGGTTTGACCGGATGGCGGCTTCGCCTTATCCGGCCATGCCTAACGGCCAATAAAAATCCCCGCAATTGCGGGGATTTTCTGTATGCCATCCGGCCTCTTGCTTTACAGCAGGTCGAAACGGTCCAGATTCATCACTTTCACCCATGCCGCGACAAAGTCTTTCACAAACTTCTCGTGGGCATCGCTGCAGGCATACACTTCAGCCACAGCACGCAGGACCGAGTTAGAGCCAAACACCAGGTCAGCGCGGGTTGCCGTGTACTTCACTTCGCCGCTCAGACGGTCGCGACCTTCAAACAGCTCCTGTGACGCATCAACCGCCTTCCACTCATGGCGCATATCCAGCAGATTGACAAAGAAGTCAGTGCTGAGCACGCCTGGGCGATCGGTAAAGACGCCATGCTGGCTACCATCGAAGTTTGTTCCCAGCACACGCATACCGCCCACCAGCACGGTCATTTCCGGCGGGGTTAACGTCAGTTGCTGCGCTTTATCGATCAGCAGCGACTCGGTGGTCGAAACCTCAGGACGGGAACGATAATTACGGAAACCATCGGCAATCGGCTTGAGCAGTTCAAACATCTCAATATCAGTCTGATCCTGACGCGCATCCACACGGCCCGGCGCAAAAGGTACATTGATACTGACACCTGCCGCGCTTGCCGCCTTCTCTACACCAACGACGCCTGCCAGCACGATGATATCGGCTAACGAGGCGGTATGCGCCGATTTATAAATACCTTCCAGCACCGGCAGAACACGGGCTGCCGTCGCATTCACATCCCAGCCGCGTTGCGGATTCAGCGCCAGACGCGCCCCGTTAGCCCCGCCGCGTTTATCGCCCCCGCGGAACGTTGACGCAGAAGCCCATGCCACCGACACCAACTCGCCCACGGAAAGCCCGGAAGCCGCAATGGTCGCCTTCAGGTTAAGGATATCTTCTTCGCTTGGGTTGAAGAACGCGTGCGGCAGCGGATCCTGCCAAATCAGATCTTCCTGCGGGACTTCTGGTCCAATGTAACGTGATTTTGGCCCCATATCCCGGTGCGTCAGCTTAAACCACGCGCGAGCAAAGGCTTCGTTAAACGCCTGCGGATCGTTGAGGAAACGACGGGAGATCTTCTCGAATTCCGGATCAAAACGCAGCGTCAGATCGGTAACCAGCATCGTCGGCTTACGTTTTTTCGACGGATCAAACGGATCCGGAATAATTTCAGGAGCATCGACCGCTTCAAACTGGATAGCACCGGCCGGGCTGCGGGTCTGTACCCATTCGTATTTGAACAGGTTCTCGAAGAAATAGTTGCTCCACTGGGTCGGCGTTTGCGTCCAGACCACTTCCAGACCGGAGGTGATGTTGTCTGCGCCCACACCGCTGCCGTAGCTGCTGGCCCAACCTAAGCCCTGGGCCTCAATCGGTGCTGATTCTGGATCGGGGCCGACGTGCGATGCAGGACCTGCACCGTGGGTTTTACCCAACGTATGACCACCGCCAATCAGCGCCACGGTTTCTTCGTCATTCATCCCCATGTTGCCGAAGGTAGCACGAATCGCTGCTGCCGCGGAAAGCGGTTCGCCGCTGTGATCCGGCCCTTCCGGGTTCACGTAGATAAGTCCCATCTCAGTCGCACCCAGCGGGGCTTTCGCCAGCTCTTCCGGATGGCGGTGCGTCAACCAGGCTTTTTCGTCACCCCAGTTCACATCAAGATCCGGTTCCCATACGTCTTCACGACCGGCACCAAAGCCAAAGGTACGGAAGCCGGAGTTTTCCAGCGCCACGTTACCCGCGAGGATAAACAGGTCGGCCCAGGAAATTTTCTGACCATATTTTTGCTTAACAGGCCACAACAGACGACGTGCTTTATCCAGGCTCACGTTGTCTGGCCAGGAGTTCAGTGGTGCAAAACGCTGCTGTCCGCGACCTGCGCCACCGCGTCCATCAATGGAGCGATAGGTCCCTGCGCCGTGCCATGCCATACGGATAAACAAACCGGCATACGTGCCCCAGTCAGCGGGCCACCACGGTTGAGATTCGGACAGGAGGGCTCTGAGATCCCCTTTCAGGGCAGAATAGTCGAGTTTGCTAAATTCTTTGCGGTAATTGAAATCTTCACCCAATGGGTTCGAACGGTTGGAGTGTTGGTTCAAAAGGTCTACGCGGAGTTGATTCGGCCACCAGTCGCGGTTATTTCTTCCTGCTCCCGCGCTGGGATCGTGACCGCCTTGATGGAAAGGACACTTACCGGCAGTTGATGCGTTTTGGCTATCGTCGGACATGCTCATCTATATGCTCCCTTTACAGTGTTCTAGCTACGATATACACCACCAGAGATAAGATATAGTCGAAAAAACCCACAGATTCGATAGCTAAATCCTTTTATATTTTTAGTTACAGAGATGTAGATCAAAATGATCAACAAAAAGCCCTCCGTAGAGGGCTGATGTTACAATTAAGCAGGCCTGACACCCAGCGTATGGCATATTGCGTAGCTCATCTCGGCGCGATTGAGCGTATAGAAATGGAAATCTTTCACCCCTTCACGGCTTAAAATCTTCACCATATCCATGGCAATGTTAGCGCCCACCAGCTTGCGGGTTTCCGCGTCATCATCCAGACCGTCAAACATCGTCGACATCCAGGAAGGGATGCGCACGTTGGTCATGTCAGCGAATTTTTTCGCCTGCTTAAAATTAGAGACCGGCAGGATACCCGGGATAATTTCCACATCGATACCTGCGGTTACGCAGCGGTCACGAAAACGCAGATAGCTTTCCACGTCGAAGAAAAACTGGGTGATCGCGCGATTCGCTCCGGCGTCGACCTTACGCTTCAGGTTGAGCAGATCGGCCTGGGCGCTTTTCGCTTCCGGGTGGACTTCCGGATAGGCCGCAACAGAGATATCAAAGTCTGCCACTTCTTTGAGTAACCCAACCAGATCGGCGGCGTACATATCCGGTTTGCCACTGCCTGGCGGCAGGTCGCCGCGCAGGGCCACAATATGACGAATCCCGTTGTTCCAGTAATCCTGAGCGATAATTCGCAGCTCGTCGCGAGTAGCATCAATACAGGTCAGATGCGGGGCCGCTTCAAGACCGGTGCGATCCTTAATCCCCTTAATGATGCTGTGCGTGCGGTCACGCTCACCGGAGTTTGCGCCGTAGGTCACGGAGACAAACTTGGGCTTCAGACTGCTCAGGCGATCGATTGAGTTCCACAGTGTTTGCTCCATTTCACTGGTGCGCGGCGGGAAAAACTCAAACGAAACGTTAATCTGACCCTGGACTTCAGCCAGGCTCTGATTCAGGGCTTCCCGCTGGTTGGCGTGAAAAAAGCTCATACCTTACCTCATCAATCTTTTGTCGTTATATGTTGTGTTGTGAACTGCTATACGTTTAGACGTCTAGATGTAAAAATGACGGAAAAGCGCCGTAACGTCAACATAAAAATCATCGTGAAAGGTGAGGAATACTCAGTGAAGATGAAAATAATTCACTTTAGCGTGCAGAAAGGAAGGACGCCGAGAGTAATGAAGGAAGCCATTGCAGGCGAGATTCTTGTTCAGGCGGTAATATCAGTCCGACAGTGATGCACAATTCCGTGTCGCATAGCGGACGAAAAACTACTCCCTGCCGCTGGATAGCTGCAAACGATGCCGGAAACAGGCTCACCCCCTCGCCACGCGCAATACGCGCGAGCAGAACATCATGCTCCAGCGGCTCTTCAATGCAGACAGGCGAGCGGGATCACGGTGAGTCCAGTAGCCTCCAGCGGCAGCGCCACACTAGCCGCGTCCAGTTTTCCACGCCGCACCTGGCGCGTTAGGTAACGCCACACCGCAGTTAAAGGTGCACATTGCCGCTGCGCTGAACGGGCTGTTCGCCGCAAAAGAGGTGTTTGCGAAACAGTAAAGATGCCGGATGGCGATGCTTGCGCATCTTATCCGGCCTACACGGCATTACCCTTACTACGTAGGCCGGATAAGCGTAGCGCCATCCGGCAACACACACCCTACAGCAACTGCGCCAGACGATTAATATCCGACTGAATCGCCCCGGCGGTCACATCACGACCCGCCCCCGGCCCACGGATCACCAGCGGGTTATCGCGGTACCAGCGGCTTTCGATGGCGAACACGTTATCGCACGGCAGCAGCGCCGCCAGCGGGTGTTCAGGGCGAACCGCTTCCACCCCCACACGCGCTTTACCGTTGGCATCGAAACGTGCCACGTAGCGCAGTACCATCCCCATTTCACGGGCGGCCTCCAGCCGCTGAACCATCTGCTCATTCAGCTCATCGCCATTTTCAAAGAAATGGTCAATAGAGCCTTCTTCACAGTGCGCAGGTACCAGTGACTCCACGCGAACCTGGTCCGGCTCGATGTCGTAGCCCGCTTCACGCGCCAGGATCACCAGCTTGCGCATCACATCTTTACCAGAAAGGTCAACGCGCGGGTCTGGCTCGGTCAGCCCCTGCTGCCACGCCTGATCCACCAGATCGGTAAACGGAACAGAACCGTCAAATTGCAGGAACAGCCACGACAGCGTGCCGGAGAAGATCCCACTGATCGACAAAATGGTGTCTCCGCTGTCAATCAGATCCCGTACGGTATGATTGATCGGCAATCCGGCACCGACAGTGGCGTTATACAGCCAGTGACGACCGGTTTTCTCAAAGGCGTCGTGGATTTGTCGATACTTATTACTCGTGCTTGCGCCAGCCAATTTATTGGCGCTAATCACGTGAAAACCGTGGCTGGCGAAATCCAGATACTGATCCGCCAGTTGTTCACTGGCGGTGACGTCCAGCACGACTAAATCGTCATACGGGTGCGCGCGCATCCACAGGAACAAGGATTCTTCATCCTGCTCTACCGCTTCATCATCAAAGAAGGCTAACGCGCGGCTGGCGTCCAGTCCTTCGTAATTCAGCAGGCTACGGCGGCTATCCACCACGCCTGCCAGCACGAATTCAAAACCGGTACGCGCAGACAGCGTGCTCTGCTCACGAGCAAACAGCTCCAGCCAGCGAGAACCGATATTCCCCTTGCCAAACAGCACCAGGCCGATGCGTTTTTCAGCGCGGAAAATTGACTGGTGCAGACCCTGGATCAGGCTTTCGGTCGGGCCAGTACGCAGCACGGCAACCAGGCTGATACCCTCTTCTGACTGCCAGGTAAACTCAACCGGCTGCCCCTTCAGTTGTTGCCAGAAACGGTGGCAGTGCAGCGGGTTACGCGTCACCCCAGCACCCACCATCGCCACCAACGCCAGGCCTTGACGCAAACGCAGCTCGCCCGGCAGGCCTGCTTCATCAAGAATTTTCAGCGCGCCGTCAGCGACTTCAGAGGTGTAGCAAAATTGCAGCAGTTGGCGATCAGGATGCACACCCACCGCCAGCGGACGCACCTGTGCACGTTTTAAAATCTGGTCGATATCTTTGTAAGCCAGCTTAAAGTCCTGGCCTGTGGGCACCTGGAACTCAATCAGGCAAACGTCGTCATGGCTGGTGACAATACGCGCCCCGGTACCGGAAGCCAGCACGCGTTCAATGCGCGTCGATCCTTGCTCCGGCGTATAGCTACAGCGCAACTGGAGATCAATATCGCTGCCGGAAACCGGCTGTAAGGTACGGGCATGGAGAACCGGTGCCGCCAGACGCGCCAGTTCGCTGGCTTCATCAAGGCGCAGCAACGGCAGCAAACACGCATCTTTTACTTTGCGCGGATCCGCGCTGTACACCCCGGCGACATCGCTCCAGATAGTCACGCGGGAAACACCCGCCAGTGCGCCAACCTGGGTCGCGGAGTAGTCAGAACCGTTACGCCCCAACAGCACCGTTTCGCCCGCATTACTGCGGCTGATAAATCCGGTCACCACCAGGCGTTTCCCCGGATGCTGCGCCAACAGCTGTTGCAGTAAGGGATACGAAAGGCCTTCATCCACCTGCGGTTGAGCGCCGCGTTCCGCGCGCAAAAACTCGCGCGCATCCAGCCAGGCAGATTCCAGACCCTGCTGGTTAAGTACGGCAGACATCAGACGCGCTGACCACACTTCACCATGCCCGACTACTTCAGCGTAAACCGTATCGTTGACGCCGCCGTCGAGTAAACCGGCCAGACGCTCCAGATCGTGAATAAACTCGCCAATCAGCCCATCGGCCACGTCTGGTGGTAACAGACCGCTAATAAGCTCGCTCTGATAGCGGCGTAACGCCTGCTGAACCTGATGCGCAGAAAGGCGATCGGTCTGGCTTAACTTCAGCCAGCTAATCAACTGGTTAGTGGTACTGCCCGCCGCGGAAACAACCATCATGTCGTCAGGCTGCGAGTACTCAGCCATAATGCCTGCGACACGTAAATAACATTTCACGTCAGCCAGACTACTACCACCAAATTTGTGCAGTTGACGACCCTTCGCCCCTGCCTGCGCAATCACACTCATGTTTACCCCTTGTTTGCAGCCCGGAAGCCATTTTCCAGGTCGGCAATTAAATCTTCGCCATCTTCAATACCGGTGGAGATACGCAGCAGCGTCTCAGAAATGCCGGCAGCAGCACGTGCTTCTGGTGCCATCCCCGCGTGGGTCATGGTCGCGGCATGGGAGATCAGGCTTTCGACGCCCCCCAGTGATTCTGCCAGCGTAAACAATGATAACCCGCCAAGGAAGTCGCGCAGCGTTTGCTCATCACCATCCAGTTCAAAACTCAACATCGCGCCAAAGCCTTTTTGCTGACGCGCGGCAATTTCATGCCCCTGATTATCCGGCAGTGACGGGTGATACAGTTTTTTCACCAGCGGCTGGGTTTGCAAATAGTCGACAATCGCCTGGGCGTTGCGTTGTGCCACCTCCATACGAGGTGACAGCGTACGCAGGCCGCGCAACAGCAGATAACTATCAAATGCGCCGCCGGTGACGCCGATATTATTCGCCCACCATGCCAGCTCAGTGACCAGCTCTGGATCTTTTGCAATCACCACGCCAGCCACGACATCTGAGTGACCATTTAAATATTTCGTGCATGAATGCAACACCAGATCGGCGCCCAATGCCAGTGGATTTTGCAGTGCCGGGCTTAAAAACGTGTTATCAACGACGCTTACCGCGCCAGCCTCACGCGCCAACTGGCAGATTTTCGCAATATCGACCACGCGTAATAGCGGATTACTTGGGCTTTCTACCAGCACCAACGTCGGTTTCTCCGCCAACGCGGCCTTCAGCGCGGCTTCATTGCCTTGATCGACAAACAGCACGCGATAACACCCACGCTTCGCCAGACTGTCAAACAGGCGATAGCTGCCGCCGTAACAGTCGTGCGGCGCCACCAGCAGGTCGCCCGGCTTCAGGAACACCGTAGTTACCAGATGAATTGCCGACATCCCGGTACTGGTCAGCACCGCGCCCGCACCGCCTTCCAGCTCCGCCAGCGCACGCTGGACAACATCACGCGTCGGGTTACCGCGACGTGAATAGTCATGGGCCCGAGGCTCGTTGAATCCGGTAAAATTATAGGTGCTTGAAAGGTGAATCGGCGGGACAACGCAACCGTACTGCTCGTCGTCATTTAATCCGCTACGCACTGCGATGGTGGCCTGTTTACGCGTCATATTGAGGAGTTCCTGGCTGAGCCGGTGAATAGTCAGACCCCAGAGTAATCATTGTTACAATAGCCGTCAATACATCTGGACATCTAAACTTCTTTGCGTATAGATTGAGCAAATTCAAAATAGCCGTTAAAATTATATGCATTAGCGTACATCTGCGTCGGCTAACTTCGTGTCAGGGCCGCGCCACTACGATAAACTACGCACAGTTATGGTCCGGGCTCAGGTTCTGGCCTCAAATTTAATGACAAAGAGGATTAAGTATCTCATGGCTGAATGGAGCGGCGAATATATCAGCCCATACGCTGAGCACGGTAAGAAGAGTGAGCAAGTCAAAAAGATTACGGTTTCCATTCCTCTGAAGGTGTTAAAGATCCTTACCGATGAACGCACGCGTCGTCAGGTGAACAACCTGCGCCACGCCACCAACAGCGAGCTGCTGTGTGAAGCGTTTCTGCATGCCTTTACCGGACAACCGTTACCCAACGATGACGATCTGCGCAAAGAGCGCAGTGATGAAATCCCGGAAGAAGCCAAGGTAATTATGCGTGAACTGGGGATCAACCCGGAGACGTGGGAGTACTAACTAGTTAAAACGGCGGCTGACGTTGCAAAAGATGAGAAGACGCGGGACTGCTCCCGCCTCTTCTCGTCCTGTTTCTCCTAACGCATAACGCGCGATACAGAGCCTCATACCTTCACAACGTTACTTACTAATACCATTGAGCTTATTCAATGTTTCTTCCATTTTGAGCGTTTCTTTACGGTTCAACGGATAGAAATAAATCAGCACGACCGCCGCCAAAAACAGGCATAAAGCCGGCAAGAGATTCGCCATCGTATAAATATTTTCCTGCACAATGCTGGTTTGCACAGCACCGCCCGTTGATGACGATTGATAACCAATGATCGCCAGCATAAAGCCGCCAATGGCCCCTGCGCACGCCTGACCCACCTTGCGGGCAAAGAAGTTCACGCCATAAACGGTACCATCCTCACGATCGCCGGTGACATACTGGTGGTAGTCGCAAACATCGGTCATAAACGCCCAAATCATCAGGTTGAATAACCCCGCCCCCAACGTCGCCAGGAACAGGAAAACCAAATAGACTTTCGCGTCGGTGATATGGGTAAAGTACATGATCACGTACATGACCACCGAAAAGAGCAGCGCACCTACGCTGGCTTCTTTCTTACCAAATCGCTTCGTGAGCCAGGATGCCGAGGGTGCCAGCAAAATCAAGGAACCAAAGGTAAACAGTAACGCGACAGACATCGCCTCTTTATTGTGGAAATAGTCATTAAACAGATAGGTCATATTGGTGCCGGAAAGCCCCTGATTAATCACGA
This sequence comes from Citrobacter sp. wls613, assembly GCF_005281195.1. NCBI lineage: Bacteria > Pseudomonadati > Pseudomonadota > Gammaproteobacteria > Enterobacterales > Enterobacteriaceae > Citrobacter > Citrobacter sp. wls613. The sequence goes on from NZ_SZXN01000089.1 coordinate 29,499, forward strand.
TCAGCAGATCCACAACAACTAAAACAATCAATGCTTTATTGCGTATCAACCCTTTCAGAAGCACCGACACGGGCATGCTATCTTTTCTTTCCACCCGCACGCGTTCCGTCGTTAAATGGCAGGTCAGCGTTAAAAAGATAAAGCCCAGTATTGCGCAACCAATGGCGATCCAGAAGAAGTGCTGCCCGGAAATCACCTGGCTTCCATCCACCAGAGTGGTGTACATCAGGATAGGAATAAAAAAGCCGGTTGCCCCGCCGCCGATTGCGGACCCAACGCTGCGGTAGGTTGAAAGCGATACGCGATCTTCCGGATTAGAGCTAATCGCCGCAGACATGGCACCATAAGGAATACTCACAGTCGATAGCAGTGAGCCGTAAATGAAATAGGAGACGCAGATGTAGATAATTTTCGCCGTATAAGAAAAGTCTTGTACAAACGGCAGAAACAGGACGACCGCAATGATACAGAATGGATACTTCATGCGGCGTACCCAAGGGTTAAAACGCCCGTACGCCGTCAGTTTAGACGTATCACATAAGCGCCCTACGCCAACATCGACAAACGCATCAAAGAGTTTGGTCACAAAATAAAGTGAGCCAACAATAACGCCAGAAACACCGAGTACGTTGGTGTAATAAATCATTAAAAAGCTATTCACTAACCCAAGAATAAAACAGGTTCCCAGGTCACCACATAAATAACCAATTTTATCTCTGAATCCGAAAGGTCTGACGGCAATACTGCTATTGCTTCTAATCATAGTTCCATCATTGGACATGATGTCAACTCCTTAGATACACTATTCACGCAAATTATGCTTATATCCCGATACTCAGCGTAATAAACCGATGAGAAGAGTATTAGCGATCAGAAGTTATAACCGAGACCGACACGATAACGGGTCTGACGATCGTCTGTCGTTGTTGTGTTATAACCTGATGAAACATTACCGATTTCAACAAAAGGAACCCAGGAACCTATGTTATAAGCAACCCGGAAGTTATACTCATAATCTTCGCTTTTGTTGTTATATAAATCTTCACTATCGGCAATTTTATAAATGCCGTTCAGTTCAAACATCCAGTTATTGATGTTATAACCAACCCAGGCTTCAGGGCGATAAACCATACGGTCATCTTTACCCTCCGTATTTCTACGCATGTACTCTTGACGATAGCGGAACGCGGTCCACCAGTTGTCATTGATGTTATACTGCACGCGAATATAAGGCTTATAAATCGTGATGTTATCGCCAGTCTCGATTGCAATACCCGGCTGCCAGGTAAGCCCCTGCGAAGTAAATTGATAGCTTGCTGTATACTCGTTGCCGTTACTTTCCATATTGTTCCACGCATCATTCGATTGCGAGTCATCGGAACGTGAGATAGCTTCGACTGCCACACCAAAACCGGTAGCAAAACGGTGAGACATATAAACACGGTCATAGTTACGGCCATCGTCATAATATTCATGGCGGTAATCAACATAGCCTGCGTGTGCAGCTGCAGAGAATAATGGAATAAGTAATAATGCGGAGTTTAATTTCATAAACGTCCCTTCCCATAAACAATTAAGGAATGAATCCATATGACCTCCCTAAAAAGGATAATCAAATTGGATCTATGAATAATTTTATATTTCCCAAAAATTGTATTTAAGCTGGAGGGACAAAACCTTTTAAATTTTGCCAAAAACTCAAATCAGTGGCAAAGACGTAAAGATAAAAACGATAAAGATCACCAATAGAAACATTTTACCGATAAAATAAAAACACCGTTTTATTTATGCATTGGTTTTACATTCACCGCAAGCATACATATTTCAGCACTGATTCACAGATACAAAAAAAGCGCCTTACGGCGCTTTTTTCCGACAGCAAAAAACTTATTTGCTGGTACCCGGTACGCTGAAACGCTTGTTGAAGCGGTCAACACGGCCACCGGTAGCAACATCACGCTGTTTGCCAGTATAGAACGGGTGGCATTTACCGCACACGTCGAGGTTCAGATCGTGACCAACGGTAGAGCGGATTTTCATGACGTTACCGCAAGAGCAGTTTGCAGTAATTTCTTCGTATTTCGGATGAATATCTTTTTTCATGGGGAGAACCTCAGTTAAGGCCGCGTCGCTCTTCCAGCCCTAACGCCAGACACCACGCGATGTTAATTATTCCCCGTCACCTTTCACACTGCTGATGCGTTGCCTGCGTTCACTCACTCTGGTCACATAGTTCACTATGCTCCCAGAGATTCGCTCGCTTGCCGCCTTCCAGCTGCGCGAAACTCTCGGGTAATGGTCAGTATTTGACGCAATCAATTTGCATCAAAGGCGGCGAATCATACAGAAATTAGCCTGCTCATGCAAACTGATCCGCATTCCGCTCCTCACTAATGTGTATACTAACCCGCCAGAATTCAAGTCAGGATGATTCAATGCCCGTTGCTCACGTTGCCTTACCCGTCCCGCTACCCCGCACCTTTGACTACCTCTTACCGGAAGGTATGAGCGCCAAAGCCGGGTGTCGCGTGCGTGTACCCTTTGGCAAACAGCAAGAACGCATTGGCATTGTCCTGTCAGTTAGCGAGAACAGCGAACTGCCGCGGAGCGAACTAAAAGCGGTCATTGAGGTGCTGGACAGCGAACCGGTCTATTCGACCTCCGTCTGGCGCTTACTGCTGTGGGCCGCAGATTATTACCATCATCCCATTGGTGACGTGCTGTTTCACGCCCTACCGATGCTACTGCGCCAGGGGCGTCCCGCCACCAACACGCCAATGTGGTACTGGTTTGCCACCGAAGAAGGCCATGCCACTGACCTGAACAACCTGAAACGCTCACCGAAGCAGCAGCAGGCGCTGGCAGCACTGCGACAGGGAAAAATCTGGCGGGATCAGGTGGCCGACCTCGAATTTAATGATGCGGCATTGCAGGCGCTACGCAAAAAAGGTCTGTGCTCCCTGGCAAGCGAAACGCCTGGATTCAGTGACTGGCGCACGCACTACGCCGTCTCTGGCGAGCGTTTAAGGCTGAATACCGAACAAGCCACCGCCGTTGGAGCTATTCACAGCGCATCGGACAGCTTTAGCGCCTGGCTACTCGCCGGCGTCACAGGCTCTGGCAAAACGGAAGTCTATTTAAGCGTACTGGAAAACGTCCTCGCTCAGGGCAAGCAGGCGCTGGTGATGGTGCCGGAAATAGGCCTGACGCCGCAAACCATCGCCCGCTTTCGTGAACGCTTCAATGCTCCGGTCGAAGTCCTGCACTCTGGTTTAAATGACAGCGAACGTCTTTCTGCATGGCTGAAAGCAAAAAACGGTGAAGCAGCAATTGTCATCGGTACCCGCTCATCGCTGTTCACCCCGTTTAAAAACCTCGGCGTAATTGTCATCGACGAAGAACATGACAGCTCCTATAAACAGCAGGAAGGCTGGCGCTATCACGCCCGCGACCTGGCGGTTTACCGTGCGCACAGCGAGCAGATCCCGATTATCCTCGGCTCAGCCACACCGGCGCTGGAAACGCTGTGCAACGTACGACAAAAAAAATATCGCATGTTGCGCCTGACGCGTCGCGCCGGAAATGCCCGTCCCGCGACGCAGCACGTGCTGGATCTGAAAGGTCAGCAGGTACAGGCCGGACTGGCCCCGGCGCTGATCGCCCGCATGCGTCAGCATCTGCAGGCTGATAACCAGGTTATCTTGTTTCTTAATCGCCGGGGTTTTGCCCCTGCGTTGTTGTGCCACGACTGCGGCTGGATTGCTGAATGTCCACGCTGCGATCACTACTACACGCTGCATCAGGCACAGCATCATCTGCGCTGCCACCACTGCGACAGCCAGCGCCCGATACCGCGTCAGTGCCCCTCCTGCGGCTCTACGCATATGGTACCGGTTGGACTCGGCACTGAGCAGCTCGAACAGGCCTTAGCGCCGTTCTTTCCCGGCGTGCCGATTTCACGTATCGATCGCGATACCACCAGCCGTAAAGGGGCGCTTGAGCAGCATCTGGCAGAGGTTCATCGCGGCGGAGCACGCATTCTTATCGGGACGCAAATGTTGGCGAAAGGCCACCACTTCCCGGACGTCACGCTGGTGGCGCTGCTGGATGTGGACGGGGCATTATTCTCTGCTGACTTTCGCTCTGCAGAGCGCTTTGCCCAGCTCTATACCCAGGTATCCGGGCGCGCAGGACGTGCCGGGAAACAGGGCGAAGTGGTATTGCAGACGCATCACCCTGAACATCCGTTGCTGCAAACCTTATTGCATAAAGGCTATGACGCCTTTGCCGAGCAGGCACTGGCCGAGCGACAAACGTTGCAACTCCCACCGTGGACCAGCCACGTGATCGTGCGGGCAGAAGATCACAACAACCAGCAGGCACCGCTGTTTTTACAACAGTTACGTAATCTGATTCAGGCCAGCCCGCTGGCCGACGATAAGCTGTGGGTATTGGGCCCGGTTCCCGCGCTGGCCCCCAAACGTGGCGGTCGCTATCGCTGGCAAATTTTGTTGCAACATCCGTCACGAATTCGACTGCAGCATATCGTCAGCGGCACGCTGGCGTTGATCAATACCCTGCCCGAAGCACGCAAGGTCAAATGGGTGCTGGATGTCGATCCCATTGAGGGATAAGCCCTCATGATGCGAGGCGGATCGTAAAATTAAATATCCATCACACTTTTTATGAAAATTCTGTAACTGCTTCGATTCACTATCTGATAAAAATGTTTCAGATGAAGGTTACCCAGGGACAGAGCTGCGCCAGCAGCGCCCTGGCGAGGAGAAAGAGTGAAACCGAACAAGCAGGTCACTGCCGCAACGATGAAAGATGTTGCCCTGAAGGCGAAGGTCTCCACGGCAACCGTTTCCCGTGCATTGATGAATCCAGACAAAGTCTCTCAGTCAACCCGTAACAAGGTTGAGCAGGCCGCTCTGGAAGTAGGATATTTACCGCAGTCAATGGGCCGCAACGTTAAGCGTAATGAATCACGTACCATCCTGGTCATCGTCCCGGATATTTGCGATCCCTTTTTCAGCGAAGTCATTCGCGGCATTGAAGTCACCGCCGCCGAGCAGGGTTATCTGGTGCTGATCGGCGATTGCGCGCATCAGAACCAGCAGGAAAAGACCTTTCTTAACCTCATTATTACCAAGCAAATTGACGGCATGGTGCTGCTCAGCTCACGCCTGCCATTTGATGCCAGCGTAGAAGAACAGCGCAATTTACCGCCGATGGTGATGTCCAATGAATTCGCGCCTGAGCTGGAACTGCCCACCGTTCACATTGATAACCTCACCGCCGCCTTTAACGCGATGAACTATCTGCTGGAGTTGGGGCACAAACGCATCGGCTGTATCGCCGGACCAGAAGATATGCCACTGTGCCACTATCGCCTGCAAGGTTACGTTCAGGCGTTACGCCGCAGCGGGATTACCGTCGATCCGCATTTTATTGCGCGCGGTGATTTTACCTACGAAGCGGGGGCTAACGCGCTAAAGCAACTGCTTGAACAGCCTCAACCACCGACAGCCGTCTTTTGCCACAGCGACGTCATGGCGCTGGGCGCACTTTCCTACGCCAAACGCCAGGGACTGAAAGTGCCTGACGACCTGTCGATTATTGGCTTTGATAACATTTCACTGGCGGAATATTGTGATCCACCGCTGACAACCGTCGCACAGCCGCGTTTCGATATCGGACGTGAGGCTATGCTGTTACTGCTCGATCAACTCCAGGGGCAAAATGTCAGCAGCGGGTCACGTTTACTGGACTGTGAACTCATTATTCGGGGCACCACCCGGGCACTGACGTAAAGTAAAGTGCTTTCGGACTCCCCTGTCTGGTCAAAGGCCCGCCGCTTAAGTAACATGGCGGGCTGACGAACGAATAAATACAGCGAAACGATAGTGGCACAACGAGATTATGTACGTCGCGGCCAACCGGCACCTTCGCGGCGCAAAAAGAGCACCTCACGGAATAAGCAACGCAATACGCCTGCGGTTTCACCCGCGATGGTCGCTATTGCAGCAGCCGTACTCGTGACCTTTATCGGTGGTCTGTACTTCATTACGCATCACAAGAAAGAAGAGTCCGAGACGCTGCAAAACCAGAAAGTTACCGGCAATGGCATTCCGCCGAAGCCGGAAGAACGCTGGCGATACATCAAAGAACTTGAAAGCCGTCAACCAGGCGTGCGTGCACCAACCGAACCCTCTGCGGGCGGTGAAGTGCTGAATGCCGATCAGCTGACCAATGAGCAGCGCCAGTTGCTGGCGCAAATGCAGGCTGATATGCGTCAGCAGCCTACTCAGCTCAACGAAGTTCCGTGGAATGAGCAAACGCCTGCGCAGCGCCAGCAAACGCTGCAGCGTCAGCGTCAGGTGCAGCAACAGCAATGGAGCAACGCGCAGCAGCAGGCTCAGCAGCCACGCCCTCGGGCAACGGAGCAGCCTCAGCAGCAGCAAACGCGTACCGCACAAGCCGCGCCGGCGCAGCAGCCTCGTCAAACGCAGCCCAAACCTGCGGCCCAACAGCCATACCAGGATCTGTTGCAGACGCCTGCACATACCGCTGCCGCTCAACCGAAGACGCAGCCAGCAGCACCGATTACCGAAGTGCCGAAGCAGACTGCTGAGAAAAAAGATGAGCGCCGCTGGATGGTGCAGTGTGGGTCGTTTAAAGGGGCTGAACAGGCAGAAACCGTGCGTGCACAGCTGGCTTTTGAGGGCTTTAACTCCCGTATTACCACCAACAACGGCTGGAATCGCGTGGTTATTGGCCCACTCAAAGGCAAAGAAAACGCTGACAACACCATCAGCCGTTTGAAAGTAGCGGGTCACACAAACTGTATTCGACTGTCTGCCGGGGGTTGAAACCCCCAAAATCCCCCCCATCTATACTTGCATTACGCCCCGTACATCTGTGCGGGGCCTGAATTCCGTATTTGTAACCAAGGGGTCTGCTCGTGACAACAATAGTAAGCGTACGCCGTAACGGCCATGTGGTAATCGCCGGTGATGGTCAGGCCACACTGGGTAACACCGTAATGAAAGGCAACGTGAAAAAAGTCCGCCGTCTGTACAACGACAAAGTCATCGCGGGCTTTGCGGGCGGCACTGCGGATGCATTCACGCTGTTTGAACTGTTTGAACGCAAACTTGAAATGCATCAGGGTCACCTGGTGAAAGCTGCCGTTGAGCTGGCGAAGGACTGGCGTACCGACCGTATGCTGCGCAAACTCGAAGCGCTGCTGGCTGTTGCCGATGAGACTGCATCACTCATCATTACCGGTAATGGCGATGTCATTCAGCCAGAAAACGATCTGATTGCCATCGGCTCCGGCGGTCCCTACGCCCAGGCTGCGGCACGTGCTCTGCTTGAAAACACCGAGCTTGGCGCCCGCGAGATTGCTGAGAAAGCGTTGGATATTGCAGGGGATATCTGCATTTATACCAACCACTTCCATACCATCGAAGAATTGAACTCCAAAGCGTAAGGATCCCCCATGTCTGAAATGACCCCACGCGAAATTGTCAGCGAACTGAACAAACACATCATCGGCCAGGATAACGCCAAGCGTTCCGTGGCGATTGCTCTGCGTAACCGCTGGCGCCGCATGCAGCTCGACGAAGAGCTGCGCCATGAAGTTACGCCAAAAAACATTCTGATGATTGGCCCAACCGGCGTCGGTAAAACCGAAATCGCCCGTCGTCTGGCAAAACTAGCCAACGCACCGTTCATCAAAGTTGAAGCCACGAAATTCACCGAAGTCGGCTATGTGGGTAAGGAAGTTGACTCCATCATCCGCGATCTGACCGATGCTGCCATTAAAATGGTCCGCGTCCAGGCGATCGAGAAAAACCGCTTCCGCGCCGAAGAAATGGCGGAAGAACGTATTCTCGACGTACTGATCCCACCAGCTAAAAATAACTGGGGACAGTCTGAACAGCCTCAGGAACCTTCCGCTGCACGTCAGGCATTCCGTAAAAAACTGCGTGAAGGCCAACTGGACGACAAAGAGATTGAAATTGATCTCGCCGCTGCGCCGATGGGCGTAGAAATTATGGCACCTCCTGGCATGGAAGAGATGACCAGCCAGCTGCAGTCCATGTTCCAGAACCTGGGCGGCCAGAAACAAAAACCGCGTAAGCTGAAAATCAAAGAAGCCATGAAGCTGTTGATTGAAGAAGAAGCGGCGAAGCTGGTAAACCCGGAAGAACTGAAGCAAGACGCTATCGACGCCGTTGAGCAGCACGGGATCGTGTTTATCGACGAAATCGACAAAATCTGTAAGCGCGGTGAATCCTCCGGTCCGGACGTGTCCCGTGAAGGCGTGCAGCGCGACCTGCTGCCGCTGGTCGAAGGCTGCACCGTCTCGACCAAGCACGGCATGGTGAAAACAGATCACATTCTGTTTATCGCTTCCGGCGCGTTCCAGGTGGCGAAACCGTCCGACCTGATCCCGGAACTGCAGGGTCGTCTGCCAATTCGTGTAGAATTGCAGGCACTGACCACCAGCGATTTCGAGCGTATCCTGACTGAGCCTAACGCCTCCATCACCGTCCAGTACAAAGCGCTGATGGCAACTGAAGGCGTTAATATTGAGTTCACGGAAGATGGCATTAAGCGCATCGCTCAGGCCGCCTGGCAGGTCAACGAAACCACCGAGAACATCGGTGCCCGTCGTCTGCACACCGTGCTTGAGCGTCTGATGGAAGATATTTCCTATGATGCGAGCGATTTAAACGGCCAAAGCATCACAATTGATGCCGAATATGTGAGCAAACATCTGGATGCGCTGGTCGCAGATGAAGATCTGAGCCGTTTTATCCTATAATCGCGTTCAATGCATTTTCATCACTGTTGATGGGGCTGATAAAGCCCCATTTTTATTGGCGCTAAATATGACTGAACAACAACAAATTAGCCGCTCACAAGCCTGGCTGGAAAGTTTACGACCTAAGACCTTACCGCTCGCCTTCGCGGCGATCATCGTCGGTACGGCATTAGCATGGTGGCAAGGGTATTTCGATCCGCTGGTGGCTTTGCTGGCATTGATAACGGCGGGGCTGCTGCAAATCCTGTCCAATCTCGCAAACGACTATGGCGATGCTGTCAAAGGCAGCGACAAGCCTGACCGCATTGGACCGCTGCGTGGCATGCAGAAAGGGGTGATCACCCAACAGCAGATGAAGCGCGCATTAATGGTCACCGTGGCCTTAATTTGCCTGTCCGGCCTGGCACTAGTTGCGGTGGCCTGCCACACGATGGCTGATTTTGTCGGCTTCCTGGTGCTCGGTGGCTTGTCGATTATCGCGGCGATCACCTATACCGTCGGCAATCGCCCCTATGGCTACATCGGCCTCGGTGATATTTCCGTGCTGGTTTTCTTCGGCTGGCTGAGCGTGATGGGTAGCTGGTATTTGCAGGCCCATACGCTGATCCCCGCGCTGATCCTGCCGGCCACCGCCTGCGGTCTGCTGGCTACCGCCGTGCTCAACGTCAATAACCTGCGTGATATCAACAGCGACAGGGAGAACGGTAAAAACACGCTGGTGGTGCGTCTGGGGGCCGTGAATGCACGTCGTTACCATGCCTGCCTGCTGATGGGGACGCTGGTTTGCCTGGCGCTGTTTAATCTGTTTTCGCTGCAAAGTCTGTGGGGATGGCTGTTTATCCTCGCCGCTCCGCTGCTTTTCAAACAGGCGCGTTACGTGATGCGTGAGATGAACCCTGAGGCAATGCGCCCGATGCTGGAACGCACCGTAAAAGCGGCACTATTAACTAACCTGCTGTTTGTGGTTGGAATTTTCCTAAGCCAGTGGTCTGTTTAACTGACAAATATCAATTAACAATTTCAATTTTTAGAATCGCATAACGCCTCGCAACCCTTACAAATAGAGGGTCGCGAGGTTTTTCCATGTTTTTTATATTTTCCGGAGATACCTCGGGGGGATACCAACGAACGGTAAACACCGTGACCTATAAGTACTAAAATCAGCGTTTCCCAGCTTACTTAACCGATCACGGGGCCTGAAGCCCAACCGTACGAGAGCGTACGCTAAGTGCATTTTTTAAGCAGATTGGGCGAGTAAAGAAAATGAGGGTTTTATTTACTTTTTCCATTAATGTCAGTATCCGTGCGGTTTCCGGCATTAACTATGCTAATAAACCCGGTAATCTAATCAACGTAAATCTGACCGACAACGCCACGACTTTGTAGATTTAAATTCATAAAGTTACGTTCTTAGCGTACGATCTCGTACGGTTGCTCCCCAAACCAGAGGGGCTTAACGCTAGAAGCGGCGTAGCCGCAGTTTGTGACAATTTCTGATATTTCCCGCATTTTTTAACAGGAAAAAATTTACTTTAAGGCGTATTAAGGTGTTTTTTACCAATGGATGATGTCTCCAATGATAAGGGAAATGAACGAGATAGACCGGGGCGGGTTACGGCTGTTTACGCTTGGTGAGATTAACTTGGCCCGTACCCTCTACGCTTTCACCATCCGCTATAACGAAGTCTGGATCCACCGCAGCAGCTATCTACCTTTCAACCTCCAAAAGAACAACTACGCCATGACGCCCAACGGCGAATTGTACTTTCAGGAAGGTACTTATGAGCCTGACTTTTCACAGCCGCATGTTAATAACGATCGCGTTGGTGGGCAGCATCTTTTTTTACATGAAATGATGCACGTTTGGCAGCATCAGCGCGGGATGATGGTAAGGATGCGGGGCCTGTTCTCTTGGGCAGTTGATTACTATTACACGTTAGATAAGGCCATACTCTTGGATTACGGCTTAGAGCAGCAGGCTGCAATGGTGGCTGATTATTGGCTGCTTAAAACGTATGGATTCGGCAACCGCTCTGATTTGTATCGCCTCAAGGATTACGATCCATCTGAGCCTGTCCTTAGCCTCATATCCCGCTATGAGAAAGTATTAGGGAGGTTCCCGCATTGAAACACTACTTTCTCATTCCTGCCTTTTTTGCGCTGGCTGGGTGTGGCGCTGGCGACAGCGTTCCCCCATGGCGTAGTTTCCCTATTATAAATAATTCGCTTTGCTTCTCTGTTAATAAATCGGACGTTCTGAGCCGATACGGCGTTTATTCTGAGCAGGGGAATGAATACAAGACATTGGCGGAAAATTCGCATGTAGCTCTCTCCTATCCTGAAACGTGCTTAAAAATACCGATAACGCCGGGCTATATCTATGCGGCTTCATACACGTTGAACGGAAAGAATTACCGTTACAACTTTTTCATTGACAGAAACGGGCAGATATTAAGCACAAAATAAGGAGATCTATAAATGTCATTACCAGCTTATATGTATATTTATGATGAAAATGGACAGCTGATCAAAGGCAGTTGCATGGCGCTGGGCCGTGAGGGTGCAATTGAAATCATGAACAGCAGTTACGGTGTGTACCAAAACACATGCCGCAACACTGGTAAGCTGATGGGTTCGCGCGAACACAACGCTTTTACCCTGCACAAAGAGATCGATAAGACCTCGCCATATTTTGCGGTTGCAGTCTGCCAAAGTAAGCGGCTGCAAAAGGCAGTAATCCACTATTACGACATCAACGAGGCGGGTGTCGAATACGAGATTTACCGAATTACGCTTAACAACATCGTAATCATGTCCGTCAATGCTGCTCATGCTTATATGCCGGGTTCCCACACTCCGGGCATGATGGAAAATATCGCCATCACCTACTCAGGCATTGAGTGGTTTTATATCGAAGGGAATATCAAATACGACGATGACTGGAGCCGCCCGGTTGGTTACAACCAGCAGCAGAGGTAAATCGAATTGGCAGGCAGATCTGCTGAAATAAAGACCACTTAGCAGACTGTCTGCAATACTCGTCGCTATTCCCGAACACGCTTACTTGCAATACGAGCGTACTTGGCCATCAAATCAACGTAAATCAAACCAATAATTCAACAACTTTATAAATTTAAATCATAAAGTTACGTTCTTAGCGTACATTTCCGTACGGTTGGGCTTCACCCCCCATCAACACATCAGTTTTATAGCCTGCTATAGCCCATTGTCTTACGGTATCAAGGGCCTTGAGCCAGTTGCCTAAATCATTATTTCTGATTTTAGTTGTTCTCCGTGTATTTCCATTCCAAAGCATTTTTGTACTTAAAATGGTTGTGGGCGGATCCGGTAACAATCTCCCACCATCTTTATCACGGTAGCTATCATATGCATAGCGATAGACAGCACGCAGAACACGTGCCCATAAATCAGCCTGGGCTTTACTGCCTTTTTCTTCACGCCTGAACGGGCCACCAAACCATATGCCCGCTCTCTGGCCTGCTCAATAGTCATATCCAGGAACTTGCCCAACGTCACACGGTAAAATTTTCCGTCGCGCTTTCGGGACACACAAAAACTTTTGCTGCCACTAGACGTAACGCGCAGCCGCACCCATTAACGACACTATCAGCATATTCAAGGCGTTTGCCGGCATCAGGGAACGGGGAGTTGCATCAGCACGGCTTTGGTGAATCTGATCGTTCTCATAGGGCTTTCTTTTATGCTCCAGCAATCTTCCGGAGATACCTCGGGGATACTTTACAGATGGAAATACGGGTAATTGTAGGTCAGTATCGGCTGTTTTAAAAATCAGCAATTAACTGTTTTTCAATGAAAAATACGAATAGTTATTGATCTGGACACTAATTAACAATTGATGATTTTGCCAACAGTACACATAGCGCGATATACTAAAAATTCTCGCAGCAACTGAACGTTGAGCCTATGAAATACGATACATCCGAGCTTTGTGACATCTACCAGGAAGATGTCAACGTCGTGGAACCACTGTTCTCTAACTTTGGGGGACGGTCGTCGTTTGGCGGACAAATCACCACGGTAAAATGTTTCGAGGACAACGGGTTGCTGTACGATCTGCTCGAACAAAATGGCCGTGGTCGCATTCTGCTGGTCGATGGCGGCGGCTCTGTCCGTCGTGCGCTGGTTGATGCCGAACTGGCGCGCCTGGCGGTACAGAATGAATGGGAAGGTCTGGTCATCTACGGTTCAGTACGCCAGGTAGACGATCTGGAAGAACTGGACATCGGTATCCAGGCAATTGCCGCTATTCCAGTGGGTGCCGCAGGTGAAGGCATTGGAGAAAGCGATGTGCGCGTCAACTTCGGTGGCGTGACGTTCTTCTCCGGCGACCACCTGTACGCCGACAATACCGGGATGCTCCTCTCCGAAGACCCGCTCGATATCGAGTAATCGAAAAAGGCCATCAGCAAATTTGATGGCCTTTTATTTTCATTCATCCGATTTGTAGTGGATGACTTTCACATCATAATTCCCAGCCCTAGCTTCAACAACGACACTCATCATCTCGCGACTTGCAGGATAAGATTCAATGTATGCGTTTAATTTTTCCTCTGCTCTCTGAACATCACTCTTTGGTATCCCCGTAAAAACTATTTCACTGCGTTGAAGATGGCTACCTTCATCTGCATGGCTTACAAAAAACCAGTCGCTGGATACCCTTGGAACCTGTTTAAGAGGTTCTGGCGTTAACAGCTGATAAATTAATAAATTCTTCTGCGCATAGTTTTTTTTTGTAAAAATGCTCGCAATGAAATAACAATACAACAGCGCAAAGAAAATCAGGTAATGACTCCAACTTACTGATAGTGTT
>NZ_SZXN01000084.1:0-3200 GCF_005281195.1 Citrobacter sp. wls613
AAAAAGGCGGGGGTTTGGCGCGCAGGCGAGGCGGGGAATCAAGCGCGCGCTTTGGGCTCACCAGACGGGTTATGACGAATTTGCACCAAAGAGGTGCAATAATGATTTTAGCTGTGGAAAAGTGCTCAAAACGGCGTATGGAGCGTTTGGTGAGGGGTAAAAATCATGCTTTTTTGAGATTTGCGTGACGGGAGTTGAGTTTGGTGTTTTTTGGCGTTAATGAGATTCATTCTTGCTAAAAAACCTTTGATGAAGGATTTTGAAAGAGATTCAACAACTATGCACAAGGCTGACATTGCCCCCCCCCTGAGCAATTAGCGATAATGGCGCCGAGTCTAACTCCCTGTGGGGGAGAATTTATGTTTACCTGTCCTCATTGCGGGCATGCCGCACACACACGTACAAGCCGCCGCCTCAGTGATTTCACTGTGCGACAGTACCATCAGTGCCAGAACCTTGAATGTAGTGCAGCGTTTACCACGCTTAACGCTTACGAGGGACTTATTCCCCAACGAAGGCGTAAGGATATTGCCGCTGGCGAGGCGCCACAGAAAGCAGCTGCGCCAGACAAGCCCGGAGGCGGGAGAGCCTTCAGGCCCGGTGCCGACCCTGAGGCGATCCCTTAATCCTCGACAGCAAATCTTCAGCGACCCGCTCACGTTCAGATGCCCCGTAAGGGGTCGCTGCGTGAGCGTTCTTCAGTCCCATGCGAATCAGTTCAATCAGGCAGGCGGAATAGCTGATAGCACCCGCTGCTGACGCGTGGCAGATTTCCTGATCGATCTCATTCGGGATGCGCAGGGCGCGCAGTGTGGATTTTTTATTTCTGGCTGGGCTTTTCATCGCATTTGCTCCGGGCTGGTGAAAGCGCATTATCCGTTACCCTGTTTTTACTGTTATACAGTTTTTGTTGTCCCCGTCTCCTGACAACTTTTATGACGCGACACGGCTGCGGCGACTGGTGAAAGATAACCGCGAAACCTCACGCTGACAGGCGTGCAGTGAAACTGTTATACATCAGGAGATCAGAGCATGAGCATTGACAAGAAAATCACCGCGCTGGCGGAAAATATTGATGAAAAGCGAGCCTATTTCGAAGGCTGCTACGCCGTACTCGCTGAAAAACAAACCACGCTGAAAAACCTGCTGGCTACCCGTGAGAGCCTGAAAGAAGAGGCTCATCACCAGTCGGACGAGTGGGAGCGTAACCTCCTGGCGTCTGGTGGCGTTGAAACGGAGGCATCCGATACCACCACGTTCCTTTCCGGGATGGCGATGCAAAAGCTGGAGCGCATTAACCCGCTGATTGAGAAGGCGCAGGCTGAGGTAATTACCGCCCGGTTTGATGCTGGGCAAGCCGCGCTTGAATATATCAACCAGCATAAGGAGCTGCGCGCTCTGGTTATTGAGCCTGAGTGTCGGGCGTTACTGGGTAGCCTGCGGCCTTTGCTGGAAATTGCCTGGGGGCTTCATTGCATGACGCAGGGCATGGACTATGAGTTTGATAACATGCTGAAAGACGTGCTCAATGACGTCAAAAAAAACGACAATTCACACCCTGCCGAACAGCATCTTCAGTCCGCCTCCGGGGATGCCGAAACGCCACTTTCGTTGTTCCCCGGCCCGGTACCCTCAGTGATGAAAGAGGTTATTCGCCGGTCGCCTTCCGCCGCGCAAATGGCTATGGCGCGTACCAGCCCGCAGAAAATGCAGGCGCTGGCCGATGGCCGCGAGCCGTGTAAAGGTCTGAGCCAAGGGGGAGCTTAACCATGAATCCACTCGATCGCGCCCGTGCGCTCTTTTACAAAAATATCGAGGCGATGAAAACCGCTTCCCCGGTCATTCGGGCCGAACTGGAACGGGAGAACAAGAAGCTGGGAGAGGAGATTTCCAGGCTGGCCAACGACGCAGAGTTTCAGGCCCGTAATGAGGGCAACAGCAGCAATGCCTCCCCGCATTTTTTCTCCGCCAGTGCGCCTGGGCGACCGACTCCGCCGGCCGCTGTCATTCCGGGCGATCAGGATCAGCGCTCAATGTTGACGGTGATTGGTAATATTCTGACGGCGGTGAGCCGGGATGATGCCGTACAGCTTGGCTCCGTTCCGGGTAAAGAGGCCATTGCCATCTACAGCGAGGTCACGCCCACCCCGGCGCTGACGGGTGAGCTGGGGGCCAGCCACAGTACGGATTTTCTGACAAAAATTAATGTCCTCCCCGTTACTAATCAGGAAGGGGAGCGGGTTCTTGTCGGCACTGGCGGCCCTCTGGCTCATATCAATAATTCAGGGCGCCGCAATCCGCAGAATGCGGCATCACTCGCGCCGCATCGCTACCAGTGCAGAAAGGTGAATCTCGACGTCAGCATTCCTTATGCCGACCTTGAATCATGGGCGACGGTTGAAAACTACCCCGAACTGGTAAAGGCGGCCATTGACCGCCAGAGAGCGCTGGATCGCCTTCTGGTTGGTTTTAATGGCACCCATTACGCCGATCCCTCCGACGCAAGCGCTTATCCTAAGCGCCAGGATTGCGGGTTCGGCTGGCTGGAAAAATACCGACAGGAAGCCCCTCAACGAGTTATCAGCGGCCTCTCGGTTGCTGGCCGCGATGAGAGCAACAAAATCATTGAGTCAGGGGATTACGGCACCGTTGACGCCCTTGTGCTGGATGGCTGGCAGTCAGCGATAGCGGAGCAGTACAGGAACGGTCTGGTGTCAATTTGTAGCGCTGAGACGCTGTTTCGGAAGGAGTGGCCTTTTGTACGCCACCTCTCACCAGACCGGCCAAACTACGAGCGGCTGATCAATGACATTATGCTCAAGAACCCCACCATTGGCGGGCTTCCGGCCATTGTGGTGCCTTTCTTTCCCGACGATGCGGTATGGGTTACGACCCTGAGCAATATCTCGCTGTACTGGCAAAAGAACGGCGTCAGGAAGCAGGCGAAAGACGAGCCGGAATATAACCGCCTGGCGATATATGAATCGCGCAATGATGCCTACATGGTGGAAAACTACGAGGCAGGATGCCTGATTGACGGTATCGACTGGCGCTGATGGTATGCGAATGTTCTGCTTGATTGCCGATTATTACCGGTGAAAGGTAGCCTACAGGAAGCCTGGGAAACAACAAAGGGTTACGATTTTCATCGTAACCCTTTGTTTTATTTGGTGGCCCCTGCTGGACTTGAACCAGCGACC
>NZ_SZXN01000083.1:0-1193 GCF_005281195.1 Citrobacter sp. wls613
TTAAGATGACTTAAAAGAGAGGTGCCCATGAGCGGTAAACGTTATCCCGAAGAGTTCAAAATCGAAGCGGTTAAACAGGTTGTTGATCGTGGTCATTCCATAGCAAGTGTTGCCACCCGTCTTGATATCACCACACACAGCCTCTATGCCTGGGTAAAAAAGTACGGCCCTGATTCTTCAGCCACTAAAACGCAGTCCGATGCCCAGTCTGAGATCCGGCGACTTCATAAAGAGCTGAAGCGGGTTACCGACGAGAGAGACATACTAAAAAAAGCCGCGGCGTACTTCGCAAAACTGTCCGACTGAGGTACGCCTTTATCCGTGACAATAGCCTGTGCTGGCCTGTGCGTTTGCTCTGCCGGGTTCTGGATGTTCATCCGAGTGGATTTTATGTCTGGCTTCAGCAGCCACATTCACAGCGTCACCAGGCAGACCAGAAGCTGACCGGGCAGATTAAGCAGTTCTGGCTTGAGTCAGGCTGTGTCTATGGTTATCGCAAGATCCATCTCGATCTGCGTGATACCGGGCAACAGTGCGGAGTGAACCGGGTCTGGCGGTTGATGAGACGTGCAGGAATAAAGGCTCAGGTCGGGTACCGGAGTCCGCGGGCCCGCAAAGGTGAAGTCAGCATCGTGGCACCCAACAGGCTCCAGCGTCAGTTCAATCCGGACGCACCGGATGAGCGTTGGGTGACGGATATAACCTACATTCGAACCCACGAAGGCTGGCTGTATCTGGCCGTGGTGGTTGATCTGTTCTCCCGAAAAGTTATCGGCTGGTCAATGCAACCCCGGATGACAAAAGACATTGTCCTGAATGCATTACTGATGGCGGTGTGGCGGCGTAATCCTCAAAAACAAGTGCTGGTTCATTCTGATCAGGGCAGTCAATACACAAGCCATGAGTGGCAGTCGTTCCTGAAATCACACGGTCTGGAAGGCAGCATGAGTCGTCGTGGTAACTGCCACGACAACGCGGTTGCTGAAAGCTTTTTCCAGCTACTGAAACGCGAACGGATAAAGAGAAAGATCTACGGAACGCGGGAAGAAGCCCGCAGCGATGTTTTTGATTACATCGAAATGTTTTATAACTGTAGACGTCGACATGGCTCAAGTAATCAGATGCCACCGGCTGAATATGAAAACCAGTATTATCAACGGCTCGAAAGTGTCTAAATTATCCGTGGCGATTCA
>NZ_SZXN01000086.1:0-1700 GCF_005281195.1 Citrobacter sp. wls613
CGGATAACCCCATCAATTAACCTTCCGGCACCGGGCAGGCGTCACACCGTATACGTCCACTTTCGTGTTTGCACAGTGCTGTGTTTTTAATAAACAGTTGCAGCCAGCTGGTATCTTCGACTGATTTCAGCTCCACGAGCAAGTCGCTTCACCTACCATCAGCGTGCCTTCTCCCGAAGTTACGGCACCATTTTGCCTAGTTCCTTCACCCGAGTTCTCTCAAGCGCCTTGGTATTCTCTACCTGACCACCTGTGTCGGTTTGGGGTACGATTTCGTGTTACCTGATGCTTAGAGGCTTTTCCTGGAAGCAGGGCATTTGTTACTTCAGCACCGTAGTGCCTCGTCATCACACCTCAGCGTTTAATAAGAGTCCGGATTTACCTAAACTCTCCGCCTACATGCTTAAACCGGGACAACCGTCGCCCGGCTAACATAGCCTTCTCCGTCCCCCCTTCGCAGTAACACCAAGTACAGGAATATTAACCTGTTTCCCATCGACTACGCCTTTCGGCCTCGCCTTAGGGGTCGACTCACCCTGCCCCGATTAACGTTGGACAGGAACCCTTGGTCTTCCGGCGTGCGGGTTTTTCACCCGCATTATCGTTACTTATGTCAGCATTCGCACTTCTGATACCTCCAGCACCCCTCACAGGACACCTTCAACGGCTTACAGAACGCTCCCCTACCCAACAACACATAGTGTCGCTGCCGCAGCTTCGGTGCACAGTTTAGCCCCGTTACATCTTCCGCGCAGGCCGACTCGACCAGTGAGCTATTACGCTTTCTTTAAATGATGGCTGCTTCTAAGCCAACATCCTGGCTGTCTGTGCCTTCCCACATCGTTTCCCACTTAACTGTGACTTTGGGACCTTAGCTGGCGGTCTGGGTTGTTTCCCTCTTCACGACGGACGTTAGCACCCGCCGTGTGTCTCCCGTGATAACATTCTTCGGTATTCGTAGTTTGCATCGGGTTGGTAAGTCGGGATGACCCCCTAGCCGAAACAGTGCTCTACCCCCGAAGATGAGTTCACGAGGCGCTACCTAAATAGCTTTCGGGGAGAACCAGCTATCTCCCGGTTTGATTGGCCTTTCACCCCCAGCCACAAGTCATCCGCTAATTTTTCAACATTAGTCGGTTCGGTCCTCCAGTTAGTGTTACCCAACCTTCAACCTGCCCATGGCTAGATCACCGGGTTTCGGGTCTATACCCTGCAACTTAACGCCCAGTTAAGACTCGGTTTCCCTTCGGCTCCCCTATACGGTTAACCTTGCTACAGAATATAAGTCGCTGACCCATTATACAAAAGGTACGCAGTCACCCTGATAAATCAGGGCTCCCACTGCTTGTACGTACACGGTTTCAGGTTCTTTTTCACTCCCCTCGCCGGGGTTCTTTTCGCCTTTCCCTCACGGTACTGGTTCACTATCGGTCAGTCAGGAGTATTTAGCCTTGGAGGATGGTCCCCCCATATTCAGACAGGATACCACGTGTCCCGCCCTACTCTTCGAGTTCACAACACATGTGATTTTGTGTACGGGACTATCACCCTGTACCGTCGGACTTTCCAGACCGTTCCACTACCACACATGCTGATTCAGACTCTGGGCTGCTCCCCGTTCGCTCGCCGCTACTGGGGGAATCTCGGTTGATTTCTTTTCCTCGGGGTACTTAGATGTTTCAGTTCCCCCGGTTCGCTTC
>NZ_SZXN01000085.1:0-2626 GCF_005281195.1 Citrobacter sp. wls613
ATCTCATATCAGGAACTTGTTCGCACCTTCCCTAAGTCACCGGCGGCTTGCCTGCCACACATTGAACATTACAGACCAATTAGCACTTTGTCACCGGGGAAAGATGTAAAGATTATGTATAAATAGATTGGCTTAGAAGTGACATTTCAACTTTGGAGAAACAGGTGACATTTTAAACTTGCTTTAACAAAATTTTGGGACTGACCGAAACAAAAAGGCCAGCCCCGGAGGGCTGGCTATTCAGTACAGGGCAATGACAGGTTTCTTGATGCCGCAGGCGTGAGCGTAGCGGGTCAGTGTGTCGATGCTGGCTTTGGTGATGTTGTTTTCCAGGCGAGAAATAACCGGAGGTGTAACCCCCATGCGTTCAGCAACCTGCGCTTTTGTCAGGTTGTCATGCTTGCGCCATTCAGCAAGCAGCTCCCTGAGCTTTTCCTTACGTTCTTCTTCCTGCCATGCAGCGCGATATTCATCGTCCTGCATCCACTCGTTATGCAGTTCTTTATGGCTTACCAGTTTCATTAAGTACCTCCGCTAACCGCTTTTTGGCGAGATCGATTTCTTTCGCTGGCGTTTTCTGTGACTTCTTGATGAAAACACGGAGCATGATGATGGTATTGCCTTTGTGGTATACCCAGATTCCCCTGGCTATGTCCGTCCCCATCGTGCGGATCTCAAAAAGTCCATCGCCCAGGGGCTTCGTGTCCGGCTCCCGCAGTAATCGGGCGTCATACTCCAGTTTGCCGATGAGACGGTCAAACTTCACCCTGATTTTTACGGGTAATGCTGTGGCTTCTTCCCTGGCTTCCGGGTGATAAACAACGCTAAACATGTGACCTCCCATTTCTATTAATATTAACCTATAGGCTAATTTCAGACAAGGTAGAATTAACCTATAAGCTAATTTTGTTGGCAGTTATCGTGGCTACCCGGTCACTACCCTGTTAGCGTGAGTTTTCGTTCCACTGAGGAACGGGGATTTATGCGCGTTAGCGCATGTAAGGCGGCAGGATGAAATGACAGGTAGCACCGAGGGTTAGCCGCCGATACCAGTGAGGGATCGAAAGGGATCGCCTATCCATCCCTTCACCTTGCAAAGCCATATTCCGCTAAAAGCGGCTCAGAGGCTTTTGTGCGCGGTCGGAGTGGTCACAACAAGGCGAAGCCGCAGTTGGGGCGTATCTCCGCGTTAGCGGGTCGTAAGAGCCGCTTACGAGCGTGTAAGCTAATTCTTCAGCGATATTTGCTGACGTATCCGGCGTGGCCGGATTTGTCCAATCCCTCGATGGCTAACAGGCGAGCTGTTAGCCATCGAGGGATTCCGTTCTGAATGCCCCGCGCTTTAGCGTGGGGAGCTACTTTTGAGGCGCTCGCGCCGATGCTGTTCGGTTATCCACTTTTTAAAGGGGATAACAGTAATGTCTTTTATTTTTTGGTTTATCTTTTAATACGTAAGTAATTAAAAGATAAACCAAAAGAGTATTTGCGCCATCTCGTTTGCACTTCATTATCACTTACCCACAAGCTATACAGCAGTTGTGGTGGGTCTACGCCGGAACCGCCGAAAAATCCGTCATTCCTGTAGGCGGGATGGGTTGGATTTCGAAAATTATTGTACTATAAGGGCTTCCCCGGCGTGTCAACGCCGGTGTTTATGGTTTCTGTCTGCTCTTCAGTAAAAATAAAGGGGAGAGACTGCGGTACTATAAACGGCCATGATGAATCGTCATCGATTCGGACCCTGATGAAAGACGCGCGTGAGGTTCTTGTTCGTTAAGCGGATACGTATATCCTGTACAATAGCCAGATAGGCCTCACGGGGTCTAACCCTTTATCATCAACGAATTGCAGGTCAGATGGTTATTTTGTTTCGTGCTTTAGCTGGCTGAGTACAGCCTGAAATCATCACCGTAATGCAATGATGCCCAGCACAGCCTTGCGTTTTTGGCGGCGATGGCTACAACGGCACGCCAGTATCCTCTGCGATCGACCAGTGAACAGACCCAACGACTGAATAAATCAGTCCTTTTCTCGGCACCAATCAGAACCGAACGAGCCCCCTGAACCAGTAGCGTTCGCAGATACGAATCGCCAGCTTTAGTTATCCTGCCAAGCTTTGATTTCCCACCACTGCTGTACTGCGATGGCGTTAGTCCCAGCCAGGCTGCCAGTTGTCGCCCATTTTTAAAATCGTGTGCATTACCGATACTGGCGACCAGCGCACAGGCCGTTGTGGGACCAATCCCTTTCAGTTCCATCAATCGCTGGCTGCGGTGATCTGTTTTTGCCATGCGGGACAAAATCCGGTCATATTCAGTAATATTATCTTCAATACGATCAATGTGTTCCAGCAGGTCATTAACACATTGTTGAACCTGAAGTGGCAAAGAACTCTTCTGCTCAGAAACCATGTGACGCAGGGCATCTGTACTTTGTGGGGCGATGACACCGAATTCCGATATCAAACCTCTCAATCGGTTATATGTTGCTGTTTTCTCTTCGATAAAACCCTGTCTGATACGGTGTAGGCATTGCATCGCCTGCTGGCTCTCATCCTTCACTGGTACAAACCGCATATGCGGGCGACGAACTGCTTCACAGATAGCCTGAGCATCAGCTGCATCAT
>NZ_SZXN01000085.1:2636-16878 GCF_005281195.1 Citrobacter sp. wls613
GCCTGATTTACCGGCCATGCGGTAAGGAGATACAAATTTAGCAGCCATCAGCCGTGGTTCATGACCATATTGCCGAAACAACCTTGCCCAGTAGTGAGCCCCGGAGCATGCCTCCATCCCGATAACACAGGGAGGTAAACTGGCAATCAGCTCAGGAAGGGCAGCACGCGATACTTTGGGTTTAACCAGAACAGTTTTACCGTGTTGGTCAACGCAGTGAACAGCGAACACATTTTTAGCAAGATCGATACCGACAGTCGTGATGGTCATAACGAATCCCTCCGGGGCTATGTTTACCCCATGATTGCACAAGAGTTAATCAGGCGCATATCCAGGGGAAGTCCCTTCCATTCGTTAAGGTTATTTTTTGTACCTCTGAGCTATGTGAAGCTTGACCACTTTGACAGGCAGCTTTGAGCGATAAGCAGACATATTCACTGAAATTTTTAGGAAGCATTTTCTTGCCCATACGTGGCTTTATCTGCCGATTTTCAGAAAACGCATTCACCGTTATCGACGCGCTTTTCTGTCGTCAGCGGGATCGTCCCGCCTGAACCATCAGACACACCAAGTACCAGCACCTCTGACTTTTCAGGTCCCATCTTCATGGTACCCAGATTGACGATGCAGATTACCTGCGTTTCCTGCAGGTCTTCTGCTGCATAGTTAGTATACGCACCGCATGACACCCTTGTTCCCAGTTCTGGTCCTAGGTCAATAGTCATGCGCCAGGTGGGCTTTGATGTTTTACTCTCCTCAACCCTGATGATGGTACCGGCACGCATATCGAGAGCCGAAAATGAGTCAAATGACGCTTTATCTTTCATAATTCTTTCCTTTTTGCGATTTCAAAGTTTTCTTTCCGTTGCCGGAACAGACTGAAACGTAACTTTCCAGCCGGAACGGTGATGAGCCCCAGACACGCAACTATCAGTCCGACGCCTGCCCATCCGGAAGGCGGCAGCCTTTCACCGACGAGCACAACGGCCAGCAGTGCGGCTATAACCGGCTCCAGCAGACTGATCGTGGTTGCCATACTGGGGACGTCTCAGAAAACGGAAAATAAAGCACGTTAAGCCCATTGCAGACTCTAGATATTGACGAGTACGTCGGGTTTTCTCTTGTTTGAGTTGCCTCTTGTGGTAAGATAGTAATCAATTACTATCTTACCAGGAGTGCTCGTGGACACCCATCCAAAGCATCTGCCGGCCGATGAACGTCGTGCCGTAACTGTCGAGTCCGTCGTGGCGCTTGCCGGTTCACAAAACCCAAGCGAGATAACCACTGCGGCTATCGCTAAACACATGAACTTGACCCAGGGTGCGCTGTTTCGGCACTTCCCGAACAAGGAAGCCATTTGGCAGGCGGTCATGGAGTGGGTAGCAGAGCGCCTATTAGCCAGAATCGATCGATCCGCACAAGGAATCGAGTCGCCCTTGGCAGCCATGGAGGCGATGTTCATGAGTCATATCGAATTCGTAGCTGAGCACCCAGGCGTGCCAAGAATGATGTTTGGTGAGCTTCAGCGTGCCGAATCGACACCGGCCAAGCGCATGGTGCAAACCTTGATTCAGCGCTACAGCGAACGTTTGCATCGTCTCATCGAGAAAGGCAAGGCCAGCGGCGAGTTGTCTCCCTCGCTTGACAACGAGGCGGCGGCAACGCTGTTCATTGGCACGATCCAGGGCTTGGTCATGCAATCGCTGTTGGCGGGTGATGTGGGACGTATGCACCGCGATGCGCCGCGCGTCTTTGCAATTTATCGGCGTGGCATAAGGAGTGCGCAATGAAAAAGTTACCCTTGCAAGGCCGCACCTTGGCACTGCTTGCCGTCATCATTCCTTTGCTGGTGCTTTTTATTTATGTCGGTCTGCGATCAGGGCCGCTCGCCCCGGTCGCTGTGACGGTGGCAAGCGTGGAATCACGGGCTATCACACCGGCGCTGTTCGGCATCGGCACGGTGGAGGCGCGCTACACCTACAAGATCGGGCCGACGTTTGCCGGGCGCGTCAAACGCCTGGAGGTGCATGTAGGCGACCAGGTCAAGGCCGGACAGGTGCTCGGCGAGATGGAGCCGGTCGACCTTGATGATCGGGTGCGCTCACAGGAGTCTGTATTCAAGCGGGCGGAAGCGGCTTTGCGCGAGGCAGAAGCCCGGCAAGCCTACGCGCAAACCCAGGCGCGCCGCTATGAGCAATTGTTTGCGGTGCGCTCGACCAGCGAGGAAATCGTCACCACCAAGCGGCAGGAACTGCAGATCGCCGATGCCGCCCTATCCGCCGCTCGGGAAGATATTGCCCGGGCACGCTCCGACCGCGAAGCACTCGTCGCGCAGCGGAGCAATCTGCGCCTGATCGCGCCGGTCGACGGTGTAGTCGCCGTGCGCGATGCCGATCCCGGCACGACCATCGTCGCGGGCCAGGCCGTGGTGGAAGTGATCGACCCCAAGAGTTTGTGGATCAATGTGCGCTTCGACCAGATCAGCGCATCGGGGCTGGCTGGGGGGCTGCCGGCTCATATCGTCCTGCGTTCGCGTGGTGGCCAGACCTTGAAAGGTCGCGTGCTGCGGGTGGAACCCAAGGCCGACGCGGTAACCGAGGAAACGCTTGCCAAGGTGACATTCGATAACAAACCAGAACCTTTGCCACCAGTGGGTGAACTGGCCGAAGTCACGGTTGACTTGCCGGCGCTCCCGGCCGCTCCACTGATCCCCAACGCTGCCGTCCAGCGTGAAGGCGATAAAGTTGGTGTCTGGCAAATCGTGGATGGTGATCTGCATTTCTCCCCGGTCAAGCTCGGCACTTCCGACCTCAATGGTTACGTGCAGGTGCGCGAAGGGCTCAAGAATGGGGACCAGGTTGTGACCTATAGCGAAAAGGCACTGACGGCGCGCAGCCGCATCCATGTGGTCGAGCATATCCCGGGAGTTTCACGATGATCAGCCTGGCCGGCCGCGACATTCTCCATGCCTGGGGGAAATTCGTCTTCACCGGCATCGGTCTGGGTCTGCTGATCGGCGTCACCCTAGTCATGGCTGGGGTGTACCGAGGCATGGTGGACGACGGCAAGGCGTTGCTCGACAACAGTGGCGCTGACCTTTGGGTGGTGCAAAAGGATACTCTGGGTCCTTATGCGGAGTCGTCCAGCCTCAACGATGACGTGTATCGCGCCATTCTCGCCATGCCGGGAGTCTCACAGGCAGCGAACGCGACCTACCTGACCATGCAGGTACGCAAGGGCGAGAGTGATGTACGCACCATGGTGGTCGGCATCGCGCCCGGTGCGTTGGGGGCTACACCCGGATGGCCTCCTTATCTCGTCGCTGGACGCCAGATCACGCGCGGTCACTACGAGGCTGTGGCCGACATCGCCACCGGCTTCAAACTGGGAGATCGTCTTACCATTCGCCGCAATCATTACACCGTCGTGGGGCTGACACGGCGTATGGTGTCGTCCAGCGGCGACCCGATGGTATTCATTCCGCTCAAAGATGCCCAGGAGGCCCAGTTCCTCAAGGACAACGATGCCATCTGGCAAAGCCGGCGTCGCACCGAAGCCAACCCGGTCTTCAATCGACCCGGTGATCCAGGTTTGCTGGATGCCGTGATTGCTTCACAGAGCAGCAACGCGTTCGTCAATGCCGTGCTGGTCACTCTGAAACCTGGTCATGCGCCGGACGAGGTTGCCGAATCCATCCAGCGCTGGAAGCGTTTGACGGTCTACACCCGGGCACAGATGGAAGACATCCTCGTCGGCAAGCTGATCGCCACCTCGGCCAAGCAGATCGGCATGTTCCTTGTGATTCTGGCCATCGTTAGCGCGGCCATCGTTGCCTTCATCATCTATTCGCTGACGATGGACAAAATCCGTGAGATCGCGGTGTTGAAGCTCATCGGCACACGCAACCGAACCATCGCCGCGATGATCATGCAGCAGGCGCTCGCCCTGGGCGTGATTGGCTTCGTGGTCGGCAAGATCACAGCCACCTTTTCAGCACCGGCTTTTCCAAAATATGTCCTGCTCACGCCAATGGATTCTGTCGCCGGTTTTTTTGCCGTGCTCGTGATCTGCGTTCTAGCTAGCCTCGTCGCCATTCGCATAGCACTCAAGGTCGATCCGGCCGAAGCCATTGGAGGTTGAGATGAGTGGCAAAGGGATACACATCGAAAGTTTAAGCAAGCGGTATGGCGATGGTGACACCGCTGTCTTTGCCTTGAGAGACGTGAATATGCATGTTGCGCCTGGTGAAGTGGTGGGACTGATCGGCCCTTCCGGGTCCGGCAAGAGCACGCTGCTCAAGTGTCTGGGTGCGGTGATCGAACCGACCGCCGGTCGCATGACGCTGGGCGATGAAGTGATCTACGCCGATGGCTGGAAAGTCCGCGACCTGCGCGCCTTACGGCGTGACAAGATCGGTTTCGTTTTCCAGGCGCCGTACCTGATTCCGTTTCTCGATGTCACCGACAACGTGGCGCTGCTGCCGATGCTTGCAGGCGTCGCGAATGGAGAGTCGCGCGCGAAGGCACTGGAATTGCTCACAGCGCTTGATGTGCAACACCGAGCTCGCGCAATGCCCTCGCAACTCTCCGGTGGCGAGCAGCAACGGGTCGCCATCGCGCGCGGACTGGTCAATCGTCCGCCGGTGATCCTGGCCGATGAACCCACTGCGCCGCTGGATTCCGAGCGCGCCATGGCTGTAATCCGCATCCTCAACGACATGGCCCGGAAGTTCGAGACCGCCATCATCGTCGTCACCCATGACGAAAAGATCATCCCCACATTCAAGCGCATCTACCACATCCGCGACGGCGTGACCCATGAGGAAGCTGGCGAAGGGCGGGAGTTCGAATGAGAGAACGATTGAATTACAGGAGAATTTCATGACCCACCGCAAACACAGCCACGCATTTGGAACTATCACCCTGACCGTTACGGCCTGCCTGCTTTTATGGGGTTTTCAGTTGCCAGCTTGGGCTGGTGACGCTACCCAGGTTGAGCCACTGGCGCTACGCAAGATCATGCAGGAACTCGGGCGCAACATGCAGGCTATTACCGGTGCGATTTCGCAGGAGGAATGGGTTCAGGTCGTTCAGCTCGCCCCAAAAGTTGCTGCACACCCCGAGCCACCGCTTACTGAAAAAATGCGCATCCTTGCTTACCTCGGCGCTGATGCGACCAAGTTCAGAAACTTTGACGCGCAGACTCACGAGGCGGCGCTGGCCATGAAGCTGGCTGCTGCGAGCAGCGACGGCAAGGCGGTGACCCAATCATTCGCCCACGTGCAGGAAAGCTGCTTGGGCTGCCACCAAGCTTTCCGTAAACCTTTCGTGGAGCATTTTTATGGAGCACGCTAAAACATGCCAGCGCCCCATCAGCCTCGAAAGACGGCTTGCGGCAACTTACCTGGTAGCTGGTCTGGTCACCGCCGGTCTGGCCGGCTGCGCCGCCGGCCCTGATTTTCAGCGTCCCACCGCACCCGATGTGGCTCGCTACACTGCAACACCGGTAGCTGATAGAACCGTGTCCGCTCCCACGCAGTTCGGCGAAACACAACGTCTAGTCGAAGGGCTTCCGATCGAAACGCAATGGTGGCAAAGCTTGGGTTCATCCGCACTCGACGGACTGATAAACGAAGCTTTCCATGTCAGCCCGACGCTGGCGAGCATCAGCGCCAATTTGCGACAGGCGCAGGAGCTTCTTGCCGCACAGGCGGGCTCGACGCAATATCCACAGGTAGATGTCGCACTGGGATCTCAGCGCCAGCAAATGAGTCCCAGTAGCCAAGGGTTGAGCGGAGACGCACGTCAATTCAGCCTCTACAACGCCAGCGTTGGCGTGCATTACAACCTCGATCTGGCTGGCGGCAACCGGCGCGCACTCGAAGCCTTGGCTGCTCGCGCCGACTACCGTCGCTTCGAACTGAATGCTGCGCGCCTGGCCCTTGCCGGCAACATGGCAACCGCTGCCATTACCCGAGCACGCCTCGCCGCGCAACTAGAAGCCACTACTGCCATTTTGCGCGTGCAGGATGAGCAACTGCGCCTGGCCCATGAACGCGTGCGTATCGGTCAGGCCTCACCTGATGAAGCGTTGAGCCTACAAGCTCAGGCGGAGCAAACGCGGGCAGAACTGCCTGCGCTGCGTAAACAACTGCAACAAACCGAACATCTACTGGCGGTGCTAGCCGGTCGTGCCCCAGGCACGGGTGGCATCCCGGCCTTCACTCTGGCCGATTTCACTCTACCCGTCGAGATGCCGCTCGTCGTGCCCTCAGAACTGGTGCGCCGCCGACCGGATATCCAGGCGTCAGAGGCGCTGTTGCATGCGGCCAATGCAGACTATGGTGTGGCTGTCGCCAAGCTCTACCCACAGATCAACCTGAGCGCCAACCTTGGTTCTCAGGCGCTGACCACCGGTGCCCTGTTCGGTGGTGGCTCGGCAGTGTGGGGCCTGGTTGCGCAGCTCACCCAGCCTCTTTTTAATCCAGGGCTACCCGCTGAAAAAAGAGCGGCGCTCGCCGCTTTTGATGCCGCCGTAGCCAATTACCAGAGCGTCGTATTGGAGTCTTTGCGTAACGTCGCCGACACCCTGCGCGCGGTGGAAAGCGATGCACAAACTTTGACTGCCCTCGCTGCCGCTGATATGGCTGCACAGGCCTCCTTGCAGTCGGTCGAGCGGCAATACCGGCTGGGCGCGGCCAGCTACCTGCAACTGCTCATCGCGCAGCAACAGGCACAGTCAATCCGGATCAATATGGTTGCGGTCCAGGCACAACGCCTAGTCGATAGTGTTGCTTTATATCAGGCCCTGGGAGGTGGTGTCAGTTAAGACTAACCCTAACCTGATGTCAGATGTTGAGCACAAACAACGTCAGAGTAGGGTATTAATTTATATTTATTGACACATTCAGCCAAGGGTAATAGATTTCATCCTGACATTTTTACCTTTGGAGGCATCTTGCAAGGTCAACGTATCGGCTACGTTCGCGTCAGCAGCTTCGACCAGAATCCTGATCGACAACTGGAACAAATAGAAGTCGGCAAGGTATTCACCGATAAGGCTTCAGGCAAGGACACACAACGTCCCGAACTTGAAAGGCTGCTGGCCTTCGTCCGCGAGGGCGACACCGTGGTGGTGCATAGCATGGACAGGTTGGCACGCAACCTTGATGACCTGCGCCGCATCGTCCAAGGGCTGACACAACGGGGCGTGCGCATGGAGTTCGTCAAAGAAGGGCTAACGTTCACCGGCGAGGACTCACCGATGGCCAATCTGATGCTGTCGGTCATGGGAGCCTTTGCTGAGTTCGAGCGCGCTCTGATCCGCGAACGTCAGCGCGAGGGAATCGTGCTGGCTAAGCAGCGCGGGGCCTACCGGGGACGAAAGAAATCGCTGAACAGCGAACAAATTGCCGAGTTGAAACGGCGAGTTGCGGCAGGCGAGCAGAAAACCTTGGTGGCCCGTGACTTCGGCATCAGCCGCGAAACCTTGTACCAGTACCTGCGGGAAGACTGACCATGCCACGCCGCTCAATCCTGTCCGCCACCGAGCGCGAAAGTCTGCTGACACTGCCAGATGCCAAAGACGAACTGATACGGCACTACACGTTCAACGAAACCGACCTGTCGGTGATCCGTCAGCGTCGCGGCGCCGCGAATCGATTGGGCTTCGCCGTGCAGCTTTGCTACTTGCGATTCCCTGGCATCTTCTTGGGCGTCGATGATCCTCCATTTCTGCCCCTGCTGCGCATGGTGGCCGCACAACTCAAGGTGCCGGTGGGAAGCTGGAACCATTACGGCCAGCGCGAGCAGACACGGCGGGAGCACTTGGTCGAGCTGCAAACGGTGTTTGGATTCAAGCCCTTCACCATGAGTCATTACCGGCAAGCCGTGCATACATTGACCGAACTGGCCTTGCAAACAGACAAAGGCATTGTGCTGGCCAGCACCCTTGTTGAAAACCTGCGGCGGCAGAGCATCATCCTACCCGCCATGAATGCCATCGAGCGCGCAAGCGCCGAGGCCATTACCCGTGCCAACCGAAGCATCCATGCGGCATTGGCCGATTCCTTGATACCTGTCCATCGCCAGTGCCTGGACGAACTGCTCAAGCGCAAGGATGGTAGCAAAATGACGTGGCTAGCGTGGCTGCGCCAATCGCCCGCCAAGCCAAACTCGCGCCACATGCTTGAACACATCGAACGCCTCAAAGCCTGGCAGGCGCTTGACCTACCTGCTGGCATCGAACGGCAGGTACACCAAAACCGCTTGCTCAAGATCGCCCGCGAAGGCGGCCAGATGACGCCCGCCGACCTGGCCAAGTTCGAGTCGCAGCGGCGTTACGCCACCTTGGTAGCACTGGCCATCGAGGGCATGGCCACCGTCACTGATGAAATCATCGACCTTCACGACCGTATCATCGGCAAGCTGTTCAATGCGGCCAAGAACAAGCATCAACAGCAGTTCCAGGCTTCCGGCAAGGCGATCAACGACAAGGTGCGGATGTATGGGCGCATCGAGCGCACGCTGTTCATTCTGGATTGGCTGCAAAGCGTGGAGCTGCGCCGCCGCGTCCATGCGGGGCTGAATAAGGGCGAGGCGCTGGACGACACGTTGCTGCAATATCTGTCCCCGCTGGGGTGGGAGCATATCAACCTGACCGGCGATTACCTATGGCGCAGCAGTGCCAAGGTCGGTGCGGGGAAGTTCAGGCCATTGCGACCGCTGCCACCGGCTTAGCGTGCTTTATTTTCCGTTTTCTGAGACGACCCCCTTATGGCAGCACTTTAAATTGAGTCTTATACAGTATCTGTTTTCTTTCTCTTCATCTCTCATGACCTGCTGCCCACTTACAGACTCCAGGGTAAAGCAAAAAATTCTCCACCGGTGAGCAGAGTATATTGCATATGCCAGTTTATGAGTGTATATATAGCATATGCCAATAAGGAGCCTTCATGCCAAGACCCAGAATTCCCCGTAACATCTGTGGCCGCCCTGCGGATACCTGTTTTAAGCCCAATGCGCGACCGATGAGCCAGCTTGAACATGTTCATTTAAAAGAAGATGAGTTTGAAGCGTTACGGCTGGTCGATTTACTGGGCATGCAACAGCAGGAAGCGGCTGTTGCAATGGGGGTTTCAAGGCAGACACTGGCCAATGTCCTGAAAGCAGCCCGTTTTAAGGTTGTGGACTGTCTCACTCAGGGCAAGGCCTTAATAATGCACTCTGAAAGGGAAGGAGTTACACAAGATGATCACAGCCATTCCAGTGAATGACGACCGGGTAGCAAATCATTTTACCAAAGCGAGTCACCTTGTCCTGGTGGATGAGCGCGGTGTGGAGCTCAGCCGGACAGAAAATCCCGCGCTGGGCGCAGATTGTTCAGGTAAACGGAAGCTGGTTGACCTGCTGGTTCAACAGCAAGTCAGCCGCGTTGTGGTCCGTAACATCGGGGAACGGATGCTGGGTAAATTACTGGGGCATCAGATCGCGGTGTACCAGACTGACTGTGGTCGTCGTTTGTTCACTGAACTGTGTGATCCGGATACCCGTGTTCTGACTGAACTGAATAAGCCGGAGCAGGGACGCCAGTCCTTTCATCATGAGGCGAAAGGGAAAAAATGCTGTCACTCTGACGGGAACACAGCAGAAAATGCGTGCCAGGGTGGGCGTCAGCATCATCACGGAAACGGGCGCTGTTGCCATTCATGAGTTTATTTCATCACGGGCGGTGATTTTTATCAGACCCGTATTGTGTATAAACCAGGAGCCGGAATGTGTGGAGGAGGCAGTAATGATGCCGGGGGAGCCCCTCAGCTGACTGAATTCCGGATGCCTCCCGTCAGTACAACCGGACGCTGAGCAGAAACAGATGAATTGTTATCTTGATGCCAGAAAGGCCCATACCTGTTGTATGGTCTGTAGTTCCCGCGACAACAACCCTGATACGGTGAACTTAATGTTTTCAGAGCACCCGGATGGCTCTGTATGTGCGGACTACACGGCCAATCACAGGCATCAGGGGTATACGGGTCTTTTACATGGCGGAATGACGAGTACCCTGCTGGATGCAGCAATGACTCATTGTTTGTTCATGCAGGGTGTGCAAGCCCTGACGGCTGAACTGACGGTAAGATTCATTTCACCCGTTTGTACCGGAGACAAACTGATGGTATGTGCCAGACTGCTTGGGCAACGCAGGGGGATTTACCTGCTTGAAGCATGGCTGACAAAAGGACAGCAGACAGTGGCACGTGCCACGGCGAAATTCATTGTTCCGTCGCAGGATATTGCTCTGGCGCATCGCTAGTGTGACAGACGACAGGTGTACCTGGTTATTATAAAAATTTGAGGCGTGTTTTGCTCAGACCGGAAAGAATAATCGCATATCGTATATTCCACTGAAACCGTGTAAGAGGTAGTTATGAGTAAACAAATCATTGATATTGGTATTGCTGAATCATCCCGGGTGGAGATTGCAGACGGCCTGTCCCGGCTTCTTGCTGACACCTATACCCTGTATATAAAAACACATTACTATCACTGGAATGTAACTGGCCCCATGTTTAACAGCTTACATTTAATGTTTGAAAATCAATACAATGAGCTGGCCACTGCCGTTGATGATATCGCTGAACGTATACGCTCGCTCGGATGCTTCGCGCCCGGCACATATCATGAATTTTCACGTTTAACAGCGGTTAATGAAGATAAGGATATTCCGGCAGCAAAAAACATGATTGAAAATCTTGTCCAGGGCCAGGAGACCGTGGTTAAAACTGCACGCTCCCTGTTCCCGCTCGTTAATAATGCGAATGATGAAGCCACAGCAGATCTGCTTACACAACGTATCCAGTTACATGAGAAAACTGCCTGGATGTTGCGTAGCCTGCTTGAATAATGTCACCCCGTGGCAGCAGAAAAAACGGTTTGTCAGCCACAGGCTATT
Source organism: Citrobacter sp. wls613 (assembly GCF_005281195.1). Taxonomy (NCBI): domain Bacteria; kingdom Pseudomonadati; phylum Pseudomonadota; class Gammaproteobacteria; order Enterobacterales; family Enterobacteriaceae; genus Citrobacter; species Citrobacter sp. wls613. Next base: position 13,584 of record NZ_SZXN01000085.1, read on the forward strand.
ACTGACAGTGCAGAATCATCCGTGTTCCTGTGGCTGTTTTTTCTGACCGTCACAGTATTAAACACCATTGAATCAGTGGGTTAATCAGTGAATGCGTGAACGAGAAATACAGTCCGTGACGGGCATCATCGGCTGGTATATCCGGACCACTGTTGTTTTCCCGTTAAGGTATCGCAGGTTCCGGTCTGGCATTTCACAGCCTGAACAGGGTTAATGATGCATGGATAAAACGGTTTACGGGGAAAGCAGGATCATATTATTCGTTGTTATGGCTTCCTTTACCGGTGCCTGCCTGCGGGCAGTAGAGATCATATAAGGTATTTAACAACGTCATGATACGGTTATCCTCAATACGGTAATATACCATTTTACCTGCCCGTCGGGTCTCGACCAGCTTCAGGCGGCGCATTACACCCAGCTGCTGGGACAGGGTCGGCTGAGTGATACCGACCGCCGCTTCCAGCCCGGCCACATTCGCTTCCCCCAGGCTTAACTGACACATCAACAGCAACCGGTCGCTGTTGGCCAGTCCCCGTAAGACATCTGCTGCCCTCAGGGCCGCATTCTTCATATCTGTCTGACGTTTTGTGTCTTCATTCATGAGCATTGCTGATTTCTCATACTATGTGTTTTTATATAATATAATTTAGTATACTAACGGTATCGTAATTTTGCCATCGTGTTCGTCAGGTCTGCAGCGTCCTGCCGGCCCGGGGAAACGATTATATCTGGCAGGCATTTTTGCCCCGGGTGAACAGAGAGGATGTAATGAAAATAGTGATTGTTGGTGGTGTTGCCGGCGGGGCATCCGCTGCAGCCAGAGCTCGTCGGTTATCAGAGGATGTCAGTATTGTTGTGTTTGAACGGGGAAGCGATGTCTCTTTCGCCAACTGTGGATTACCTTATCATATAGGCGGAAAAATTCCTTTAAGGCAGTCACTGATTCTGAAAACCCCGGAGGATTTTAAATCCCGCTTTAACATAGACGTCCGTATCTGTCATGAAGTGACGTCAGTGGATCCGGTTAATAAAACGGTGACGGTTAAAAATCTGACCTCAGGGGAGGTCTATAGCGAAGAATGGGATCGTCTGCTCCTCAGTACCGGCGCCGCTCCGGTTGTCCCTCCTTTGCCCGGGCTACAGGAAGAGGGTGTCTTTACGCTGCGAAATCTTACTGACATGGATGCTATCCTGGGGTGGATTGAGCAACATCACGTAGCTCACACCACGCTTGTCGGGGGGGATTTATCGGACTTGAAGTGATGGAGGCTCTGAGCGAACGGGGGATCAGTGTGACCCTGCTGGAGATGGGGGAACAGGTTATGGCTCCGGTTGATCCTGAAATGGCATCTGCCCTGCATCAGGAAATCCGGAGTCATGGCGTGGATCTGCGTCTCAGAACGGCGCTCACCGAGGTACTGCGGACAGAGACGGGATTCCGCGTTGCACTGTCTGAGGGTGGGTTTCTGCAGACCGACATGGTTATTCTCGCCATCGGGGTAAAACCTGAGAACAGCCTTGCCACAGGAGCCGGGCTCGCAGTGGGTAAACGGGGAGGCATAAGCGTCAATGCCTGTATGCAGACCAGTATCCCTGACATCTACGCCGTGGGGGATGCCGTTGAAACTCCAGACTTTGTCTTTCAGGAACCCGCTAATTTTCCTCTGGCAGGGCCCGCCAACCGCCAGGGACGCATTGCTGCTGATAACATGCTAGATCGTCACAGCCTTTACCATGGCAGTCAGGGGACATCCATTTGTAAGGTATTTTCGCTGAGTATTGGCAGCGTCGGTGCGAATGAAAAGCAGCTGAAAGTTCATGGCACCCGATACGAGAAGGTTTACGTCCATGCCGCTGATCATGCCGGTTACTACCCGGGGGCAACGATGATCAGTCTGAAACTGCTGTTCAGCCCCGATACCGGTAAAATTCTCGGGGCTCAGGCATCAGGGAAAAAAGGGGTTGATAAACGCATCGATGTCCTGTCTGTCGCACAGCGCGCGGGGCTTACCGTCAACGATCTCGAACATCTTGAGCTGACTTATGCTCCACCTTTTAACAGTGCAAGGGACGTCGTTAACCAGGCTGGTATGGTGGCGACAAATGTAATGAAAGGAGATACGGTCATATGTCATGTCAGCGATGTGTTACAACGGGAACCGGGCAGTTATTGTTTACTTGATATTCGCTCTCCTGCCGAACTGAAACAATTTGGCGAATATCCTGACGCGCTATCCATTCCACTGGATTCCCTGCGGGAGAATCTTGAAAAAGTGCCTAAAGATAAAGAGATTTTTATAGGGTGCCAGAGTGGCCTGCGCGGGCATGTGGCATACCGTATTCTTCAGGCCCACGGCTTCAGGACATATAATCTGAGTGGTGGCTTTATAACCTGGCAGGCGGTAACGGAGTCAATAAGTAAATAAGAGATGAGGTGCCATACACATGGCACCCTGAATCGCCACAGGTTTAACAGTGAAGTGGTCTGCTGAATTTGTTCACCTGAACAGAGGTGTGGACTGACCCCGCACCGTTATAAGGACAGTTATGAAAAAAATAACTTTTCAGATCAGGCATATAATGTCAGATTCATGGTCACTATAGGAATGGCAAGGACTGGATTTTCATTTTGCAGCCATCAGGCTGCTTAGTTCAGAGATAGGTCTGTGTAATGCGTAACTTCGTGACTCGATTGAGAGTATGGTTTCCGCCCCCACTCATCTTATTGCTGTTTTTCGTCACTGATGTGTTGACTGCAATCCCGCGTTTTACCTTCGACATCGTGAATATAGTGCTAAGCGTGTTGCTGACCGGTGTTTGTATTACCATGATACTGCACACCGCTTGGCAGATGAGCACGAACGGCACGACGCTTAATCCGCTTCATCCGGATAGAACCACCAAGCTGGTAACTGTCGGTTGTTACGCATGGAGTCGAAACCCTATTTACCTTGGAATGAGCGGGCTCCAGTTATCCGTTGCTCTCTGCTTTGGCAGCCTGGTGGGGATACTTGCTGTACCGTTGTTTATGTTTGTAGTAGCCAGATTACATATCCATGTTGAAGAGGTACAGCTTCGAAAACGTTTCGGGTTGGAATGGGAACGCTATACCCAACGGGTTCGTCGCTGGTTATAGCAACCCCGTGGTGTTGCAGGAGACAAATAACGTCGAAATCATAAAGAAAAGAATTCATCATCCTTGAGCTTTTATATCGTAATCGTAAACCAGGTGCCGTATGTAGCCATTGAGCCAGTGCTGGTACCTTAGGGAAGGTGCGAATAAGCAGGTCATTTC
>NZ_SZXN01000082.1:0-52864 GCF_005281195.1 Citrobacter sp. wls613
CCGGATTGCCCTGCGCATCCGTCACCAGCGCCACTACGGCGTTGCCCTCCAGACCGTCTGCCTTCGCTCCGGAAGCGACAGTCAGGTTGCTGTCGGTGATGTTGGCGGTGTCCCGGTCGGCGATAAATGCCGTCTCCTTGCTGGCGGCATTATTGCCTACCGTTGCCGTCACGATAATTTTCCCGGCCACGGTGCTGGTCAGCGTGGTGCTGGCCCTGCCGTCATCGCCCGTGGTCAACACCGCAGGCGCAAACGAGGCCCCTGTATTATCGGCCGTGAACGTCACCTCTGCCTTTGCCACCGGATTGCCCTGCGCATCCGTCACCAGCGCCACAACGGCGTTGCCTGCCTGCCCGTCCGCCTTCGCTCCGGAGGTGACGCTCAGGTTGCTGTCGGTGATGTTGGCGGAGTCCTGGTCGGCGATAAAGTGCGTTGTCGTGTCGGTTGAACTTCCGGATTCACGTATAGATGCGTTGACCTTATACTCTCCGGCAGTCTGAGTTCTGATAATCGCATTCACCAGACCCTCATCATTACTTGCAAACGTGTCTGCCGTAACCGTCGCTTCCGCCGTTTCGCCAACGGCGCTAATATCCACGATCACCCCCCCGGCAATATTTCCCCGGGTATCCGTCACCTTTATCGTTACCGCATTGCTGTCCATTCCGTTGGCTTTGGCACCCGCCGTAACCCTCAGATCACCTTCAGCAATATGCGCGGCTGATTTGTCTACGACAAAGTGCACCGTAGTCGACAACGCAGCTCGCGTTGCCGATCCTGAGCGAACGGCAACATTCGTTTCTCCGGCACGCTCATTGGTGATCTTCAGCGTCGTTTTACCCTTTGCATCGGTTAACAATGATGTATCGACCACACCATCATTATCTGCATCCGCTTCAACGGTAAAATTCGCCAGCGGATTACCCTGCGCATCCAGAACAACAGCTTCAATTTCGTTCGAACTTAAACCATCCGCATGAGCATGATTTTTGGTCACGTTCAGACCACTGATCATTGCAGTATTAGCATCAGCGGCAAATAATACCTGTGCTTCCCTGGTACTCCCGTCATCCGTTGTGACCGTCACAGAACCCTTTTTTGCTACCTTACTGCGTAGCATAACCGTTCCCTTTCCATCCGCATCCGTGGTAACAGAGAGTACTTTGCTGTTCGATTGCGTATCGGTATAAAGCGTGGCCGAGGGGTTGTTATTCTCATCCGTCAGGCCCGATACGCTGAAAGTCAGCTGTTGCCCAGGCACGCCTAAACCAGACTCATCGTTTACGGCTGCCGTCAGTGAAACAAACTTGCTGTTATCTGCGACAACGGGGCTCTTCGGCGTGACGACAAGTTCCCCCATCTCGTGGTGAGAGGGGCTAACACGGATAATTGTGCTGGCTGTATTCGAACGATTACCTTTATTATCAAAGCTTACCGCAGTCAGCGTGTATTCCTGCGCAGCCCCACTACGTGTCCCTTGGGTATAAGCAGGGATACGAACGTCAATTTCTCTTTCTGAACGTTTCTGCAGGGTCCCTCCCTGCTCTACGAATCCTGGCGATGACGTCCATTGCGTCTCTTTCAGCCCATATTTATCCTTGTGCAAGGTAACAGGAATACGGATCAGCTCTGAAGAGCGCGCCTCTGTAACATCCGGCAAACTGATACGCAGCACTTCCTGCTGACGATACTCAAGAACAATATTGTTGTTACGATCAACCAGATCGTATCGGCTGCCAGCCAGACTACGCATTGCCGCCACTGATGACGGATCGATCTGCTGATGCCACGGCATACCCAGTTGATAATTAAAACCGATCCCCATACGGGTATCATTTTTGCCCGACTGCCCCTGACGCTGCTCAGCGTTTAAACTCAGTAACGGGATCGGCGTGTATTCAAGGCCGGCCGTGACCGCAAACGGGTTACGTTGGCGATTATTCTTTCCGAATAGTGCAACGTCTTTGCCATAGTACTGCTCCCAGGTCAGCTTCCCCCCCAGTTGCGGAGCAAACGGTAACCAGCCTTGTGTCCGAACATCCCAGCCATTCGCCGGGCGTTCATCATAATCTCTGACATCCGGGGAATCCTTCCAGCCGGTGAGTCTGAAATAACCATTCGCACTTAATTTAACAAAGTCACGCCAATATTCCGCACCAATACCGGCGCGGGCATGTTCGCGGGAGAGGTCATAGTCGCCAAACGTATTAACGCCCAGCATATAATCAGAGATGAAGTGACGAATCCCCACCCCCAGATTCGACTGGTTGCGGTCATCCGTACGATGGAGACTTCCCTGGGTAAACACCACCCTATCCCCCCGATCGTAAAGTGGAACCAGCAGGTCAAGCTGAGAATTTTTCAGCGACAGTTTTTTGTCAGTCTCCAGCTGCACGCGGGCGGTTCCGAAGCGGTTCAGGAGCTCCTGCACCTCACTACTGGCCGCGGTGGTTGCCATGCTGTTGCCCAGGGTAACGGCCGCATCCGTATCTGGGTTGTTAGCCAAAAAGCTCCCGGCGCGGGACGCAATTCCGGCAATATTTTTCTCGCGTTCATTGTCAACTGAAGGGAGCGAGTCGTTTTCACCCCAGGCTATCTCAGGAAACGGGGTTAACGGCACATCCAGTTCATCACCCGCCTGCAATGCATTAAAACCGCGCGAAAAGGTACGTAATTGATTGAGTCTTTTCAGCGCATCCGTACTCATGTTGAATTTCGCCGCAACGGAATCCACACTTTCGCCAGGCTGGAGAATATACACCTGGGTTGGAATATCTACTGTAGAATTTGCCGATGGTGTATTAAGAAATCGCCGTTCGCTTCCCGTACCAGCAATCGCTGGCGTGAACGCAACCGTCACGGGGAATAAGAACTGGGTTATTATATTAATCCAAACAAAACGTCGAAAAAAATTTCGCATACATTAAAATACCTGTATAAAAGGAATGCACCATCCCCTCCTTGACAGAAAGGATATAATTACGTCGTTTATATAAAAGTTGGCCAGTATGGCCGTGATACCGTCAACCATTATTTACACATTATAAATTAAGCTATTTCAATTCCGATAAATTGCCTGACTTCAGTAACATGTTGTAGATTGAGTTTGCGGGCGATCACTCCCACTCGCGAATAAACCGTCTTGTTATTCGCATTAAGAAATGTTGCCACTGCAGATATATTCGAATGCTGCGCAACTGCAATAGCAATCTTCTTCTCTTTTTCAGTCATCATGGAAAGTTCCTGCACCCTGGCTATATAATCTTTAATATCTGTCCAGGTCATCGAGCGGCCATTCTTGATACAACACAATATTTCACTCAAACCATCATCTCGATCAAAAGTTGTAATAGGTGCCAGAACCTTAGAATGAACGCTAATACCTTTCATCAGAAAGACATTCTGTTCAATATCCATATACTCAATAACATCCAATAACTCACCAAACGAATAAAACGAGTCGATATCAACAATGCATATTTTGTAGTTAAAATCACACTTTTTAAGCACATATCTAAATGCTAATTTTATATATGTGTTTTTCGACAGAATTTTATACCTCATAACAACAATACAACTCATTAACAATGAAAGCAGATAAAAACCTTTGTCTGAAAGACTTAAAGAGACCATCAAAAACCTGAGTTGTTCTCCCGAGTGGTCTGGTGATTGTCATTGTGTTGCTCCTTATACGCACTAACTCAGGCGTGGCGAGAAGTGTGAACGTTAGAGACACGCCCTCAGCTAAAACCGTTCAGTCCTTACTCATTTACTTATACGACTAATCCTAACAACTCAATGCCGCAATAAGATACTTGTATCGAAAATTTAAGAATTTACAGACACATAAACTTAAATACAGTTAAAGTACAAACAATTTAACTACGAAAATGTGAGGGCTATCTAAATGTGCTATCATGCCAACATCAATGCTGATAAGAAAACAGCACGAGGAATGCAGGTGGTTTAAGCCATTATGTCACCATGAGGCACGGAGAGGCGGGAATGGTTTATTTGATTGATAAACGGATAAAATATCGTACTGAGGATGGCTCAATATGGCCGTTGGGCGATGAGGAATCAACTGTCATTTTGACCCTCACCATGAACCGACTCCTGGCATGTCTTCTTAATCGCCATGGACAAGTCCTGACCCGTAATGAACTGCTTGATGATGTTTGGGATGCCCATGATCTGCGTTCATCAAATCATACACTGAATAAATACATATCCGAACTCAGAAAATGTTTTTCCCGTTTAGGTATTTCTGCCGAATGTATTACGACCGTACCCCGGGTTGGTTTTATGTTCAGCCGTAATATTGACGTCCAGATTATCGATAATGATATTCCTGAAAGCCTCTCTCAGTCTGAAACGGTATTGCAACAGGAAAACACCCTACAGATAAGCAAACAAGCAGAAGAAAGCCGTAGCGATCTGGTAGAAAAAAAACAAACACCCTATCAGCGATTCAGATACACAATATTATCGTTAATTACTGTAATAATGAGCATTATCATGTTAACAGAGAAATACTGGTATCCCGAGAACCGAACCGCAGACATAAAAGATACCCCGAGATATTTTTTATTTAACTATGAAACGTGTCCAGTCTACACCATTCAGAAAAATTCAATTTCACTTACAGAGAAGAAAAAAAGATTGTTTCTGGAGCTCGTTAGACGAGAAAATATATCATGTCTTACCGGTACTTCTTTTACTTACCATGCTTCTGAATCTTATTTGTATGGTAAAGAAGGGCGTGTATTTATTAGTCGCTGCACCTCTAAAGATAGAAACTATATATCTTGCCTGAACTATTACTGGAGCGGTCATGAAAGTAATATATAAACAAAAATGGCTGTTCCCCTTTATGCTGTTATTGCTATTAGCATTCTCATTTTACAGATTTATATTCAATCGGTACCAGACTCCCGGTTTAGATATTAACTGTGCAACAATTATACATTACGATCATCTAGATCCCATCTTTATCTCTACTATTGAAATGAACTTTCGTCTGGGTAAGGATCACAATGGTAAAGTAATATTATCAGGAAATATCAAAACGGGTAGCAATGTACAAACCATCTCGCGAATGGCCGTGTTTGATTATGAAATAACCTCCCCAAACGAGATTTCAATCTATAATGTGGAATATATGAAGAACGCGCGCGATACCGCAAACGATGAGTTATTTAGAAATAGCTTCTTTTATGCTCAGAAAGGAACAAGTAGACAAATGCACCTGAGTCCGTCAGGTAATGCGTGGTTAATCGGAAACCTGCAGTCACCCTTTGCGTTATGTGTAAATAAAGAGGGATAACTACGCGTTCCCTCCTCCTGCGCAATCGTTTTCCTTGACGTTAAAACATGCTATTCTCTGTGGCCTCAAAAGTCGAGTGTTGTGCACCACAGGAGTTTTCAGACGCATGTCTTCCCGCAATAATCCGGCGCGTGTCGCCATCGTGATGGGGTCCAAAAGCGACTGGGCTACCATGCAGTTCGCCGCCGAAATCTTCGAAATCCTGAATGTCCCGCACCACGTTGAAGTGGTCTCTGCCCACCGCACCCCCGACAGACTGTTTAGCTTCGCCGAAAGTGCTGAAGAGAACGGCTATCAGGTGATTATTGCAGGCGCAGGCGGTGCAGCACATCTGCCCGGTATGATTGCCGCCAAAACGCTGGTACCGGTATTAGGTGTTCCGGTGCAAAGCGCAGCACTGAGCGGCGTAGACAGCCTGTACTCCATCGTACAGATGCCGCGCGGTATTCCGGTGGGCACGCTGGCGATTGGTAAAGCGGGCGCGGCGAATGCGGCCCTGCTGGCGGCACAAATTCTGGCAACACACGATAAAGAACTGCATCAGCGTCTGCATGACTGGCGTAAAGCACAGACCGACGAAGTACTGGAGAACCCGGACCCGCGAGGTGCGGCATGAAGCAGGTTTGCGTACTCGGCAACGGTCAGCTAGGACGCATGTTGCGCCAGGCCGGTGAGCCGCTGGGGATTGCGGTCTGGCCCGTCGGGCTGGATGCCGAACCCGCTGCCGTTCCCTTTCAGCAAAGCGTGATTACCGCCGAGATTGAACGCTGGCCGGAAACCGCACTAACCCGCGAACTGGCGCGCCATCCGGCGTTCGTCAACCGTGATATTTTCCCTATTATTGCCGACCGTCTGACGCAAAAGCAGCTGTTTGACAAACTGAAGCTGGCTACCGCGCCGTGGCAGCTGTTGGCAGACAAAAGCGAATGGTCTGCGGTATTTGAAACGCTGGGAGAGCTGGCGATCGTCAAACGCCGCGTCGGCGGCTACGACGGTCGCGGGCAGTGGCGTTTACGCGCCCACGAAACAGAACAACTGCCGGATGACTGCTACGGCGAGTGTATCGTCGAGCAGGGTATTAACTTCTCCGGCGAAGTATCGCTGGTTGGCGCCCGCGCCCACGACGGCAGCACCGTCTTCTATCCGCTGACCCATAACCTGCATCAGGACGGCATTCTGCGCACCAGCGTCGCGTTCCCGCAGGCCAATGCCAAACAGCAGGATCAGGCCGAGGCGATGCTGTCTGCCATCATGCACGAGCTGGGCTATGTTGGCGTAATGGCGATGGAGTGTTTTATCACCCCGGAAGGCTTGCTGATCAACGAACTGGCCCCGCGCGTACACAACAGCGGACACTGGACACAGAATGGCGCCAGCATCAGCCAATTTGAACTTCACCTGCGCGCCATTACCGACCTGCCGTTACCTGTGCCGGTGGTGAACAGTCCGTCAGTGATGGTGAATTTAATTGGCAGCGACCTGAATTATGACTGGCTGAAACTGCCACTGGTGCATCTGCACTGGTATGACAAAGAGGTGCGCACAGGTCGTAAGGTTGGTCACCTGAACCTGACCGACAACGATACCGCTCGCCTGAGCGCCACGCTGGAAGCCCTGATTCCCCTGCTACCGCCGGAATATGCCAGCGGCATTATCTGGGCACAGTCCAAACTGAAATAAGCCATTAATGCCGGGGAATGGAATTTGTCCTTCCCCGGCCCCTCCTCTGGCGCGTAAAATCCCCTCCATTGCTGTTTTGTATTTTCAGGATTGAACATGAACGATGGAACGGACTATCGCGCGATTCTGCTCGCCGGTACGCCCTTAATCGATGTACGCGCCCCCGTTGAGTTTCAACAAGGTGCGATGCCGGGTGCAATCAACCTTCCCCTGATGAACGATGACGAACGTGCCGCGGTCGGGACCTGTTACAAACGTCAGGGACCGGACGCTGCGCTGGCACTGGGACATCAGCTTGTGAGCGGTGACATCCGCCAGCAGCGAATGAATGCCTGGCAAGCGGCGTGTCGCCAACACCCTGAGGGAATTTTATGCTGCGCACGCGGCGGTCAGCGTTCACACATTGTGCAGCAATGGCTGCGTGAATCCGGCATTGACTACCCGCTGGTCAGCGGCGGTTATAAAGCCCTGCGTCAAGCTGCGATACAAATAACCGAAGAGTTGGTGGAAAAACCAATTGTCTTAATTGGCGGCTGTACCGGCAGCGGTAAAACGCAGTTGGTGCAATTGCAGCCAAACGGCGTGGATCTCGAAGGTCTGGCGCACCATCGCGGCTCTTCTTTTGGTCGCACGGTTGAGCCGCAACTGAGCCAGGCCAGTTTTGAAAACCTGCTGGCGGTCGAGATGCTGAAAACCGACAGCCGTCAGGACCTGCATCGCTGGGTGCTGGAAGATGAAGGCCGCATGATTGGCGCCAATCATTTGCCCGAGTGCTTGCGCGAGCGCATGACTCAGGCCGCGATTGCGGTGGTTGACGATCCCTTTGAACTGCGCCTTGAGCGGCTGCGTGAAGAGTATTTTGTCCGCATGCACCACGATTTCACCCAAGCGTACGGGGAAACCCAGGGCTGGCAGGAATACAGCGAATACCTGCACCACGGTCTGTTCGCCATCCGCCGTCGTTTAGGGTTACAACGTTTTGCGGAACTGACCGAACTGCTCGACGTCGCGTTGAACGAGCAACAGGCCAGCGGCAGCACCGACGGTCACATGGGCTGGCTGGTGCCGTTACTCAACGAATATTACGATCCGATGTATCGTTACCAGTTAGAGAAGAAAGCCGCGAAAATCGTCTTTCGCGGCACATGGCAGGAGGTGAATGACTGGGTTCAGACGCATTAATGCCGATCGCGCTTATCCGCGCGTTTCGCCAGCCAGTCGCCCAGCACCTGAACAACCTGTACCAGAATAATCAGCGCCACCACGGTGACGATCATGACCTGGGTTTCGTAGCGGTAATAACCGAAGCGAATCGCCAGGTCACCAACGCCGCCGCCACCAACAATCCCGGCCATCGCGGAATAGCCGATCAGGCTGACCAGCGTTATCGTCAACCCACGCAGCAGGCCGGCACTGGCTTCCGGTAACAGCACCGTACAAATGATGCGCATCGGGCTGGCGCCAAAGGCCTCCGCCGCTTCAATAATGCCTTTATCGACCTCGCGCAGGGCGCTGTCCACCAGTCGGGCATAAAATGCAATCGCCGCTACCGACAGCGGTACCGACGCCGCAATCGGCCCGATGGTATTGCCGAGCAGAAACTGAGTTAACGGCAGCAGCAGCACCAGCAGGATCACAAACGGTACCGAACGGATGATATTCACCAGCACGGAGCTGAGCAGATACACAAAACGGTTCTGCCAGAATAAATGACGGTCGGTTACGAAGATTAAAAAACCCAGCGGCAGGCCGCCAACAATTGCCAGCACCGTTGAGATGCTCAGCATCTGGAAGGTTTCATTGAACGCCAGCGTCAAATCCGGCAATAAATCATCCACGAATCACCTCCACCTGTGCGGTACGTTGACGAATGTGCTCCACGGCGACATCGACCGCCGCAGGATTATGCGGCGCGGTCAGTTGCACCACCAATATCCCCAGCGCCCGCTCGCCAATATATTCAATTTTGCCGTGCAGGATATTCACCGCCACGCCAAATTTCACCGCCACCTCGGACAGCACCGGCTGTTCTGCCGAATCGCCAATAAACAGAATTTTTAACAGCTGCCCCGGCAAATGTTGCCGCAGGCGATCCGGTAGCGTCAGGTTGAGCGTGTGCGATACCAGCTGTTGGGTAAACGCGTGCTGCGGATGGGCAAAAACATCAAACACCTCGCCGGATTCCACCACCTTGCCACCGGACATCACCGCCACGCGATCGCAGATAGATTTGATCACGTTCATCTCGTGGGTGATCAGGACGATCGTGATCCCCAGTTGAGCGTTGATCTGCTTGAGCAGTGCCAGAATGGTAGCGGAGGTTTCCAGATCCAGCGCCGAAGTCGGTTCATCGCAGAGCAGCACATCCGGGTGGTTGGCAATCGCACGGGCAATACCCACACGCTGCTTTTGCCCGCCGCTGAGCTGCACCGGATAACGGTTGGCCTTATCAGACAAACCCACCAGCGCCAGGATCTCCGTCACGCGTGGGGCAATTTTACTGCCCTCCCAGCCTGCAGCCTTCAGGCTGAAGGCCACATTTTGCGCCACGGTGCGGGTATGCATCAGGTTAAAGTGCTGGAAGATCATGCCGATACGCTGACGCGCCTTGCGTAGATGACGTCCCTCAAGCGCAGAGATTTCCACGCCATTCACTTTTACGCTTCCCTCACTCGGGCGCGTTAAGGCGTTCAGGGTACGCAGCAGGGTACTTTTTCCCGCGCCGCTGGTCCCAACAATACCGAATATCTCGCCAGCGCCGATCCGCAGGCTGACATCATCAACCGCGCGGGTTGACGGCCCACGGCCTGCGGTAAAGTCCACGCAAACCTTCTCTATCTCAATCATAGCCACCTCAGAAATGCGAAAAGGGCAGTCATCGCTGCCCTGTTAACCCATTGGCGCAGCGATTACTGGGCTGCCGACATCCATTCCGGTTTCTGGAAGGCGCTGTAAATATTTTTCGGGTCGTCAATCACCGCGCGATAAGCCGGTGATTTCACCGCCTCAACAATGTCTTTGGCGAACGGTTTATCCGCATCTTCACTGCGTACCGCGATGATGTTTTTCAGGTTTTCATCCAGGAGCTCTTGCTTCAACGCACTCGCGAGATCCAGTTTTGCGGCAACGGCGAAGTTACCGTTGACCAGCGCGCCGGTCACGCCGTCGAGCGTACGCGGCAACTGCGCAGCTTCCAGCGGTTTGAAAATCAGCCCTTTCGGGTTGCTGGCGATATCACGCTCGGAAGCTTTAGTGGGATCGATATTATCTTTAATGGTGATCAAATCGATGGATTGCAGGAAGCGCAGCCCGCGAGCCAGGTTGGTGGGGTCGTTGGAAAGCGTAATCACGTCCCCTTTTTTCAGCTCATCCAGGCTTTTGATTTTATGTGAGTAGAACCCCATTCCGGCCGTCGGGACCACAATCAGTTTGCTCAGCTTCAGGCCTTTGTCGGCAGTGAATTTGTCAAAGTACAGCGAGTGCTGGAACAGGTTAGCGTCAATGCTACCGTTGGAAAGCGCCATATTGGGCTGGACGTAGTCGCTGAATTCGCGCACCACCACCTTGTAGCCCTTTTCTTTCAGCGTCGGGGCAATAGCCTGTTTTACCATGTCACCATAAGGACCCGGCGCGACGCCGAAAACGATAGTCTGTGGATCGCTATTGGCGTGAGCAAACTGTAAGCCGCAGGCCAGTAATAATGCTCCGGTCGCGATGCGTAAATTGTGGCGCAATCCCATAATCTCTCCATTTTAACGTTGTGATGTGGTGTCTCACGCCGTTCATGCGGCGTTGTTGTTGTTGACCTGCCTAACAGGCTGATTGTTAACATGACACAGATCACAACCTGCTGTCCTTGAAATTATTTCATGATGTTGCAGAGTGTGTAATTGAAGGGGAAGGCATGAAAAAAGCCGGATGGCGGCACAAGCACCTTATCCGGCCTACAAATAACTCGATTACGCTGCTCTCGTAGGCCCGATAACACACGCGCATCGGGCATTCCGTTTGGCAGGTGTTCGATTAGAAATCGTAACGCAGACGCACCAGGTTCATGTCGCCCAGGTTGTCGGTGCTGGAGGTAAAGACGTGTTCGTAATCGACACGGAAGCCGTAGTCCAGCTGGAAGCTGATCCCCACACCGTTGTCGGTGCGCAGGTAGTTACGGCCATTCACGTATTCAATACGATCGCCCATAAAGTAAGGCTGAACGGATTTCAGTGCATACTGACCAACCGGGAAAGTGTAACCGGCAAAGTATTCCAGACCCCACGCGTCACCGGCAAAATAGTCGTTAACCGACACTTTCTTGGTGGTCATGAAGTTTTGATACCAGCCGCCACCCAGGGAGAAGGTCCAGTTGTCCGGTTTCCAGCTCAGCGCAGTACCCACGATGTTCTGATCGTACGTTTTGCTGCCATTGCCGCGCATTTCCGCACGGGTGTAGTTCCACGCCGTACCCCAGGTTAAGTCATCGGTAATGTGGTAATCGGCACCCAGCGAGCCGCCGCCTTTACGTTTGTAGCGCAGACCGTTGTTTGGGTTGTAATCATCGCTGAACAGATAAGAAGCGTAGAGATCTACATCGCCCACGGTTTTCTTATACTTCAGTGATTTACGCGTACGATATGAACCATCGTAGTCGCCATTAATCCCGTTACCTGGTGCCTGACCGATCATGTCGTAGTCCCAGATATCTGTTTTCGCACCGACCACATCATAGTAAATGCTGTTCTGTTGACCAAAGGTCAGCGTACCCCAGGTCGCGCTCTTCAGCCCGGTGTACAACATACGACGCGTGGTGTCGTTGGCGCCGTCGGCATGGTGATTATCCCAGTCGAACATCGCCGGGAAGTTAACGCCCAGTTCGTAGTAGCTCACCCAACTGATGTCATCAAACAGATAGTAATCTGCGGCGAAGCGAAAACGGGTACCGCCATCGAAACCGTTACGCTTGTAGCCATTCTTGCCATCGTCGCCCGCCATGTTCTGGAACTGGGGACGGATACTGCCACCGACGGTGAAGTTAAGACGGCTCAGCGGATTACCCGCCTGCGGATCTTGTTTCAGGACGGTGATTTCCGCCTGGGCGGCGAACGTCGTTAATGCCACTGCTGCGCCGATCGATACCGCCAGCGCTGTTTTTTTTATAGTCATGGATTGTTTTACCTTGATAGATAGCCTGCCAATTATTCAGCACGCAAATATTAACGTTTATTAACACTCGCGTGTTGGCGGGTTTTTATTGTTCCGTGCGGTTAAATATCAAGGAGTTATCAATTTGTGCGGGATAAACGAAAAATACGCACCGGTGTAAAAACCGGTGCGTAATCATCACTAAAATGAATTAATTGTTAAACTGACGAAACAGGGCCTTGCCTTTTAGCAGACGTGCGCCGAGCCACCCACCGCATAATGAGAGCAGCAGCGCCCCGCAAACCGGTAAGATGACCCACAGCCGCCAGTCAGGCTCCCACGGAAAGTCAAACACGCGGGTTTGCAGAACCGCCAGCGCGGTTTCTGCGCCAATGGCCGCAACCAGCCCGGAGACCATCCCCAGCATGGCGAACTCGCACCAAAGCGTGGTGCGCAGCAATTTCTTGCCCGCCCCCAGCGTCCGCCAGACCACCAGTTCCTGATGCCGCTGACGCATGCCGACCTGCACCTGAGCCAGCAGCAGCAGCATGCCACAAGCGGTAACCAGCACCACCATCACCTCCAGCGCCCGGCTGACCTGTTCAAGCACCTGGCCAACCTGTTTGAGGATCGCGCCGATATCCAGCAGGCTGATGGTCGGAAACTCGCGGTTAAGCTGCGTCAGCATGCCGTTGCCATTTTCCCAACGGAAGCTGGTCAGCCAACTTTGCGGCTGCCCGTCCAACGCGCCCTGCGGGAAGATAAAGAAGAAGTTAGGCCGCAGGCTTTCCCAGTCCACCTTACGCAGGCTACTGACCGTAGCGCTGAAATCCTGGGTGTCACCCATAAAGGTCACGCGATCGCCAAGTTTGACGTTCAGTCGCTTCGCCAGCCCTTCTTCCATCGACACTTCACCTGCTTTTGGCGGCCAACTTCCGGCGGTTAACGGGTTATGATCCGGACGGGTATCCTGCCAGGTCAGGTTCAGTTCGCGGTTGAGCGACTCATCCTGATTACCTTCGGTTGCCTTGTCATTGATGGCGGTCAGACGCGCCCGCACAATCGGGTAGAACGACTCAGGGATCACCTGATGCTCGGACAGGAACGCCTTCAGCGGCCCCACTTGTTCAGTGGCAATATTGATGAGGAAGTAGTTCGGGCTTTCCGGCGGCATTTGCTGCTGCCAGCGGTCGAGCAGATCGCCCCGTAACACCAGCAACAGCGCCAGTAGCATAAAAGAGAGCGAAAAGGCCGACAGCTGACTCAGCGTTGACCACGGCTGGCGCAGTAAACGACTGACCGCCAGACGCAGCGGCAGCGAGGTGAGCGTCAGGCCGCGCAGCAGGTTGAGCAGCATCCAGCCCAGCACGCCGCACAACAGCGCCAGCACCACCGCACCGGCCAGCACCGCCCACAGTAGCATGCTTCCGCCCATCAGCCCGGCCAGCAGCGCAACCACCACGATCGTCGCCACGGGCAAATAGATCTTCAGCGGCCAGACGTTGGCCACCACGTCGCGGCGCAGCACCCGCAGCGGCTGCGTGGCCAGCAGCAGACGATAGGGACGCAGCCCGACCAGCAGTGAAATGACGGTCATGGTGCCGAACGCCCACAGCCACGGCCACAGGCTGGCAGGCGGCAATTCACCCGGTAAAACGGGCCTGAGCAGCAGCACCAGTATGCGTTCAAACAGCAGACCACACGCCCCGCCGGTGATACCGGACAACGCCAACACCATCAGCCACTGGCCGACAATCAGCTTGCGTAGCTGCGCCCTGCCCGCACCGAGCGTTTTTAGTATCGCCACCAGATCGTAGCGGCTGCGGCAGTAATGATTCATCGCCACGGCAACGGCGGCAACCGCCAGCAGCAACGTTAACAGTGCTGACAGCAGCAGGAACTGTTGCGAGCGTTCGAGAGATTTCCCCAACGCGCCTTCATCTTGTTCCAGCCCGTACCAACGCTGCTCCGGTTTTAACTGCGGCAACAGCCACTTTTCATAATCTTCCAACTGCTGCGGCGTGCCGCCAAATTTATAACGCCAGGTCACACGGCTTCCAGGCTGGACGGCCCCCGTTTTTTCGACATCGGCAAGATTCATCATCAGACGCGGTGCTATCTGAAATGGGTTAAACCCGGAATCCGGCTCCTGTACCACCTCGCCAGCAATACGCAGCGTGGCGTCCCCGACATCAATGGCATCACCGATTTTCAAATTGAGCAGCGCCATCAGACGCGGGGCCAGCAGCACTGAACCGGGCTGCGGTTTCAGCCCTGGCGGGTTGGTTTGCAGCGCGCCATACAGGGGGTACACGTCATCCACCGCTTTGACGTTCGCCAGTTGCGGAGTATCGGCGGCAAAGGTCATGGTGGCGAAGGTCAGCTGTTCGCCCACCTTCAGGCCGCGCTGTCGCGCCTCGTCAATCCAGGCTTTCGGCACGTCCCGCGAGCTTTGCAGCGCCCGGTCGCCCGCCATAAATTCGCGGCTTTGCTGGCTCAGCCCTTTTTCCATGCGGTCGCTGATATTCCCCAGCGCCAGCACGCAGGCCACCGCCAGGCTGAGCGCCAGCCAGACAATTAATAATGAGGGCGAGCGCCATTCGCGCCAGAACCAGCGTGCAATCATGCCTCCTCCTGTAGCAGCCCGTTAACCAGACGTAAACGCCGGTCGCAGCGCGCCGCCAGCTGCGGGTCATGCGTGACCAGAATCAGGGTGGTGCCGTGTTCACGGTTGAGAGAGAACAGCAGATCGGCAATTTTGTCTCCGGTTTGCCGATCGAGGTTGCCCGTCGGCTCGTCGGCAAACAGCACGTCCGGGCGTCCATTAAACGCCCGCGCCAGCGCCACGCGCTGCTGCTCCCCGCCGGACAGCTGGGCCGGAAGGTGGTCAAGGCGTTTGCCTAACCCCAATTGCTCCAGCAAAGCTTTGGCTCCAGCCTGACTGCTGCCACTGTTTTCCCCGCGCAATAACGCGGGTAGTTCGACGTTCTCGAGTGCGTTGAGGGTCGGAATGAGCATGAAGGACTGAAAGACAAAGCCGACATGCTGCGCGCGCAGCTGCGCCCGGGCTTCTTCGTCCATACTGTGCAACGGTTGCCCGACCAGGCTGACTTCGCCGCTTGTGCCATCGTCCAGCCCGGCGAGGATCGCCAGCAGCGTGGATTTCCCCGAACCCGACTCACCAATCAGCGCAATGGTCTCGGCGCGTTTGACAACCAGTTCAACTCCGGTAAGGATGGATAGCTCCTGATCACCCTGACCGACGGATTTCTTAAGATGATGAACTTCAACAATGTTTTCCGCTGGCATTTGCCCTTCCTGTTCCTGGTTCTGTTAACTTTCCGCGCCGCCGCGGCGGACACGTTATTAATTCTGGGTGACAGCCTGAGTGCCGGATACCGAATGTCGGCCAGCGCAGCGTGGCCAGCGCTGCTGCATGACAAATGGCAAAACAAAACATCGGTGGTGAATGCCAGCATTAGTGGCGACACCTCACAACAGGGCCTGGCGCGTCTGCCCGCATTACTGCAACAACACCAGCCACGCTGGGTGCTGGTCGAACTGGGCGGCAATGACGGCCTGCGCGGTTTTTCACCTGCGCAAACTGAACAAACCTTGCGTAAAATTTTACACGACGTCAAAGCGGCAAAGGCCGAACCGCTGCTGATGCAAATTCGTCTGCCAGCCAACTACGGTCGCCGGTATAATGAAACCTTTAGCGCAATTTATCCAAAGCTCGCCAGCGAGTTTGATATTCCTCTGCTGCCCTTTTTTATGGAAGAGGTCTATCTGAAACCCCAATGGATGCAGGATGATGGTATCCACCCTAATCGTGACGCCCAGCCGTTTATTGCCGACTGGATGGTGAAACAACTCACACCTTTTCTATCCTAAATAATTCGAGTTGTATGAAGGCGGCAAGTGAGAGAGTTCCCAGGAGCATAGATAACTATGTGACTGGGGTGAGCGAGCGTAGCCAACGCACAGACAACTTGAAGTATGACGGATATAGTAAATCACGACTCGTAAAACAACGGAGATCCTGACAGGTAAAGTTATGCAAAAATCGGTCTTAATAACAGGATGTTCCAGTGGAATCGGCCTGGAAAGCGCGCTTGAGCTAAAGCGCCAGGGTTTTCAAATTCTGGCAGGCTGCCGCAAACCCGACGATGTCGCACGCATGAACGGTATGGGATTCACCGGCATCTTGCTGGATCTCGACTCTACAGAAAGCGTGGATCGCGCAGCCGATGAGGTGATCGCCCTGACCGATAATCGTTTATATGGGATCTTTAATAACGCCGGATTCGGCGTGTATGGCCCGCTGCCGACCATCAGCCGTGAGCAGATGGAACAGCAGTTTTCCGCCAACTTCTTTGGTGCGCATCAGTTGACCATGCGCCTGCTGCCCGCCATGTTGCCCCACGGCGAAGGGCGTATTGTGATGACGTCATCGGTGATGGGCCTGATCTCCACGCCGGGACGTGGGGCCTATGCCGCCAGCAAATACGCGCTGGAAGCCTGGTCCGATGCGCTGCGTATGGAGTTACGCCACAGCGGCATCAAAGTCAGCTTGATTGAACCCGGCCCTATCCGCACCCGTTTCACCGAGAACGTTAACCAGACACAGAGCGATTCCCCGGTAGAAAACCCCGGTATTGCCGCACGGTTTACGTTAGGACCTGAGGCCGTGGTCGCCAAAGTGCGTCATGCTTTTGAGAGCGATAAACCGAAACTGCGCTACCCCGTCACCCTGGTGACCTGGGCAGTCATGCTGTTGAAGCGCCTGTTGCCAGGTCGCGTAATGGACAAAATTTTACAGGGCTGAGTTGAAGCCAGCGCGTCTGCCCCCATGTAAAAACAAATCGACGAATAGAGAGTGACTCCATGTCCGTACAAAATATTGTCAATATTAACGAATCTAACCTGCAGCAGACCCTTGAACTGTCGATGACCACGCCGGTCCTGTTCTATTTCTGGTCTGAACGCAGCCAGCACTGTCAGCAATTGACGCCGGTGCTGGAAAGCCTGGTCGCGCAGTACAACGGTCAGTTTATTCTCGCCAAGCTGGACTGCGACGCCGAGCAGATGATCGCCTCGCAGTTTGGCCTGCGCGCCATCCCAACGGTGTATCTGTTCCAGAACGGTCAGCCGGTGGACGGTTTCCAGGGTCCGCAGCCGGAAGAGGTGATCCGTGCGCTGCTCGAGAAAGTCCTGCCAAGTGAAGAAGAGCTGAAAGCACGCCAGGCCATCGAATTCATTGAAGCTGGCAACCACGCTGACGCACTGCCGCTGCTGAAAGAAGCCTGGCAGATGTCCAACCAGAGCAGCGAAATTGGCCTGCTGCTGGCAGAAACGCAAATCGCCCTGAACCGCTCCGACGATGCCGAAGCGGTGCTGAAAACCATTCCGTTACAGGATCAGGACACCCGCTATCAGGGTCTGGTCGCCCAAATTGAACTGCTGAAGCAGGCAGCGGACACGCCGGAAATCCAACTGTTGCAGCAGCAGGTAGCAGACAACCCGCAGGATGCCGCACTGGCCACCCAACTGGCGATCCAACTGCATCAGGTCGGACGTAACGAAGAAGCGCTGGAGCTGCTGTTCAGCCACCTGAGAAAAGATCTTGCTGCCGCTGACGGCCAGGCGCGTAAGACCTTCCAGGAGATCCTCGCCGCATTGGGCACCGGCGATGCGCTGGCGTCGAAGTATCGTCGTCAGCTGTACGCGTTGTTGTACTAATCCGCGTGATGTTGCCCGATGGCGCTTGCGCCTATCGGGCCTACAAATTCTACAAATACCGATCCCGTAGGCCGGATAAGGCGGTAGCCGCCATCCGGCTTCACATTACGTCTTCTTCAGATGCGTTACGACTAATTGGTGACGCGAATTATAGAACTTCCGATAGGTTAAATAGCAGGCGATAATGGTCGACAGGCTGGCGGTAGAAAGCAGCATGAAGGTCACCATAATCTGATATTTGATCGCTTTTACCGGATCGATACCGGCAAAGATTAACCCCGACATCATCCCCGGCAAGCTCACCAGACCGACGGTTTTCGCGGAATCAATGGTTGGGATCAACGACGCACGAATACTGTCGCGAATTAACGGCGCGGAGGCAATCTTCGGCGTGGCGCCGAGACTCAACTTTTCCTGAATTTGCTGCTGTTCGCTGTTAAATCGCTGGCCCAGATTGTTATAACACAGCCCGACCGCCACCATCGCGTTGCCCGCAATCATGCCGGAAATCGGGATCACCTGCATCGGCGTGAACGCAATGGAGCCTGACAGCACCAGTACCGCCAGCGTCAGTCCGGCCCCTGCCGTTATTGCAATAAACGACGAGATAAAGGCGTTGCCGATATATTTACTGCGTTTTTGCGCGTTATAGGCGGCGTTAAGACAGATAAACAGCACCATCAATAAGGTCAGAATACTGTGATTCACGCCAAAGATATATTTCAGCACGTAGCCGACGATAATAAGCTGGATAACCGCCCGACATACGCTCCAGAGAATATCTTTTTCCAGCGCCAGTTTTTCTTTATGGCTAATCAGAATAGCCACCACCACCAGCATCATCGCTAATGCCAGCGACTCATTGGTAATATTATGCTCGTTCATTGCGTGTTTCCTGCATTTCTCCGGCATGCGGTTGGAGGGTTATGACATTATCCGCATGATTAATTTCATCTTTGTCGTGCGTCACCCACAACACCGCCATATTTTTCTCGCGAACGTAGCGATGTATAAGCTCATTTACATTCCGCTTATTGGTTTCATCCAGCGCGCTGGTGATTTCATCGAGCAGCAGAATTTTGGGCAAAAACTGCAAATTACGAATGAGCGAGACGCGTTGCTTTTCACCGCCGGACAGTTCATTGATGCCCTTTTTGAGGATCGTCTCGGGCAGCTCAAAGCGCGCCAGATCGTCGAGAAATGCCTCTTCTTGTGGGTGTTTATGCCGAATTTGCCACGGAAAAATGAGATTGTCGTAAACGGTGTCGCCAAACAATGCGGGGGTTTGCGCACAATACGAGACCTGCTGTCGATACGCTTCGGGTTTGAGCGTGGATATCTCCTTTCCCTCAAAGAGGATCTCACCGTTGCTTGGGCTAATTAACGAGGCCACAATCTTCAGCAATGTGCTTTTACCGCAGCCGGATGGGCCTGTTATGAGCTTAAATTCCCCGGCGTGGAGATTAAAACAGATATTATTGAGAATCTTCGTGTTACCCGCCTGCCAGCCGACATCGTTGAGCTGGAGCAAAATACTGCTTTCTTCCATTATCATTCCCTTTTCACCGCTTTCGTGCAGACAGTCTATCCCTGTAATTTATTATTGGGGAGCCACCTTGATAAATCGGGTATAATTTGACTTATCAGGCAGTAAAGGACAGCGTAACAGGAGGTTTTATCGATGCTCATTTTCATCCCCATTCTCATTTTTGTCGCGCTGGTGATTGTTGGCGCAGGCGTCAAAATCGTCCCTCAGGGATACCAGTGGACGGTGGAACGCTTTGGTCGTTACACCAAAACCCTGCAGCCAGGCTTAAGCCTCGTGGTACCGTTCATGGACCGGATTGGTCGTAAGATCAATATGATGGAGCAGGTTCTCGATATTCCGTCGCAGGAAGTTATCTCCAAAGATAACGCCAACGTGTCCATCGATGCGGTGTGCTTTATTCAAGTGATCGATGCGCCAAAAGCGGCGTATGAAGTCAGCAATCTGGAACTGGCGATCATCAACCTGACGATGACCAACATCCGTACCGTTCTCGGCTCGATGGAGCTGGACGAGATGCTTTCCCAGCGCGACAACATCAATACGCGTTTGCTGCATATCGTTGATGAAGCCACCAACCCGTGGGGCATCAAAATTACCCGTATTGAAATCCGCGATGTGCGCCCACCGGCCGAGCTTATCGACGCCATGAACGCCCAGATGAAAGCCGAACGAACCAAGCGCGCCTATATTCTTGAGGCCGAAGGGATCCGCCAGGCCGAAATCGTCAAGGCCGAAGGTGAGAAGCAGTCGAAAATCCTGAAAGCGGAAGGTGAACGCCAGTCCGCGTTCTTGCAGGCCGAAGCGCGCGAACGTTCCGCCGAAGCTGAAGCCCGTGCAACGCAGATGGTGTCTGAGGCCATTGCCGCTGGGGATATTCAAGCCGTGAACTACTTCGTGGCACAGAAATACACCGAAGCGCTGCAACAAATCGGTTCGTCCAATAACAGCAAAGTGGTGATGATGCCGCTGGATGCCAGCAGCCTGATGGGCTCCATTGCCGGTATTAGCGAACTGATTAAGGACAGCGCCAGCGAGCGGAACAAATCATGATTGCGATGATTCTGGTTCATCCACACCTCTTCTGGCTCAGCCTCGGCGGTCTGTTACTGGCCGCTGAGATGTTGGGCGGCAACGGCTATCTGCTGTGGAGCGGTGTGGCGGCAGTCATCACCGGTCTGGTCGTCTGGCTATTGCCGCTCGACTGGGCGTGGCAGGGCGCGATGTTCGCCGTCTTAACGCTGCTGGCAGCCTGGCTGTGGTGGAAGTGGTTGGCAAAGCGTGTGCAGGAACAAAAACCGGCAGACAGCCATCTCAACCAGCGCGGACAGCAACTGGTCGGCCGCCGGTTTGTGCTGGAAACGGCGCTGGTAAACGGGCGCGGACATATGCGCGTGGGCGACAGCTCCTGGCCGGTCAGCGCGCGTGACGATTTGAGTGCAGGAACACAGGTTGAGGTGATTGCCGTTGAAGGCATTACCCTGATTATCAGAGCCTTATAACCCACATAATGACAGGAATAAAGATTATGGTCAGGAAGACACCCCTCGCCTTTGCCGTGTGTACCTTGCTGGCGGGTGCCCCACAGGCATTCGCCTCTTTTGATATGGAAGACTGTAAATGGAGCGATGCGAGCTGTCTGCTGAAAGGCATCCCGGTCCTCAGCCCGGAAAACGACACCCGTGATAACCTGCTGCGTCTGTTGAGCCAGGAGAAATCATTCACCCTGCCGGTGCAGTCACTGCCTGCGGATGTTACCCGCTCCCGCGATTACTATTTTGCATATCATCCACAGTGGGATGAAATATCTCCGCCGCCAGCCGACGCCCCAGTGCAAAGCAAAGATGATACGCTTGCCCGCCAGATGGCCGAACTGCAGATTACCGTCGAAGAGACAAACGCCGACGACGCAGAGCATGAGAACCGCCATGTGTCGAATACGACAGCCAGCGTCAGCCAGTTCTTTGCCGCACTGCTGGCGGATACTACGTTAACAGCTGAACAACGCCAGGCGTTAGCCCGGGCACGCCTGGGACTACTGTCCGGCGCGAGCGCTGAGCAAATTACATCCTCGCTTGCCACCATCCCTGCCGACGCCTCTGCGCAACAATACAAAACCTATCTGATCGCCGCCGCCCGTTTCTACGAAGGCGACTACGTCACTGCCGAACAGGATTTCACGCAGCTAGCCACCAGCAGTAGTCCGTGGCTGGCAGAAACCGCGCAATATATGCTGATGCGCACCGCGCTGAACAGAAGCAGCCAGAACAGCGTCGGTGAATACGGCGATTTTGATAGTGCAAAAATCAACCGCCAGGATGCCAGCCAGGCGCAAACTCAGGCCCAGGCTTATCTGCAACGCTTCCCGCATGGGCTGTACGCCGACTCCGCACGCGGCATGCTGCGCCGGATTAACTGGTATTTGCAGGCATGGCCGCCGCTGGCTGGGCTGTATGAACAAGCCTTCCAGCAGACAACCGACGCACAGCAGCTGCGCGATACGGTCATCGAATACGATAATGTTTTCGGTATGCAATTCTTTGAAGGCCCCGTGGTGGAGGCCTTCCCCGACGCGCCGCTGGTCAGCTATATCGAGTTGCTGCGCGCGCTGCGTCTGAACAACGACAACAAACCGACGCTGACGCAGGCCCAGCTTGATGCCAGCAAACCGGTGTTTGAAAAGGGGGGCAAACTCGCCCTGTGGCAGGATCTACAGCTGAATCTGTGGATGGCAACGGGCAATTACGCGGCCATTGTGCAGGCGGTGACCCCGGCGCAAAAACTCCCCGCACACGACATTCTCGCCTTCAGTGAGCAGGTGATGTACGGAGAAGCGCTGATGGGGCAACAGCAGTGGCCCGCCGCCCGCGCGTTCTGGCAGCAGCTACTGAAAATCAGTCAGGACCCCGAACAGCAGCAGTATGTACAGGCCAAGCTGGCGGCAACGCTGGTTTACAGCGGCGACATTGCGTCTATTTTCGCCCCGGACAGCGCGGTGACGAACCTGCGTTTTCGTTCGCAGGTGCTAAAAGCACAGGCAACACCAGAGCTGCTGCGCCAGCAGGCCACTCGCGGCCCCAACAACGAAGAACGCACCATCGCCCTGCATACATTGTTGGTACGCGATCTCACCGAGAATCGTTTTAGCGACTGGTTGAACGACAAAAAGCTGGCTGGCGCGATTACGCCACCGGTGATTGGCGAGTCGTTTGCTGATGTAAATCTGAGTACCTTTGACTGGAACGGCGACGCCGCCCAGGCCGGTTATACCTGCCGTAGCCTCGATGAAACGGTCACTGTGCTAAGCAAAAAAGCGGATAATGCCCACGCGCTGAACTGCCTGGGGGAATTCTTCCGTACTTCGCAAACCCATGTGGATCTGCAGGCAGACAGTGCCGGTAACGACGTGCTGGGCACGGCCATCTCACGCAAAGAGCCGTTCGGGCAGTTTGACCGCCAGCGTTATTATCAGCAGGTGATCGCCTCCCCCAACGCAGAAGTCGAAGACAAGAGTTTTGCGCTGTACCGGGCCATCATGTGCTATGCGCCATCGGGTTATAACGAATGCGGCGGTGAAGAGGTGGACAAGTCGCAGCGTAAAGACTGGTACACACAGTTGAAGACGCAGTATCCAGGAAGCCCGTGGGCGCAAAAACTCAAATACTACTGGTAATTGCGCTGCTGAGCGGACAGGCTCAGGCCGCAGAAACGGTAGCTGCCCGTGAACATCAGGCCTTTTGGTTATGGTCCGGGGTAAAAGCCAGCGACGAGCTGCGGGACGCGCAAACGGTGTATCTGCACCAGGGGGAAGTGCTGACCCGCTCGGGCCAGGTGGTTTTTCAGCGTCTGGGTCTGCCGGTCAGCCGCCTTACCTTTCCGTCAATTTGGCTGACCGTGCGTTTTACTACCCTCGACGTACCGGATGCGATCCCGGCACGTATCGTGCGGCTGTTGCAGCGCTGGCAGGCCGCAGGCAACCACGTGGTCGGTCTACAGGTTGATTTTGACGCGGCAACCCATCAGCTCGCCGATTACGCCCGATTTCTGCAACAGCTGCGCCAACAGCTGCCGCCGGAGTTCGCTCTTGGGGTAACCGGACTGCTGGACTGGGCCAAGACCGGCGATGTCGCCACGCTGAATGCGCTACCGGTTGATGAACTGGTGGTGCAAAGCTATCAGGGACGTCACACGGTAGCCAATTATCAGGTGTATCTGCCCGCACTCACCCGGTTACGCATTCCGTTTAAGCTCGGGCTGGTACAACACGGTAGTCGGGATGTGCAGGCGGAAGCGCAGTTGGAGACATCACCGTGGTATCGCGGCACGGTGGTCTTTATGCTGCAACCGCCTCGCCTTTAGGCCTTCGCTTTGTGGTGGCAGCAGCCGGAGAGATTATCGATGATCGGGCATTCGGCGCTGTCATCGCCGGGACAGCTGTCCGCCAGCGCCAGCAAATGCGTGCGCATCGCCTGGAGTTCGTTAATGTGCCGCTCAATGTCCGCCACTTTTTCCAGGGTGCGCTTTTTCACATCTGCGCTGTGGCGTGCCGGATCGTTAAACAGGTTTACCAGCTCACCGCACTCTTCAAGGTTAAAGCCAACCTGCCGCGCCTGACGCAGCAACGTCAGTTCGTTCAGATGTTGCTGCGTATAGGTGCGGTATCCGTTTTCGCTGCGCAGCGGCGGCGTCACCAGCCCTTTCTCTTCATAAAAGCGGATAGCTTTACTGGTTAAACCGGTTTTTTTAGCAACATCGGATATATTCACATCTTCCCCCTTGACCTTCCCCTTGATGGAAGGTTTAACCTTTATAACAGTTAGTCAAAACGATTGCCAAGGTCAATAAACCACCGACCAATCATAGAGGATTATTGTTATGTCTCAAACCATCGACCTGACCCTGGACGGATTGTCCTGTGGTCACTGCGTTAAACGCGTCAAAGAAAGTCTCGAACAACGTCCGGACGTTGAGCAAGCGGATGTCACTGTTACCGAAGCACACGTTACCGGTAGCGCCAGCGCCGAAGCGTTAATTGAAACCATCAAACAAGCCGGCTATGGCGCAGAGTTAAGCCACCCAAAGGCTAAACCGCTGGCGGAGTCATCAATCCCGTCGGAAGCGCTGACAGCGGTCTCTTCTGAGCTTCCGGTAGCGACGGCTGAAGATGACAGCCAACAGTTGTTGTTGAGCGGCATGAGCTGCGCCAGCTGTGTTTCCCGGGTACAAAATGCGTTGCAAAACGTACCGGGCGTCACGCAGGCACGGGTAAATCTGGCGGAGCGTACTGCGCTGGTAATGGGCAGCGCTTCCGCCGAAGAATTAGTCCAGGCCGTAGAGAAGGCCGGCTACGGTGCTGAAGCCATCGAAGACGATGTTAAACGTCGTGAACGCCAGCAGGAAACGGCCGTTGCCACCATGAAACGCTTTCGCTGGCAGGCAGCCGTTGCGCTGCTGCTGGGCGTACCGGTGATGGTGTGGGGCATGATGGGCGATAACATGATGGTCACCGCCGATAACCGTAGCCTGTGGCTGGTCATCGGTCTGGCGACGCTCGCCGTGATGGTCTTCGCAGGCGGTCACTTTTACCGCAGCGCATGGAAAAGCCTGATGAACGGCACCGCCACCATGGATACCCTGGTGGCGCTCGGAACCGGGGTGGCCTGGCTCTATTCAATGAGCGTTAACCTCTGGCCGCAGTGGTTCCCGATGGAAGCACGCCACCTCTATTATGAAGCCAGTGCGATGATTATCGGTCTGATTAACCTCGGACATATGCTGGAGGCGCGCGCCCGTCAACGCTCCTCCAAAGCACTGGAAAAACTGCTCGACCTCACGCCACCGACCGCGCGCGTGGTGACAGAAGAAGGCGAAAAAAACGTCCCACTGGCAGATGTTCAGGCTGGCATGTTACTGCGCCTGACCACCGGTGACCGCGTCCCGGTGGACGGTGATATCACCCAAGGCGAAGCCTGGCTGGATGAAGCCATGCTCACCGGCGAGCCAATCCCACAACAAAAAGGCGAAGGCGACAGCGTCCACGCCGGTACGGTGGTTCAGGATGGCAGCGTGCTGTTCCGCGCCTGCGCTGTCGGCAGCCATACCACCCTGTCGCGCATTATTCGCATGGTCCGTCAGGCGCAAAGCAGCAAGCCAGAGATTGGCAAACTGGCTGACCGCATCTCCTCGGTGTTCGTTCCTGTGGTGGTAGTGATTGCGCTGGTCAGCGCCGCAATCTGGTATTTCTTTGGCCCGGCACCGCAGATTGTCTATACGCTGGTGATTGCCACCACCGTACTGATTATCGCCTGCCCGTGTGCGCTGGGTCTGGCAACACCGATGTCGATTATTTCCGGGGTCGGTCGTGCCGCAGAGTTTGGTGTTCTGGTCCGCGATGCCGATGCGCTGCAGCGTGCCAGTACGCTTGATACCGTGGTGTTTGATAAAACCGGGACGCTGACCGAAGGGAAACCGCAGGTTGTCGCCATCAAAACTTTCGGTGATATCGATGAAGCGCAGGCCATCCGTCTGGCCGCAGCCCTTGAACAGGGTTCCAGCCACCCGCTGGCCCGCGCGATTCTGGATAAAGCCGGCGATGCGGCCCTGCCGCAGGTCAATGGGTTCCGTACGCTGCGCGGCTTAGGCGTTAGCGGTGAAGCGGAAGGTCATAGGCTGCTGCTGGGCAACCAGACGCTGCTCCATGAACAGCAGGTGATCACCACAGAGATGGAAGCTGAAATCACCGCGCAAGCCACTCAGGGGTCGACTCCGGTGCTGCTGGCGATTGACGGCAAAGCGGCCGCACTGCTCGCGGTACGTGACCCGCTGCGCAGCGACAGCGTGGCGGCACTGCAGCGCTTGCACCGCGCCGGGTATCGTCTGGTGATGCTCACCGGGGACAACCCAACCACCGCTAACGCTATTGCCAAAGAAGCAGGCATCGACGAGGTGATCGCGGGCGTTCTGCCGGACGGAAAAGCAGAGGCGATTAAACGCCTGCAAAGCCAGGGACATCAGGTGGCGATGGTCGGTGATGGGATCAACGATGCGCCAGCACTTGCCCAGGCCGACGTAGGGATTGCCATGGGCGGTGGCAGCGATGTCGCCATTGAAACCGCGGCGATTACGCTGATGCGCCATAGCCTGATGGGCGTGGCGGATGCGCTGTCTATCTCGCGGGCCACCCTGCGGAACATGAAGCAAAATCTGCTCGGCGCATTTATCTACAACAGCATTGGTATTCCCGTTGCCGCCGGGATCCTGTGGCCGTTTACCGGTACCCTGCTTAACCCAGTGGTGGCCGGGGCGGCGATGGCGCTCTCTTCCATCACCGTGGTAAGCAACGCGAACCGGCTGCTGCGCTTTAAACCCAAAGAGTAACCCTGTGCCGGATGACGCTAACGCTCATCCGGCCTACAAAATGCAAATGATATCGTAGGCCGGATAAGACGCTTTCGCGTCGCCATCCGGCGATTCACGCATTGCACCTTCCCGGACCACGCGCTAGCATGGGATTTTTCAACGGGAGGTCGTATGGATCTGTTATACCGGGTAAAAGCATTATGGTCTGCACTACGCGGTCACCATTATACCTGGCCTGCTATCGACATCTCGTTGCCCGGTAATCGCCATTTTCATCTGATTGGCAGTATTCATATGGGCAGCCGTGAAATGGCCCCTCTGCCCGCCAAACTCCT
Source organism: Citrobacter sp. wls613 (assembly GCF_005281195.1). Classification (NCBI taxonomy): domain Bacteria; kingdom Pseudomonadati; phylum Pseudomonadota; class Gammaproteobacteria; order Enterobacterales; family Enterobacteriaceae; genus Citrobacter; species Citrobacter sp. wls613. Next base: position 27,125 of record NZ_SZXN01000082.1, read on the forward strand.
GAAAAAGCTCTACCGCGCCGACGCGCTGATCGTCGAAGCCGATGTCTCCGGTGACGATGCGCCGTTTGCTAACCTGCCCACGTTTACCGCTCTGGAAGACCGCATCAGCGACGAGCAGCTCCGCCACGTGCAAAAAGTCAGCGCTGAGTTGGGCATTTCACCTTCCCTGTTTTCCACCCAACCTTTGTGGCAAATCGCCATGATATTGCAGGCTACCCAGGCGCAGCAGTTGGGGTTACGTGCGGAATACGGAATTGATTACCAACTGCTGAAACAGGCGAAGCAGGCGCAAAAGCCGGTTATCGAGCTGGAAGGTGCTGCCAGCCAAATCGATCTTTTATGTCAGCTACCGGATAACGGTCTGGCGTTGCTGGACGATACCCTGACACACTGGCATACCAATGCCCGTCTGCTGCAACAGATGATGGGTTGGTGGTTAAAAACACCGCCGCAGAATAACGATCTCACGTTACCCAATACGTTCAGTCAGTCGTTATATGACGTCCTGATGCACCAGCGAAATGAGGCATGGCGGGACAAGCTTAACGCGTTGCCCGCAGGCCATTATGTGGTGGCAGTAGGCGCACTGCATCTTTATGGAGAAGGGAATTTGCCGGAGATGTTGCGATAAAAAAATGGCCAATATTTCTATTGGCCCGTCAAAGAGGAATTTCATCATTATTATTATGCCGACGCTTAAAGCATCGGTGTAGGTCGATTGTCGCTCAAAGTCAGCATCCTGCCAATACTATTGCGCAAGATGGTACTATTTTTTCGACCGCCATCAGGCGTATGCTTTAGTCGTATTTTGTCTGAGCCAGGAAAAATTGCTATGACACCCGCCGTTAACTTACTCGAAAAAAACAACATTTCGTTCCAGATCCATACCTATGATCACGATCCGTCAGAGACTAATTTTGGTGATGAAGTGGTGCGTAAACTGGGTCTGAATGCAGATCAGGTCTATAAAACGCTGCTGGTTGCCGTGAATGGCGATATGAAACATCTGGCCGTCGCCGTCACGCCGGTAGCCGGACAGTTGGATCTGAAAAAGGTCGCCAAGGCGCTGGGCGCGAAAAAGGTCGACATGGCCGACCCGATGGTGGCGCAGCGTACCACCGGCTATCTGGTGGGCGGCATCAGCCCATTAGGGCAGAAAAAAAGATTGCCGACGCTTATCGACGCCCCCGCCCAGACGTTTGACACCATTTATGTTTCCGGCGGCAAACGCGGGCTGGATATTGAACTGGCGGCGGACGATTTGGCCAAAATTCTGGATGCGAAATTCGCCGATATCGCACGCCGCGATTAACCTGTTTTGGAATGATTGCCTGATGGCGCTACGCTAATCAGGCCTACAACTGAATACTCTACAGGGCGCTATTGGTGAAGGCAGTTTGGACTCGGCCAGCGCGCAGGAACCGGAGCGTACATGTAGTACGTGAGGATTATTCGCTACGCTCCCCCTCCGGGCCGCCCTGATGGGCGTTCAAAACTCTGTGAGTTTTGTCCGAGCACTGCCCGAGTTCAAAATGGCGAACAAAATAGCCCTGTTATTGCCAGCTAACTTCACCCTTCGGCTCAAACGTACTGACATCCAACGGTGAATTCTTCTGCACATACTCTTTCAATACTTCCGCATCGATAAACCCGGTATTCACATAACCCGGTTTGTTATCAATTCGCGGATAGCCATCACCGCCGGTGGCGTTGAAACTCAGCGTCGCCATGCGATAGGTTTTGGCCGGGTCGACGGGCTCGCCGTTGATTTTCAAATCGTTAAGCTTGCCGTCTTTCGCCACAAAGCTAACGTTGGCAAATTGCGGATAGGCACCCGAGTCCGGCTTCATTTGCGCGACGGCGGTCAGATAGTCAACCACCTCTTTACCACTCATATCGGCATAGACCACTATGTTGCCAAACGGCTGAACCTTGAGCACGCTTTTATAGGTAATATCGCCGCCTTCAATGGAGTCACGGACGCCACCACCGCTCATCACGCCAAAATCAGCACCGGTGCGCGCCATTTGCGCCGCCAGTAGCAGACGCCCCATATTGGTCTGAACAAAACGGACTTTGCTGCGGTCTCCTTCCAGACGCCCATTAACGCTACCAATTTTGACCTCCAGCTGCGCTTTGCCTTTATTCTGGAACGGCGTTAGCAGGGAAAGCATTTGCGGGTTTTCAGCGATTTCCGGGGTGAAAAGTACGCGCTCACTTTTGCCGTTATCCCAGGTCACTTTCTTCTTCAGGTTTACCGGAATGAGCTGGTAGTTGACCATTTTCATTTCGCCGTTGCGGAATTCAAAGTCCGCGCGGCCTACGTATTTTCCCCACTCGTGCGCTTGGACGATCCAGATACCATTTTGTTTATCTGGCGCACACGGGGTACCTGGTACGTAATCCACCTGCTTTTTGTTTTCCGATGCCATGCACACCGGATCCTGTGAGTGACCACCCACAATCATCGCCAGCGCGCCTGCGGGCAGGCTACGCGCCATTTCCACATCGCCTGGAGCGTTGGAGCCGTGGTTGCCGTTGTCGTAATGCCCCATGTGCGTGGTGGCAATAATGACATCGGGCTTTTCACCCATATTGAGTTCCTGAATCACCAGCTTGGCTTCATCTGCAGGTTTACGGAACTCGATGTCGGTGAAGAACTCCGGGTTGCCAATTTTCGCCGTGTCGTCGGTGGTTAAACCGATAACGGCAATTTTTAAATCCTGGCGCTTAAAGATGGCCCAGGGTTTGAATAAACGCTCACCGGTGCTTTTCTGGTAGATGTTGGCGGAGAGGAGCGGGAATTTGGCCCATTTTTCCTGCTGTCGCAACACGGTCAGTGGATTATCAAATTCGTGGTTTCCCACCGCCATCGCGTCATAGCCAATCAGGTTCATGCCGCGAAAATCCGGTTCAGCATCCTGAAGATCGGACTCCGGTACACCGGTATTAATGTCGCCGCCGGAAAGTAACAGGACGCTTCCGCCCTCGGCTGCCACCTCATGACGAATACCGTCCACCAGCGTTTTTTGCGCCGCCAGTCCGTATTCGCCGTATTCGCTGCGCCAGAAGTGGCCGTGATGATCGTTGGTATGCAGAATGGTTATTTTATAGGTTTTATCTTTTTCGTAAGCCTGAGCAGGCTGACCTGCCAGCGCAAAGGCAGCAAATAATGCCAGCGCCACGCCCCGTTTCAAAAATTTCATGCTTCTCTCCCTGACCCAATATCAACCGCTGAAATTACAATGATATGAAATAATAGCCGAAAATGTTTTCAGAAATGAGACTTCCTTCAAACACCTTCCGCAGGTATGTTAGTCGGATAATAATTACACCTGTTCCTGTCTCATCATTACTGAAGTGGACCTATGGCTACCAATCAAACCGCTCAACCGCTCTCCGGCTCTGCTGCGCCGTCGCAAAAAGCACGCACCTCGTTTGGCATTTTAGGGGCGATCAGCCTTTCTCACCTGCTCAACGATATGATCCAGTCGCTGATCCTGGCGATTTATCCGCTGTTGCAGTCAGAGTTCTCGCTGAGCTTTATGCAGATCGGGATGATTACCCTGACTTTCCAGCTCACCTCCTCGTTACTTCAACCGGTGGTAGGTTACTGGACAGACAAATATCCGATGCCATGGTCACTGCCTATTGGCATGTGCTTCACGCTGAGTGGACTGGTATTACTGGCAATGGCCGGTAATTTCCATATGGTGCTGCTCGCCGCTGCGCTGGTCGGCACAGGTTCATCGGTGTTTCACCCGGAATCGTCTCGCGTGGCACGGATGGCTTCCGGCGGTCGCCATGGTCTGGCCCAGTCTATTTTCCAGGTGGGCGGTAACTTCGGCAGTTCTCTGGGGCCATTGCTGGCGGCTGTCATCATCGCGCCATACGGTAAGGGTAATGTAGCGTGGTTCGTGCTGGCCGCGTTGTTAGCGATTGTGGTACTGGCGCAAATCAGCCGTTGGTATTCGGCCCAACATCGGATGAGTAAAGGTAAGCCGAAAGTCGCCATCGTTAACCCGCTACCGCGCAACAAGGTGGTGCTGGCGATTAGCATCCTGCTGGTGCTGATTTTCTCCAAATACTTCTATATGGCGAGCATCAGCAGCTATTACACCTTTTATCTGATGCAAAAATTCGGATTATCGGTACAAAATGCGCAGTTCCACCTGTTTGCGTTCCTGTTTGCCGTTGCGGCAGGGACGGTTATTGGCGGACCGCTAGGTGATAAAATCGGTAGAAAATATGTCATTTGGGGCTCTATCCTCGGCGTAGCGCCGTTTACCCTCGTTTTACCCTATGCAACGCTGGAATGGACCGGGATTTTAACCGTGATCATTGGTTTTATCCTGGCATCGGCCTTTTCTGCCATTCTGGTATACGCTCAGGAGCTGCTTCCGGGGCGTATCGGCATGGTTTCTGGGCTGTTTTTTGGTTTTGCCTTTGGCATGGGCGGCTTAGGGGCCGCGGTGTTAGGGCTGGTTGCCGACCATACCAGTATTGATTTGGTCTATAAAATATGTGCTTTCCTGCCTCTTCTGGGGATACTGACCATATTCTTACCTGATAACCGACATAAAGCCTGATTTTATGGCGGCCAAAAGTAAACTTTGGCCGCCATCACTTACAGTGACCATCAGCGTTTGCTCTATGCTCCCCCCCGCAGTTATCCGATCCGTGCTTTTTTACGACTAAATTCCTGTTTTCATCAAATTTCAATAATTATTCATAAACATAAACATTAAAATTGTCATAAACTATTACTCGTAATTAGGGTTTTCAGGATCACCACAGCAATCAAAGGAGACGGAATGCATCACGCCACCCCGCTTATCACCACCATTGTTGGCGGCCTTGTGCTCGCTTTTATATTTGGCATGCTTGCCAATAAACTGCGTATTTCTCCTCTGGTGGGATATCTGTTAGCGGGCGTTCTGGCCGGCCCATTTACACCTGGTTTTGTTGCGGATACCAAGCTTGCGCCGGAACTGGCAGAACTTGGCGTGATCCTGCTGATGTTCGGCGTGGGGCTACACTTTTCGTTGAAGGATTTAATGGCGGTAAAGTCCATCGCCATTCCCGGTGCGATAGCCCAGATAGCCGTGGCGACGCTGCTGGGTATGGCGCTTTCAGCTGTGCTGGGCTGGTCGCTGATGGTCGGTATCGTCTTTGGATTATGTCTGTCTACCGCCAGTACCGTGGTGCTACTGCGCGCGCTTGAAGAACGACAGTTGATTGACAGCCAGCGCGGGCAGATCGCCATTGGCTGGCTGATTGTTGAAGACCTGATGATGGTGCTAACGCTGGTTCTCCTGCCAGCCATCGCCGGTATGCTGGAAAAAGACAACGTTGGCTTTGCGTCACTGGCCGTTGATATGGGCATCACCATCGGTAAAGTAATCGCGTTTATCGCCATTATGATGCTGGTCGGTCGTCGCCTGGTGCCGTGGATCATGGCCCGTAGCGCCGCCACGGGCTCGCGTGAACTGTTTACCCTGTCGGTACTGGCACTCGCATTAGGTATCGCGTTTGGTGCCGTAGAAGTATTCGATGTTTCCTTCGCACTGGGCGCGTTCTTCGCCGGTATGGTGCTGAACGAATCTGAACTGAGCCACCGTGCGGCGCATGACACCCTGCCGCTGCGTGATGCATTTGCGGTGCTGTTCTTTGTTTCCGTCGGCATGCTGTTCGACCCATTGGTCCTGATCCAGCAACCGCTGGCTGTGCTGGGCACGCTGGCAATTATCATCTTTGGTAAATCCCTCGCCGCCTATTTCCTGGTGCGCCTGTTCGGTCACTCTCAGCGCACAGCGCTCACCATTGCCACCAGCCTGGCGCAGATTGGCGAATTTGCTTTTATCCTCGCCGGCCTTGGCATGGCGCTTAACCTGTTACCACAGGCGGGACAAAACCTGGTGCTGGCCGGGGCCATCCTGTCCATCATGCTAAATCCAGTGCTGTTCGCCGTGCTGGAAAAATACCTCGCAAAAACCGAAACGCTGGAAGAGCAGACGCTGGAAGAAGCTATCGAAGAAGAGAAGCAAATCCCGGTCGATATCTGTAATCATGCCCTGCTGGTCGGTTTTGGCCGCGTCGGTAGCTTGTTAGGTGAAAAACTGATGGCTGCGGGTATCCCGCTGGTGGTTATCGAAACGTCGCGGACTCGCGTGGACGAGCTACGTGAACGTGGGATCCGCGCAGTACTGGGCAATGCAGCCAACGAAGAGATCATGAACCTGGCGCATCTGGACTGTGCGCGCTGGCTGCTGCTGACCATCCCGAATGGTTATGAAGCCGGTGAGATTGTGGCTTCCGCGCGTGAGAAGTGCCCGACGATTGAGATTATCGCCCGCGCGCATTATGACGATGAAGTGGAATACATTACCGAGCGTGGTGCTAATCAGGTGGTGATGGGTGAACGTGAAATCGCGCGCACCATGCTGGAACTTATTGAAACGCCACCAGCGGGTAACGTTGCTACCGCCAGTTAATGTTGTGTGCCGGATGGTGCTAGCGCTTATCCGGCCTGCGGGTACACCGCATTATGCAGGCCCGGTAAGCAATAACGCCACCGGGCAATGTCGCGCAATACCGCTTAACGCTCCCAGTAAGCCTCTTCGAGGCTGTCTTCCTTCTCCGGCAATCCGCGCGTCAGGCGCGGTGAATGCTGGTTCAGCACCTGATAACTCACGCGATTGGCATATTTACACACCTGCGCTAACGAGGAATAGGTCAGCCAGGTGTACTTGTGCTTGCTGGAGTTCGGCACATTGCCGCGATGGTAGCTGTTTGCCGTAATATCATGCAGCAAGGCCGCCAACGCACCGTCACCCGCGCCGTTGGTGTTCATGATTTTCTCAGGGCCACCCATGTACGGGGCAATGTGCGAATAAATGCGCAACGGGTTGATACAGTCTTTACGGCGCATCGCGCGGCTGAACTCGTACTGGTTGAATTCGGCAATAGCGCCCGGCAGCAGCGGATGCTGCGTTTTGCGTTTGACCTCATCTTCCGTAAACCCAGCCATATACAGGCCCACCGGACCGGCGGTACACAGCACCAAATCCACCCAATCCAGCGCTTTGTCAGATGCCAGCAGCGGGTCATTCAGGCCGGTCAGCGCTTCGGCTTCTTCTTCGTTCATCGCCAGAATGGAGACATTCTCTTTCAAGAATTCCTGCCACCACTGCGGGTTATCCGCAATAACGAATTTGGTTCCTAAGGTCAGCACCACCGGGACATTGTGCTTTTTGGCGAACTCAATGGCCTTCATGGTCGCTTCCGGCATCGGCTCGCCCGGTTCGCAGCGCACCAGATATGAGGTCAGCACCAGCGCAGAGGCACCGGCAATCACCGACTCGGGAATGCTGTCTGCCCGCAGTTTGTTCATGTGACCGGGGCTGATGGCGAAGGTACGCTCGCCGGATTCGCCAATCAGCGTGAAGCAGCGACCAATCGGCCCGTCAACGCCCTGCAGGTAGTTCAGATCGGTACGGCTGGAGGTATTGCATAAATAGCGATACGCGTAGCTACCAATCTCAATGTTGCTACACATGACGCCCAGCAATACAGAGCGGTCATCCGCCAGTACCGAATAGTTGTGCATGGTGTTACCGATGGTTCCGCCCGCAAACTGATGGGTGATTAAATTGTCACGCACCAGTTCCTGATAGAGCGCCTCAGCAACATCATCAGCAATCACCAGAGAATGCCCGGCGCTTAATCCATAACGCTTCACAAAGTCGTCATCGACTTTGGCTTCTATATCCACCAGAGTCTGGTCGATACCGACGACCCAGGCGGCGCTGGTCTCATTTTCAGGCTGAATTTGTTGCAGCAACGGATCGCGCGCGCTGACGGGAAAATAGTGTTTGGATTTGCGTTTTCCGGGAAATTTCATGGTCGATTTTACGGGTGGTTAACTGAGCGATGCATGGTAGCACATTCCCTCCTGCGCGCGCGACGCGGTGCTAATTTTCAATATCGGGCGGTGAGATCGCAGTTTATCTGCCGTTAATTTCTACAATACATCACCTTTTACAAGGAGCGTTTTATGCAGCCGGAAAACAAGATCCCCGTCCTCGACCTTATTTCAGACGAAATGAAAAGCGTGGTGAACTTTCATCGCGATGACCTGCCGCCGTGGCCCGCCGCGGATGATTTCGTTGCCCAACGCCAACACTACGTGCATGAGCGTCAGTTCTGGAATGCCGATGCTCCGCAGATGAGTACCCGGGAGTGCGTCATTTCTACCGCGTGCGGCCCGGTGGCGACGCGGATTTACTCCCCCCAACCCCATAGCCAGGCCACGCTGTACTATTTGCACGGCGGCGGTTTTATTCTCGGTAATCTGGATACGCACGATCGCATTATGCGCTTGCTGGCGAGTTACACGCGCTGCACGGTAATTGGCATCGACTATTCACTTTCGCCGGAAGCGCGCTTTCCACAGGCCATCGAAGAAATTGTCGCGACCTGCCAGTACTTTCATCACCATGCCGCTGACTATGCGCTGAACGTAGAGAATATCGGTTTTGCCGGTGATTCCGCAGGCGCCATGCTGGCGCTTGCCAGCGCACTGTGGCTACGCGATAAGCAAATTGCCTGCGGTAAGGTCGCGGGCGTGCTGTTGTGGTACGGGCTGTACGGTTTACGGGATTCGCTCAGCCGACGACTGATGGGCGGAGAATGGGATGGCTTAACGCGAGACGATCTGCAGATGTACGAAGACGCCTATCTGCGCAGCGTCGATGACCGCGAGTCGCCGTACTATTGTTTATTTAACAACGATCTCACCCGCGATGTGCCGCCGTGTTTTATCGCCAGTGCAGAGTTTGACCCGCTGATTGACGACAGCCGCTTACTGTTCCAGACGCTCCAGGCGCATCGGCAGCCCTGTCAGTACAAAATGTACCTCGGCACGCTGCACGCCTTCCTGCATTACTCGCGGATGATGAAAATCGCCGACGATGCCTTGCGGGATGGCGCGCGTTTCTTCAGAGCGCAGCTTTAGCGATAGGCAGCGGTCAGTTTCAGCATCATTTCGATGTGTTCCGGTGCGTCATTCAGCGCCGGAATATATTCGTATTTCTGCCCGCCCGCTTCGAGGAAAATTTCTCGGTTTTGCTCGGCGATTTCTTCCAGCGTTTCAAGGCAATCAGCAGCAAATCCCGGACACATGACCTGGATATGTCGGGTTCCTTTTTCCGCCAGCATTTTAAGCGTTTCGTCGGTATACGGCGTCAGCCATGGTTCCCGACCGAAGCGTGACTGGAAGGTCATCATCACCTTTTCCGGCTGCAGCCCTAACGCCGACACCAGCTCCCGCGTGGTGTCGCGACAGCGTTGCGGGTAATCATCGCCTTCATCAGCGTAGCGCTGTGGAATACCGTGGTAAGAAAGCAGCAGTAAATCGGGTTCGCCGTGCCGGGCAAACGCATCACGGGCGCTTTTGGCCAGCGCATCAATATACGCGCTGTCGTCTGCGTAATCGCGAATAAAGGAGACGCCGGGGATCGCACGCTTGCGCGCTAAAATGCGCGCCAGTTCATCCCACACCGCGGCCACCGTTGAACAAGAGTATTGCGGATACAGCGTTAACACCACAATGTGCTCAACGCCGCTCGCTAGCAATTCATCGACCGCGCTTTCCAGCGAGGGGGAACCGTAGCTCATCCCCAGTGCAACCGGCGTATCCGGCAGGCATTTTGCCAGCGCCTGTTGCTGACGGCGGCTGTAGACCATCAGCGGCGAGCCTTCATCCATCCAGACTGACTGGTATAGCTTCGCGACGCGCGGCGCGCGCAGCGGCAGGATCACTCCGCGCAGCAGCGGCCACCACAGCAGACGGGGAGTATCGACCACGCGTGTGTCGCTTAAAAACTGGCGCAGATAACGTTTAACTGCTTCGGGTGTGGGGGCATCGGGGGTGCCGAGATTTGCCAGCAGGATACCGGTTTTCGTCTGACGCATTACCGCCTCGTATTGATTCAAATTGTTGATAATTGTAGCGGAAAAGCGAGGAAGAAGAACTAATTGCTGCGAGAGGTAAGAATATGCCTGATGGCGCTAACGATACCGGTAGGCCGGATAAGGCGTTTACGCCGCTATCCGGCACCGATTGCCTGATGGCGCTGCGCTTATCAGGCCTACGAGATAATGGCAGGCCTGATAAGGGGTTCACAACGCTAAAACTTAACCGAGGATTTTTTCCAGGTCAGCGCGAACAGCGGCAACAGCCTGCGTACCGTCAACTTTCGCGTATTTGGTTTGACCCGCTTCAGCTTCTTTCTGGTAGTAACCAATCAGCGGGGCAGTCATCTGATGGTATTCAACCAGACGCTTACGCACGGTCTCTTCCTGGTCATCTTTACGGGTGGTCAGTTCATCGCCGGTCACATCGTCTTTGCCTTCAACTTTAGGTGGGTTGAATTTGATGTGATAAACACGGCCAGATGCCGCGTGAACGCGACGACCAACAATACGGTCAACGATCAGTTCGTCCGGTACCGCGAATTCCAGAACGTAATCCACAACGATACCCGCTTCTTTCATGGCGTCAGCCTGCGGAATAGTACGTGGGAAGCCGTCCAGCAGGAAACCATTACGGCAGTCTTCCTGTGTAATACGCTCTTTGACCAGCGCGATCACCAGCTCATCGGTCACCAGTTTACCGGCGTCCATGATGTCTTTCGCTTGTTTGCCCAGCTCGGAGCCAGATTTCACGGCAGCACGCAGCATATCACCGGTGGAGATTTGCGGAATACCATATTTCTCCATGATGAACTGAGCCTGAGTCCCTTTACCCGCGCCCGGAGCGCCAAGCAGAATGATACGCATTACGAAAATCCCCTTAAAGGTTGTCGATATTTTAAAAAAGCGCTAAACGATACCACCATCACGCAATTGGCTCAAGAAAGGCGCTTGACGCTGAAACGTTTAACAGCAGGATATCGTGAAATATCATTAATTGCGTACGCTATATTCTACCCAAACACCCCGCGCTTACCCCCGACGCACGGTCTTTCCTCCGTTCTGATTCAATTTTTCCAGTGCCTGTGCCACCGTTGCCTCATCCGGTACGCTAATCGTGCATACCGGGATCTGTCCAAGCTCACGATGTTTCGCCATGCCGAGATTATGGTAGGGCAATATTTCACTGTGCAGGATAGCCGCATAGCGTTCGGTTATCGTGCGGATCGCCGCCAGATGCGCATCATTGAGGTTATATCCCGGAATCAGCGGGCAGCGCAGGATCACCTGTGCGCCAATCTCATTAAGCGTGTCCAGCGTGCTCTCCACCACGTGTTTCGCAATACCGGTATGGGCTTTATGTGCACGCGCGTCGGTCACTTTGTAATCGAGAAGAAACAGATCCACCCACGGGGCGATTTCGCGATACCGCTCGGGACGAGAGGCGCCGTTCGTTTCAAGACAGACGTGCAAACCGGCGGTTTTCGCCGCTTTTGCCAGCGCCAGCGCAAAGGGAAACTGGAACATCGCCTCCCCGCCGGACAAGGTTATGCCGCCCCCGGTTTTGTCAAAGTAGGGTTTATCCTTGATGACCTCTTCAAGGATCTCAGTCACCTTCCGGGTCTGCCCATAGATTTTAAGCGCCTGCGCCGGGCATGCCTCAACGCAGCGTCCGCACGCCTGACAGGCGGCATAATCTATCTCATGCCGCCCTTGGGAAAACTGGTGGCATCCGTGCGGACAGACCTCTGCGCAACGCTGACATTGCAGGCACTTATGTTCCAGAAACGCCAGCTGCTTTTCGGCTCTCAGCGACTCCGGATTGTGGCACCAGACGCAGCGCATCTGACATCCTTTCAGAAAGACGGTGGTGCGGATCCCCGGCCCATCGTGCAGTGAAAATTTCTGAATATCAAAAACCGTGCCCGCTTCGCTCATCATCCACCTCAGTCGTTCAGCGTACGGTTCAGGATTTCCTGCTGTACATCTCGGTCCAGATTGACAAAACGCGCGCTAAAACCACCGACGCGAACAATCAAATTAGGGTAGTTTTCCGGGTGTTGGTACGCCGCCTCCAACTCCCCCTTACCCACCACGCTGACCATCAACTGCGGCCCGCCGCGCTCAAAATAAGAGTGCATCAACGCCTCCACCAGCGGGCGACGGGTGTTGAATAACCCTTTGCTGAATTTGATGTTTTGTACCGAACCGGCGTGATATTTTGCCTCCAGTTTCAGCAGTGAGTTCAGCATCGCCGTCGGACCATTTTTATCCGCCCCACTCTGCGGGTTGTTGGCGTTGCTCATATAAATACCTTTATGCCGCCCATCGGCTGAAGCGCTGGTTGCACGCCCCCATTCGGTATTCACCTGATTGTTGATGATCACCACCAAATAGCTGTCCAGCCCTACCCGCTTCGCCGCATCGCGTACGCCGGTACAAACATAGCGATGCATCATCACCGCCAGGTCATCCGCCGCATTGTCATCATTACCAAACTTGGTCGCCGCGATCAGTGCCCGCTTGAGGTCGTCATAGCCCACGAAATCCGCTTTCAGTGCCGCAATCAACGTTGTGTAGTCATAACGCTGCTCGGTAAAAATAACCTGTTTGATTGCCGCCAGTGAATCTGCCGCATTGGTATTGCCGTAGGTTTCGTTAGTACCGCCGAGGTAGCGCACGCCGCCGTCAAGCAGCGCCTTATCGCGCGCCACGCAGTCTGCCGTCAGGATCGAGGTAAACAAGAAGCCGACCTGTTCATTCATCACCCGATACGACAACGCCTGAGCGTGCGCCGTGATATCAATGTAGTAATCCAGCAACCGCTGGTAGTTATTCAGCACGTCATCAAAGCACGATATCTGTTCTGGCGGGGTTAACGCCACACCGCCGCTTTTTTGTTTACCATCCCAAAAATCGATGCCGCCACTGAGCGAGATATTGAGAATTTTAAGCAGGTTAATACAGGTATTCGGCGTGCCTACACTTCGCCCGGCCAGCACAAACTCGCCGCAGCCAAAAGGAACATACTGCTCGGCCTCCGTTTCCCCCACCTGCATCGCGTCCATCACCGCCGGAATATTGACGTCATCGTTATACAGAATGGGATAGGTCAGGCCGGTGCCAATCACCGTCAATGCCTGTTGCCAGATTGCGTTGTCCATTCCCTGATAAATACGTAAAGTAAATTGCGGTTCCGTATCACCATTTTCCTCAACGGCCTGGATCGCCAGTCGACAATAGACATCCGCATTTTTCGGGTTACGCCGCCCTTTCCCGCCAACCACCACGCGACCATTCACCGTGGTTTTCCGCGCTTCAATCAGGCGGTAGTGGGAACGGATACACGCAATGGCCTGGCGTTCGCTTAGACGTCCGGCGTCAAGATCGGCCACCAATAAATCACCCAGGTAGTCATCCATACGGCCATAATTCACCACGCCAGCACACAGGCTGTAGAGCCAGCTCAGTTCAATCCCCTGGATGAAAGTTGCAGGTTTGTCATGACGAATAGCGCCCAACTCGCGCATTAACAGCAGCAGATGCTTACAGCGCTCCACATCCGTGCATTCCACCATCTCATCGGCAGCTATTTCAATGTGACGGTCAATCGCCTGCTGCAAAATGCCCAGTACGTCCTTGAAAGATTGCTGTAACTGCACCGCGGCCTCATCCCCGGCGCGTTCAGCCTGCAGTTGCTGCTGTTCGATGCGTTGCAGCAACCCACCGATCCCAAGCGTCATCAACTGCGGATAATCCAGATACATGCCGCTTAAACGCGCCGTCGCAATCGCCGGAAAGTTAACGTCAACGAATTTGCCGAGCGTGTCATCGGTCAGCGCCTGGCGAAAATAGACAGAACGGGTGTCATGCTCGCGCCAGAAGCGCTCAAGCACATCGATTCGGTATTGTTGGTCGGGGAACTCCAGCATTTTCCGCAGTTCGTCCAGCCGGGCAAAATTGCAGTAATGACCCACACCGCCAACGGAGGTGACGCAGCCAAAACCAATCGGCAGCGCATCGACGCGTCCCAGGATCAGATCGTCAGCACAGGGACGGCGGAACAGCGTGGGGTAAAGCGCCTGCAGACAGCGGACCTCGCGCTGAAAACGCTCCGGGGTTGACTGAAACGCCTCGGTGTAGGCCTCCATAATCGCGAGTTGTTCTTCCGGGCTTTTTTCGCACGGGATCTTTTTATTCACATCAACTTGTTCGGCGATAATCGCTTGTTTGCTCACGGCCCTGCCTCCAAAAGAAACGTCCCTTATTAACTTGTAATTACAAATTACAATCCTTGACCTAAATCAAAAATCAATAAACGAACAAATCATCATCAATCACATTGTGTGAAACAGCCTGCATAACCGAAATAACAGTCAAATACGCATCTAAAGAGATGATCAATATCAAGATCATTTCGCAGGTAAACTTTTAGCCTCTGCGAAAGTTGTAAATACAAATAATCATAGAGAGTCTACTGTGAAGATAAACGACCTTGTTCAACCGGCGTTGATTTGTCTGGATCTCAAATCAAACCAAAAAGACGCGGCACTTGCTGAACTCGCCGACCTGTTATTGCGCGCGAATAAAATTCGCGACACCGACGCGTTTCTCCAGGAGGTATGGGCACGAGAAGAGACCGGGAATACTGGATTTGAAGGCGGCGTTGCGCTGCCGCACGCACGTTGCGACAGCGTTTTATCACCGGCGGTGGCGATAGGTATCAGCCGTCAGGGCATTGATTATGGCGCGGAAGATGGCCAGCCGACACATCTGATCCTGATGATCGCCTCAGCAAAACAGGCCAGCACTGCGCATATCGATGTGTTGGCACAGATCTCTTCACGTCTGGTCGAAGAGGACAGCGTCAGGCAGATCCTGGCCTGTCAGGACGTTCAGGCGGTCGTGGACTATTTCTGCCAACAAGAGGCGTGTCACGAAAAGGTTAGTGCTGAGGCCTCTCGTGGGCTGATTATCGGCGTAACCGGCTGCCCGGTGGGTATCGCGCACACTTACCTGGCCGCTGAGATGCTGGAAAAAGCCGCTGCGGAAATGGGTTATGAAGCCATTGTTGAAACCAACGGCTCTATTGGCGTCAAAAATGCACCCAGCGACGCTGATATCTCCCGGGCTGAGGCCATTGTCGTCGCCTGCGATAAGCAGGTCGATTTGGACCGTTTTAATGGCAAAAAGGTGGTGATTACTGGGGTCAAAGCGGCCATCAAAGATGCACAGGGATTGATTCACCAGGCCCTGGCGGCACAGCCTTACCAGGCGAGAGCCACAACGAAGACCCAGACGTCGAGCACCACGGTACGCAGCCAGTTGTACAAGTCTCTGATGAATGGGGTCTCCTATATGATCCCGTTTGTGGTCACCGGCGGGTTAATGATTGCCCTCGCGCTGGCACTGGGTGGCGTGCCGACACCGTCCGGACTGGCTATCCCGGAAGGAAGCCTGTGGAATCAAGTACTGAATGTCGGCGTCGTTGGCTTCACGCTGATGATTCCAGTCCTCGCCGGGTATATTGCATTCGCCATTGGCGAGCGGCCCGCCCTGGCTCCAGGGCTTATCGGCGGCTGGATTGCCAATACCGGTTCGTTTTACGGAGCCAGCGCCGGCTGCGGGTTTATCGGTGCAATTATTGCCGGACTGCTGGTGGGCTATTTCATCCGCTGGCTGACCCACCTTTCATGGCACAAAATGCTGCTGCCGCTGGTGCCTATCATGATCGCGCCGATTGCGGGCACCGCCTTCATCGCCGCATTATTTATCTTTGTTATTGGTGCACCAGTTGCTGATCTGATGGCCTTCCTGAATCATCTGCTGACCAACCTTTCCACGGGTAATATTATTTTAATCGGTCTGGTGATGGGGCTAATGCAGGGCTTTGATATGGGGGGACCGTTTGGCAAAGTGGTCTTCATGTTCAGCGTGGGTCTTATCGCCCAGGGGCAAACTCAGTTTATGGGCGCGCAGGCAGCGGCCATTCCGGTTGCGCCACTGGGTATGGCGCTGGCGGCCTTTATTGGCAGACGCTTTACGTTATTTGATGACGAGGAGTTCGAAAACGGTAAGGCGGCAGCGGCTATGGGACTGGTCGGAATTTCTGAGGGTGCGATTCCCTTTGCCGCCCGCGATCCGCTGTCTGTTATTCCAGCCAACATGATTGGCTCTGCGGTGGCATGCATCCTCGGTTTTGTTTTCGGATTACATTGCAATGTCGCACATGGTGGGCCAATTATCGTGCTGCTCGGCGGTTTCGATCAGCCACTGATGGCGTTGATCGCAATGAGCGGCGGCATTATCACCACAGCCGCAATTGCTATTGTGCTCAAACGACTTAGAATGGCGAAAAAGCAGCAATTACTCGTTCAATCGCAAGCCTAACCAAGGGCGCGTCGTCAGACGCGCCAGAACGGACGCCATGAAGTATCTTGATATCTACCTGTTGTTAAGAGAGAAAATCCTCAAAGGGGAATACGCTGCCGGTGAACCGGTCGAAGGTGAACATGCGCTGGCAGAACGCTATGGCGTCAGTCGACCGACTATTCAGAAAGCCGTTGCACGGCTGAAAAGAGAGTCATTTGTCCATACCCGGCAGGGTTCAGGGATCTTCGTGAACCCGCCGGAGTTTTATCAGGACAACAATGTCATTACCTTATCAGAGCGTATACACCGCGATCAGACGCTGGACAACGTGGTACTCAGTTACGACGCACTTTCGAGCGATCCCGAGATCGCCGCGCTTTTCGACTTACCATCAGATACACCGCTGATCCACTATCGTCGCATGCGCATCATCAACCAGCAGCCGACTATCATTGAAGAAACCTGGATGCCGCGGGCGTTGTTCCCGGCGTTCACTGAGGAAAACTGTCGCCAGTCGGTGCTGCACTATATTGAGCAAACCTGCGGCTACGCCATCAGTCACGATGTAAAAATCTGGTCGGGGAAAATACTCAATGCAGATGAAGCGTGGCTGTTACGTTTACCGGAAGGACAAATCAGCCTGTGTATTAAGCACAAAGTCTATTTGCAAAGCGGCGAGCTGGCACAGTACACCCAGGAAACGCTGGCAACCAATAGCGTAACCACGGTGTCGATGCGTTAAGCATAAAAAAGGGCAACCTGCGTTGCCCTTTTACGGTAATGCTCAATCTGTGGTGAAATTACGACACCAGCAGCTGGTTCATGCGACGGATAAACTGGTTAGGATCTTCCAGCGTGCCGCGTTCTGCGAACAACGCCTGATCCAGCAGCAGTTCAACCCACTCTTTAAACTGCTCATCATCCTGGGTATCCGCCGTGCGTTTAACCAGCACGTGGTCCGGGTTGAGTTCAAAGATGTATTTCACTTCCGGCACGGCCTGGCCCGCAGCGGCAAACAGCTTCGCCATTTGCGTGCTCATTTCGTCCGCATCGGTGGTTACGATAGCCGGTGTGTCGGTCAGACGGTGCGTCAGGCGCACTTCTTTCACGCGATCGCCCAGCAGGTTTTTCACGCGCTCAACGAACGGGGTCAGCGCTTTTTCAGCTTCTTTTGCCGATTCGTCGACTTCATCCGCCAGTTTGTCGATAGACTCGTCAGCTTTAGCAACGGACTGGAACGGCTTGCCGTCGAACTCGGTCAGGTAGTTCATCATCCACTCGTCGATGCGATCGGACAGCAACAGAACTTCGATGCCTTTCTTACGCAGCAGTTCCAGGTGCGGGCTGCTCTTCGCCGCCGCATAGCTGTCAGCGGTGATGTAGTAAATCTTCTCCTGTCCTTCTTTCATCCGCGACACGTAGTCTTCCAGCGACACGGTCTGTGCAGAAGAGTCGGTGTGCGTAGAAGCAAAGCGCATCAGCTTGGCGATGGTTTCCTGGTTGGCGTGGTCTTCCGCCGGACCTTCTTTCAGGACCAGGCCAAACTGTTTCCAGAAGGTCTGGTATTTTTCTGCATCGTCTTTCGCCAGTTTTTCCAGCATCTGCAGTACGCGTTTGGTCAGCGCGCTGCGCAGGTTACGGGTGACGGTGCTGTCCTGCAGGATCTCACGGGACACGTTCAGCGGCAGATCGTTGGAATCTATCAGACCACGCACAAAACGCAGGTAGTTCGGCATGAACTGCTCGGCGTCGTCCATGATGAACACGCGCTGGACGTACAGCTTCAGACCGTGCTTGTGATCGCGGTTCCACATATCCCACGGAGCCTGCGACGGGATGTACAGCAGGCTGGTGTACTCCTGCTTACCTTCCACACGGTTGTGGCTCCAGGTCAGCGGGTCGGTGAAGTCATGAGCGATGTGCTTGTAGAATTCGTTGTACTCGTCGTCTTTGATTTCCGACTTGTTACGCGTCCACAGCGCCTGCGCCTTGTTGATTTTCTCCCAGGAAACCACGGTTTCACCGTCTTTCTCTTCCTGTTTTTCAATCTCTACCGGCAGGGCGATATGGTCAGAATATTTGCTGATGATGGAGCGTACACGCCAGTCATCGAGGAACTCATCTTCCCCTTCACGCAGGTGCAGGGTGATTTCGGTGCCGCGATCGTCTTTGGTAATGTCGGCCACGGTGTATTCACCTTCGCCCGCAGACTCCCAGAACACGCCGTTCTCCGGCTTGTCGCCCGCTGCACGGGTGCGCACGGTGACTTTGTCAGCCACGATAAATGCAGAATAGAAACCAACCCCGAACTGGCCGATCAACTGGCTGTCTTTCGCCTGATCGGAACCCATAGATTCGAGGAAAGATTTGGTACCGGATTTAGCAATGGTCCCCAGATGATCGATAACGTCATCGCGGTTCATCCCCACGCCGTTGTCGGCGATGGTCAACGTACGCTTATCTTTATCGAAGGAGACACGCACGCGCAGTTCACCGTTACCTTCATACAGGTCCGGGTTAGACAGCGCACGGAAACGCAGCTTGTCTGCCGCATCGGAGGCGTTAGAGATAAGCTCACGCAGGAAGATTTCTTTATTGGAATACAGAGAATGGATCATCAGGTGCAGAAGCTGTTTTACTTCTGACTGAAAACCACGAGTTTCTTGTCCTTTCATGTAGATCTACCTCAACAATGCCATTTTTAATGGTAAAAACACGTTGAGAGTGAAATGGGGACAGGGAATGATAATTTCAAGCGGAAACCGCCGTCGCGGCTTCCGTTTGTTCAGAATTTAATCTTATGACGCCCGGCAAGAGAGTGCGACAGCGTGGTGCCATCGACCATTTCCAGCTCACCGCCAACCGGTACGCCGTGGGCGATACGGCTGGCTTCAACGTCATATTGCATGCACAGCTCGGCAATGTAGTTGGCGGTAGCCTCGCCTTCGACCGTCGGGTTGGTCGCCAGGATCACTTCATTGATGTGCTCAGACGCCAGTCGCTGCTCCAGACGATCAAGCCCGATATCATCAGGCCCGATGCCATCCAGCGGCGACAGGTGTCCCATCAGCACGAAATAACGGCCGGAAAACTGCCCCGTTTGCTCAATGGCGTAGATGTCCGCAGGACTCTCTACCACGCAAATTTGGCCGTTTTCCCGGCGACGCGGATTCGCACAGATGTTGCATACTTCTTGTTCTGTGAAGGTGCGGCAATCAGCACAGTGGCCGATTTCCGACATCGCCTTCGTTAACGACTGCGCCAGACGCATCCCGCCGCTGCGATCGCGCTGAAGTAGCGCGAACGCCATGCGCTGCGCTGACTTCGGGCCAACGCCCGGTAGGCAGCGCAGTGCTTCCATAAGCTGAGTTAACAGCGGGCTGGTTTGCATCAGAACGGCATCTTAAAGCCAGGCGGCAGCTGCATACCAGAGGAAACGGAGGCCATTTTCTCTTTCTGGGTCTCTTCAATGCGACGAGCCGCATCGTTGAATGCCGCAGCAACCAGATCTTCCAGCATGTCTTTGTCGTCTTCCAATAGGCTTGGGTCGATTTCTACACGACGGCAGTTATGCGCGCCGTTGATGGTCACTTTCACCAGACCCGCTCCCGATTCGCCGGTCACTTCCAGCTTGGCCACTTCTTCCTGCATCTGCTGCATTTTTTCTTGCATCTGCTGGGCCTGTTTCATCAGGTTACCCAGACCGCCTTTACCAAACATAGGCTTCTCTCTCAATCACGTTAAGGGATGACAACCATAAAACCATGGAAAATGGCTTACGATCAAATGGGGCGAATACTCTCTTCGTCCAGCTCCGCATCGAAGAAACGACGCAGCGTCTGAATGTTATTATCCGCAATAATTGACTCACGCGCCTGCGCAAGTTTTTCTTCATAAATGGCCTGACGCCACTCCAGCGGCGTGCGCACCGCAGGATTATCATCTTCAACGATGGTCAATTCAACCGCTGAGCCCGTTAAGCTGCTCAATGCTTCAGCAAGTCGTTGCTGCGCACCGCTGGAATTGAGGTGCCGCTGCGTGGAACGCAGGTGCAGGCGAACCTCGTTGCCATTCTCTTCTTTCCAGGCATTGAGCGCCACCTGCTCCACCAGCTTAGGCAATGACAGCTGACTGACCTGCGCGGCCCACGGGTCGCGTTCAATGGCTTCCGCCGCCAGTTTTGCCGCCAGTTCCGGTGTTTTTTCATGTTCCAGCGCTTTTTTCAGCGCCTTTGGCGTGGCAACAACTTCTTTGACTTCTGCAACCGGATTGGTCGTCTTCCAGCGATAGGCTTCTTTTTTCGCCGGTGCCTTCTCCAGCGTAGAGGCCGCCGGGCGCGCCTGAACGCGTTCCGTCACCGACGCCAGTCTTTCCAGCGCAGCATTATTCACCGGCCGCGCGCGGGATGCGGCTGCCGGTTCACTCTTTTTTGCTTTGGTCGCTCCCTGAGCACGCTGCAGCTGACTACGCGCAGCCAGCACCTGGCTGGTTGCCTCAGACAACGGCACGTCCTGATGCGCAGGCGCAGGTTGTTGCTCCGGGGCCTGTGTCAGTGCCATGATCGCGGTAGGAGCCGCGGGTGCAAACGACTGGCGAGGGACTTCGGGTTCCGGTAGCGGGACGCGCGGGTGAAAAGCCAGCGCCCGCAGCAGCGTCATTTCTACGCCCATACGCCTGTCCGGCGCATACGGCAGCTCTTTACGTCCAATTAACAGAGTCTGGTAATACAGCTGAATATCGGTCGGCGGCACGGTCCGCGCCAGTTCGCGCATACGTTGTTCAATGGCGGCCATATCGCTACCGAGCGCGGAAGGCGTGAGCTGAACCATCGCAATCCGGTGCAGCAACGCCAGCATCTCAACCAGCAGCGCTTCCCATTCAATACCACGCGCGGCAGCGTCATTAACCAGCGTCATGGCGCGTTCGCCATTCCCGGAAACCACCGCCTCAACCAGAGACAGCGCTTGATCGTCGTCAAGCGTACCGAGCATGGTACTCACCGCCTGAGTTGAGACCTGGCCGTCGCCGCTGGCAATCGCCTGATCGGTCAGGCTTAGCGCATCGCGCAGGCTCCCGTCCGCCGCGCGCGACAGCAGCTGCAGTGCACGCGGTTCGTGGGCGATGTGTTCCTCATTGAGGATATGCTCAAGCTGATGGCGGATCTGCTCAACGTCCAGCGCTTTAAGATGAAATTGCAGGCAGCGCGACAGGATAGTGACCGGCAGCTTCTGCGGATCGGTAGTCGCCAGCAGGAACTTAACGTGCGCTGGCGGCTCTTCGAGCGTTTTCAGTAAGGCGTTAAAACTGTGGCGCGACAGCATGTGCACTTCGTCGATCAGATAGACTTTGAAGCGTCCACGTGCGGGCGCGTACTGGACGTTATCCAGCAGGTCGCGGGTATCTTCGACCTTGGTACGCGACGCGGCGTCAATTTCAATCAGATCGACAAAACGTCCCTGCTCGATTTCACGGCAGTTGTCACACACCCCGCAGGGCGTGGCGGTA
The DNA here is from genome assembly GCF_005281195.1 of Citrobacter sp. wls613. Classification (NCBI taxonomy): domain Bacteria; kingdom Pseudomonadati; phylum Pseudomonadota; class Gammaproteobacteria; order Enterobacterales; family Enterobacteriaceae; genus Citrobacter; species Citrobacter sp. wls613. Next base: position 48,977 of record NZ_SZXN01000082.1, read on the forward strand.
ATGCCGGTTTCACAGTTGAGTCCCTTCGCCAGCAGACGGGCGATAGAGGTTTTACCGACACCACGGGTGCCGGAAAAAAGATAAGCATGATGAATACGCCCTAACGACAAGCCGTTAGCCAGTGCCGTCAGCACATGTTCCTGGCCGACGACGTCAGCAAAGGTTTGTGGGCGCCATTTTCGGGCTAAGACCTGATAACTCATTGGCAGGCTCTGAAAGGCTGGAGGGTGGATTCACAGGGGAGTAATGCTAACACAACCTCGCAGCGACGGCGAGGTTGACACGTTATATTCGGGCGTTATCGTTGCAGTCAGTTTGGTTTCGGGCAGCGCACAGAAACCGGAGCGTACACGTAGTACGTGAGGATTTTGAGCACTGACCGGGGCCAAAATGGCAAAAAAGATAGTCCGACTTAGTGGCCCGGGAAAGGGACCAGGCTGTAGCAGGTCAGCCCTTGTTTTTCCAGGCGCTGTTCGCCACCCAGATCGAACAAATTGATGATGAACGCCGCATCGGTCACTTCACCACCCAGACGGCGGATCAGCTTCACGGTCGCTTCGATGGTTCCGCCGGTCGCCAGCAGATCGTCTACAACCAGAACTTTGTCGCCCGGTTTGATAGCATCAACATGGATTTCCAGCTGATCGGTGCCGTATTCCAGCTCATAGCTTTCAGCAATTACTTCGCGTGGCAGTTTATGGGGTTTACGCACCGGAACAAACCCGACGCCCAACCCCAGGGCGACTGGTGCGCCAAACAGGAAGCCGCGCGCTTCGGTGCCGACAACTTTCGTGATACCCGTATTTTTGTAACGCTCAACCAGCAGTTCAATGCTGAGTGCGTAAGCTTTCGGGTCTTCCAGCAAGCTGGTGACATCGCGGAAAAGAATGCCCGGTTTTGGGTAGTCGTTGATGCTTTTGATGCTATCTTTGAGAAACTCAAGCTGCTGTGCAGTTGCGGTCATAAGTTTGTGCCTGATTGATACGGTATTACTTCACGGCGCACTATATACTCCATCCTCGACGCGTCTTGAATGATTTTTTGTATATATAAAGAGCAAAGGTTACATCTGTTTAACCTTTGACCGCCTGCGCCTGTGCTCGAAAACGGTCAAATTTACTGGCTGCGGGAGACAATTGCAACAGCGATTATTATGCTTCAGTGCTTTTGTTGCTCTTCATCAATCACCGGGATCCGCCACATAAAAATCAACAAGCAGGCGAGAATAACCAACAGCAGTCCGCGTACCCACATCATCTCAACCAGCCACAGCGAAACGCCAAACGTCAGCAAAATAAACACAATGGCGCGCGGCTTTGCCCCTGACGGCATCGCACGGTGTTTCTGCCAGTGGCGCAGATAACCGCCGAACCATGAACGGTACAGTAGCCAATCGTGAAAACGCGGCGATGAGCGGGCAAAGCACCAGGCGGCCAGCAGCATAAACGGTGTTGTGGGCAACAGGGGCAAAACCACACCCAGCGTGCCTAACACTACCGCTATCCAGCCAATGATGATTAGAATAATGCGTCGCATAATATCAATACTTAACACAGAGAATCGCTACTTTAGCATAACGGTTCTCATTTTCATCGGAGTGTTATCGTGAAAACCGCCCTGCTGCTTCAGACGCTCGAAAGCCAGCTCAACAGCCTGCGGCAGCGTTGCGCCCCTCTTGCGCATCACGCAACGCTTAGCGCCCGCTTCGATCGCCAGCTTTTTCGCACCCACAGCACACGGTTACAGGCCTGCCTGGATGAAGCCGATGCTAACCTGAGCGCGTTACGCCATGCCGTTGAACACCAGCAGCGTCCCCAGGTAGCCTGGCTGGCTGAACATTTAGCGTCTCAACTGGAAGCCATTTCCCGTGAGACCGCCACCTGGTCGCTCAGAGAATGGGACAGCGCGTCGCCAGGGCTTGCCCGCTGGCAGCGCAAACGCGTTCAACATCAGGAATATGAGCGCCGACTGGTCGAGATGACACGCGAACGTAAGGCTCAACTGGCTCGGGCAACTAATTTTGAGGAGCAGCAGCGCCTGCTACGAGAAGTGGAAGCCTTCGAGGCGCGTCTGGCACGCTGTCGCCATGCGCTGGAAAGAATAGAAAACGTGCTCGCACGTATCACCCGTTAATCGTCGGAGAATGTATGTCACTTGAAAGCGCCCCGGACGAAGTCAAACTGGCCGTCGATTTGATTGTCTTACTTGAAGAGAATCAGGTTGCGCCTGAAACCGTGCTGAAAGCACTAGAGATCGTTAAGCGGGATTATGAAACGAAACAGCTCGCATCATCCAAAAAAGAACGGTAGCAGGATTGCCTGATGGCGCTGCGCCATCAGGCAATCACATTTCCTATTAGCCTACTGAAGGCGTCGGATCATCACCGTTGATGATGTCGCGCTTAACTTCAGTCACAGTATCCCCTTTGGCGTTGTGCAAGTGCACTTCGAGTTGGTTAAAGGCGATATCAATGTTGTTTTCACGGCACAAGCGGTCAACCGCGCGGTTAAGTTCATCAACCGTGTGGCTGCGATCGCGCAGTTCACGGACATACAGACGCAGTTCGTGATCCAGCGTGCTGGCACCGAAGGCGGTGAAGAACACGGCTGGCTCAGGATCGTGCATCACTTTCGGGTGTTCCATTGCCGCCTGCAGCAGCACTTTCTTCACTTTATCGAGATCTGAACCGTAAGCGACCCCAATGCGGATCACCAGACGCGTGGTGGTATCTGAAAGCGACCAGTTGATCAGTCGCTCGGTCACAAACGCTTTGTTCGGGATGATCACTTCTTTGCGATCAAAGTCGGTAATGGTGGTCGCACGAATACGAATCTTACTGACTGTCCCGGAATAAGTGCCAATCGTGACGGTATCGCCGATACGCACCGGGCGTTCGAACAGAATGATCAGACCCGAGACAAAGTTACCGAAGATTTCCTGTAAGCCAAAACCGAGACCGACCGACAGAGCCGCGGCCAGCCACTGCAATTTATCCCACGATACGCCGAGCGACCCGAAGACCGTCATCGCACCGATGGCAATGATCGCGTAGTTGAGGATTGTGGTGATCGCATACGATGCGCCCTGGCGCATTTTCAGGCGCGACAGCACCAACACTTCCAGCAGACCCGGTAAGTTGCGGATCAGCGCCCAGGCCACCATTGAGGCAATAATCGCAAACAGCAGGCTGCCCATAGTGACATCTTTCACCACCGCGGCACCGGCTTCTGTGCCGTTGTAATGCCAGAGCGTGATACTGTCGAGATAGCTGAACACGGTGATCAGATCGGACCATATAGCCCAGAACAGCACGCCAAACAGGGCCACCATCAGCAGCATGGTAATACGCAGCGTTTGCTGGTTGACCTGCTCCAGCGCAATGGTAGGTTCTTCCTGCGGCTCAGCGCCTTCGGCCCCTTCTTTCACCAGATTCTCACGACGGGCAAGTGCACGACGCCAGGCAATTCGGCGCGCCGCAACGCTCAATCCGCGCAGCACCGTCTGGTACAGCAGGTTCCAGATGATCACCAGATACACGGTCTCAATCCAGCGACCGGATAAACGCAGCGTGGTATAGAAATAACCGGTCGCCGTCAGCACCATTAGCGCGATCGGAATAATCGACAATACGGTTATCGTCACCAGGCGCAGACCGTGCGATTCCTTATCACGCCAGCTCTCACGACACATTGGCCATACCAGGAAGGCAATAAGTAGCAAGTTAAAGAAAATAACAATCTGCCCAAGCACATCATCCATCAGATTGAGAGGCGAAAGCTCAGCGACCACCGACCAGAAATTCAGCGGCAGCAGTGCCAGGCTAATACGCACAATCTGGCGACGCCAGTGGCTGGTCTGTTTCGCGGGCATGCCGAAGTGGCGGACCGC
>NZ_SZXN01000082.1:52898-76300 GCF_005281195.1 Citrobacter sp. wls613
CGCCGTCTTTTTCCAGCACCTTCCAGCACAGGCCAAACACCAGCCAGAAGACGGCCATTTTCTTGCTAAATGCCCATAGCAGATCGCTGACGTTCAGTTGCATAGTCAGCAGAATCAAGCCCACGGCAAGGATAATCAGGCATGCGGGCAAGGCGCGAATCAGATCGATCAGTATCGCTTTAGGTGTGTTGAGCTGGCTGTCATTGCGCAAGTTACCCACCGCGGCGGCGAGTTTCGCCTGGTACGCTTTCAGCCACTTCAGGCGCCAGCGGATAAGCCCGGCTACCAGCAGCAGCGGCAAACCGGCCAGGAATGCGATAAACACCGCCGGCCAGGCTTTTTCCCAGTTCACGGTGATTTTCATCGACTTAAACTGGTCTTTGAGCGTTTGCGGGAAGGATTTCACCCAATCCCAGTCCATTGGGCGGTTGCTGTTAACCCAGAAAATTTGCTGAGTGAGGATGCTCTTGAGGTTCTTCGACACGCTCATTAACTGCTGCTGGTTGATCTGCAGGTTAATCGCCATCATCAGCTGATTTCCCAACTGCTTATTCAGCTGGTCCAGCAGTTCACGGCGCATATCCACAACCTGCAGCAGCGCATCATGAACTTCGCCGTTCACTTCATTGCTGTGCCCTTCTTCCAGTTTGGCAACGAAGGCATCATTCTGGAACAGCGCATCACGCTGCTGGTTAACTTCAAATTGCTCCAGACGCAGATCGGCAATGCGGTTAGTCATATCAGCAAGCTCGTCTGCCGACGGCAGCGTTTGCTGCTGCTGATACAGAATGCGCGACAGCAGCAGACTGCCCTTCAGCACAGCGATTTGTTCTTTAATATTGCGTTCCGATTGCAGCGCACGATCAAGCCAGTTTTTGACTTTAATGTTTTGCTGCATCAGTGAGTTGCCGTTTTCCGTGGCGGAAATCAGGCGCTGGCTAAGCTGATGGTTAATATCCAGTTCCTGTTTTACCAACGGATTGGTCTGGATACGATCCGCTTCATCTGGCGTCACTGCTTCCTGCGCGGTTTTTTCGGTTAACGTCAGACGTTTGCTGTTCACCGCTTCCTGCAGCAACTGGAGCTGATGTTCGAGCCTGTTGGTGTTGGACGTCACGTAATCCCGTTGTTTTTGCAGGGTATCCTGCAAAACCGTGTTGCCCTCCAGGCTTTTACGCTGCTGGTCGATTTGCGCATTCAGCAACGCCTGCTGCGCCTGAAGCAGCACCTGCTGGCTGGGGCGTAATGCCGCCTCGCCAACGCTGGTTCCATCCAGGCGATTGCGGATTTGCTGCATTTGCTGCGAGGCGGTGTACATCGCGTTTTGCACGCGCTCAGGCTGCGTCTGCAACGAGACCAGTTGGCTGTTATAAGCGGCCAGATCGTTTTGCGCGCTTTGCAGGTCATCCAGCACCTGGGCGACGCGCGACTCGAGTTGTCGCAGAGAGAGCGCGCTCAGTGTTTTTCGCGTTTCATCGTCATTATCGACATCGCTGAGCGAATTTAACGCCGCCGTCGCCTCGCGCATTTTTTCCGGCGCCTGGGCCACTTTCTGGCGTAGTTGAACGGTCTCGTCCTTCACGCGCTCAATTTTATCGAGCGTGGCGAGGGTATCGATGAGATCCTGCTGAACCAATTTATCCTGCGCAGAAAGGTCTTTTTGTTTATTCAGCGTGTCTAGCTGGCTCTGAATATCCGCTTTCGTCGGCAGTTCGCCATTCTGTTGCGCTCGCGCAAATGCTGATGACTGGCAAGACAGCAATAGAATGAAGAAAATAATGGTAATAGCAATGAGATGCTGTGAACGTTTATAAAGCTGCAACATAGTCATGAGGATGAATGTTTCTAACCAGAAAAGTGACCGAAAATAGTCAAGCAGCTAGAATATCACGGCTGTGATGGACAAAATAGCGGGGGTGAAAATGTCCAGGAAAATTCCTGGAGTGAAACCCTCTGGTCAGCAGGTCTCAGGCACGCGAAGCGTAGGGCACAGCAGACACATTTCCAGCAGCACAGCGACATATTCACGCGCGTCTTTTTTCAGATCAAAAGACTCTGGTGCAAATAACCAGTTTTCTAAAATGCCGGAAAGATAGCTGCGCAGTAACACCGCCACACGACGCGTGTTCAGATTCTCCGGCAACATTTTTGCGTTCATACAGTTGCGAAGGGTTTGCTCGATGCGATCATAGTTTTCAAGACACAGGCTACGTTGTGCCAACTGAACAGAGGCTATTTCCCCGACAAACTCGCATTTGTGGAATATAATCTCCATCAGCAAACGCCGGCGTTCTTCTGTCACGGTAGCTTCAAGAACGTAAACTAAAATTTCTCTTAATACTGATAGTGGATCGTCAGGGAATTTTGCCTGATACTCAGACTCTAGTTCATCAATATTGGGTTTTGCCAGCTCCCAGATTTCACTGAATAAATCCGACTTGTTTTTGAAATGCCAATAGATTGCACCACGCGTGACGCCAGCGGCTTTTGCGATCTCTGCAAGCGAGGTGGAAGAGACCCCTTGTTGCGAGAACAAACGCAGAGCAACATCGAGAATGTGTTGACGCGTTTCCTGCGCTTGTTGTTTGGTTTTTCGTGCCATATGTTAGTGAGTTTACAGGCGTTAGATTTACATACATTTGTGAATGTATGTACCATAGCACGACGATAATATAAACGCAGCAATGGGTTTATAGGCTTTAAGCCATTGATCAATTTGAAATCGGACACTCGAGGTTTACATATGAACAAAAACAGAGGGTTAACGCCTCTGGCAGTCGTTCTGATGCTCTCAGGCAGCTTAGCGCTAACAGGATGTGACGACAAACAGGCCCAACAAGGGGGCCAGCAGATGCCAGAGGTTGGAGTTGTGACGCTCAAAGCTGAACCTCTACAGATAACAACTGAACTCCCGGGTCGCACCAGTGCTTTCCGCATTGCAGAAGTTCGCCCTCAGGTTAGCGGCATCATCCTGAAGCGTAATTTCACAGAAGGCGGTGACATTGAAGCGGGTGTGTCTCTCTATCAGATTGATCCTGCTACTTACCAGGCCGCATATGAAAGTGCAAAAGGCGATCTGGCTAAAGCGCAGGCGGCAGCTAATATCGCTCAGTTGACGGTGAATCGTTATCAGAAACTGTTGGGTACCAAGTACATCAGTCAACAGGAATACGATACCGCCAAGGCCGATGCGCAACAGGCAAATGCGGCCGTTATTGCCGCGAAAGCCGCAGTAGAAACGGCGCGTATTAACCTGGCGTATACCAAAGTCACGTCGCCAATTAGCGGCCGTATTGGTAAGTCTGCCGTTACGGAAGGTGCCCTGGTGCAAAACGGTCAGGCGACCGCGCTGGCAACCGTACAGCAGTTGGATCCGATCTATGTCGACGTCACACAATCAAGCAACGATTTCCTGCGACTGAAACAAGAGCTGGCGAACGGCAAGCTGAAGCAAGAGAACGGTAAAGCGAAAGTGGAACTGGTGACCAGCGACGGCATTAAATTCCCGCAATCCGGTACGCTGGAGTTTTCTGACGTGACGGTTGATCAGACCACCGGTTCTATCACGCTGCGCGCCATCTTCCCTAACCCGGATCACACCTTACTGCCGGGTATGTTCGTCCGTGCTCGTCTGGAAGAAGGGATCAACCCAACGGCAATACTGGTTCCGCAGCAAGGCGTGACCCGTACACCGCGCGGTGAAGCCAGCGCGTTAGTTATCGGTGCAGATGACAAAGTGGAAACCCGCCAGATTGTGGCAGCACAAGCAATTGGCGATAAATGGTTGGTCACAGAAGGACTTAAGCCAGGCGACCGCGTGATTGTCACGGGGCTGCAAAAAGTACGTCCAGGCGCGCAGGTAAAAGCGCAGGAAGTCACCGCGGATAACAACCAGCAAGCCGCAAGCGGTAGCCAGCCTGAACAGTCCAAGTCTTAACTTAAACAGGAGCCGTTAAGACATGCCTAATTTCTTTATCGATCGCCCCATATTTGCGTGGGTGATCGCCATTATCATCATGTTGGCAGGGGGGCTCGCGATCCTCAAATTGCCGGTAGCGCAATATCCAACTATTGCACCGCCTGCAGTGACGATCTCCGCGACCTACCCTGGCGCTGATGCGAAAACAGTACAGGATACTGTTACGCAGGTTATCGAACAGAATATGAACGGTATCGATAACCTGATGTACATGTCCTCCAACAGTGACTCCACGGGTACCGTGCAGATCACCCTTACCTTCCAGTCAGGTACGGATGCGGATATCGCACAGGTGCAGGTACAGAACAAACTGCAGCTGGCGATGCCGTTACTGCCTCAGGAAGTTCAACAACAAGGGGTTAGCGTAGAGAAGTCTTCAAGTAGCTTCCTGATGGTTGTCGGTGTTATCAACACCAACGGCACCATGACCCAGGAAGATATTTCAGACTACGTGGGCGCTAACATGAAGGACGCCATCAGCCGTACTTCAGGTGTGGGTGACGTTCAGCTGTTCGGTTCCCAGTACGCAATGCGTATCTGGATGGATCCGAACAAACTGAACAACTTCCAGCTGACGCCGGTTGATGTGATCAACGCCATTAAAGCGCAGAACGCCCAGGTTGCAGCCGGTCAGTTAGGTGGTACGCCACCGGTGAAAGGCCAGCAGCTTAACGCGTCAATCATCGCGCAAACCCGTCTGACCTCTGCCGATGAATTCAGCAAAATTCTGCTGAAAGTGAATCAGGACGGTTCTCAGGTTCGTCTGCGTGACGTGGCGAAAGTGGAGTTGGGTGGCGAAAACTACGACATCATTGCGAAGTTTAACGGCAAACCGGCTTCCGGTCTGGGTATCAAACTGGCGACAGGTGCTAACGCCCTGGATACCGCTAGCGCCATCCGCGCTGAACTGGCGAAGATGGAGCCGTTCTTCCCATCAGGCCTGAAAATTGTTTACCCGTATGACACCACGCCGTTCGTGAAAATCTCAATTCACGAAGTGGTGAAAACGCTGGTGGAAGCAATCATCCTCGTGTTCCTGGTTATGTATCTGTTCCTGCAGAACTTCCGCGCGACGTTGATTCCGACCATTGCCGTACCGGTGGTCTTGCTGGGTACCTTTGCAGTGCTGGCCATTTTCGGCTTCTCGATAAACACCCTGACGATGTTCGGGATGGTGCTCGCCATCGGCCTGTTGGTGGATGACGCCATCGTGGTGGTCGAGAACGTTGAGCGCGTTATGGCGGAGGAAGGACTGCCGCCGAAAGAAGCGACGCGTAAATCAATGGGCCAGATTCAGGGCGCACTGGTGGGCATCGCGATGGTGCTGTCAGCGGTATTTATCCCGATGGCATTCTTTGGCGGATCTACCGGGGCAATCTACCGTCAGTTCTCCATCACCATTGTTTCTGCAATGGCGTTGTCAGTACTGGTGGCGTTGATTCTGACGCCGGCTCTTTGTGCCACCATGCTCAAACCGATCGCTAAGGGCGATCACGGAGAAGGCAAAAAAGGCTTCTTCGGCTGGTTTAACCGCATGTTCGATAAGAGCACCAACCACTATACCGACAGCGTTGGCGGCATTCTGCGCAGTACAGGTCGTTATCTGGCGCTGTATCTGATCATTGTCGTCGGCATGGCTTATCTGTTCGTTCGCCTGCCAAGCTCCTTCTTGCCGGATGAAGACCAGGGGGTATTCCTGTCCATGGCTCAGCTACCTGCAGGTGCTACGCAAGAGCGTACCCAGAAGGTGCTGGACGAAATGACGGATTACTATCTGACCAAAGAAAAAAATAACGTTGAATCGGTATTTGCCGTTAACGGCTTCGGTTTTGCGGGACGCGGTCAGAACACCGGTATTGCCTTCGTGTCGTTAAAAGACTGGAGCGAACGTCCGGGTGATGAGAACAAGGTCGAGGCAATCACCGCTCGCGCGATGGGGGCGTTCTCGAAGATTAAAGATGCGATGGTCTTCGCCTTTAACCTGCCCGCGATTGTCGAACTGGGTACCGCAACTGGTTTTGACTTCCAGTTGATTGACCAGGGTGGTTTGGGCCATGACAAACTAACACAGGCGCGTAACCAGCTGTTTGGTGAAGTGGCTAAGCATCCGGATCTGTTGGTCGGTGTTCGTCCTAATGGCCTGGAAGATACGCCGCAGTTCAAGATCGATATCGATCAGGAAAAAGCGCAGGCGCTGGGCGTTTCCATTAGTGATATTAATACAACGCTGGGTGCAGCATGGGGCGGAAGCTACGTGAACGACTTCATCGACCGCGGTCGTGTGAAGAAAGTTTACGTCATGTCTGAAGCGGAATACCGTATGTTGCCGGAAGATATTGGAAACTGGTACGTTCGCGGTAGCGATGGACAAATGGTACCGTTCTCCGCCTTCTCTACCTCACGTTGGGAATATGGTTCACCGCGACTGGAACGCTATAACGGTCTGCCTTCCATGGAAATCTTAGGCCAGGCTGCACCGGGTAAAAGTACCGGTGAAGCCATGGCAATGATGGAGCAACTGGCAAGCAAACTGCCGTCCGGTATCGGCTATGACTGGACCGGGATGTCCTATCAGGAACGACTGTCTGGCAACCAGGCTCCGGCCCTGTATGCCATTTCACTGATCGTCGTCTTCCTGTGTCTGGCAGCACTGTACGAGAGCTGGTCAATTCCGTTCTCCGTTATGCTGGTGGTTCCGCTGGGGGTTATCGGTGCGTTGCTGGCCGCGACGTTCCGCGGATTAACTAACGACGTTTACTTCCAGGTAGGCCTGCTCACAACCATTGGGTTGTCGGCGAAGAACGCGATATTGATCGTCGAATTCGCCAAAGACTTGATGGATAAAGAGGGTAAAGGGTTGATCGAGGCGACGCTGGATGCAGTTCGTATGCGTTTACGTCCGATCCTGATGACCTCGCTGGCCTTTATTCTTGGCGTTATGCCGTTGGTTATCAGCTCCGGCGCAGGGAGTGGCGCGCAGAACGCCGTTGGTACTGGCGTAATGGGCGGGATGGTTACAGCAACCGTACTGGCTATCTTCTTCGTTCCAGTGTTCTTTGTGGTGGTTCGCCGCCGCTTTAGCCGCAAGAATGAAGATGTTGAACACAGCCACCCGGTTGATCACCATTGATTCATCGCTAATGAAAAGGCCGCGCAAGCGGCCTTTTTTCTGGAAAAATCATAAAAATCACTTATTGTGATTACGTTTATTTTCTGCCGAGTGAATAAGCGATATAATCCCTGTAGGATTAAAGGCTATTCTTAAGAATTCTTGAGGTTTCTTATTTTACCTGAATAATTATTAAGATTAATCCTAGCAGCTAATCTGCATTGTTAGAGGTTGCCTTTGATTGCTAAAGCTAACTCCGTTAACCTGATGATTGCCCGAACAATAAAGAAGTTGTTCCATTTCGAATACCTTCATTTTTAAGGTAAAATGTAAAAAGGGTGCCACATCATAATTTTACGCAATTGTAATTTTTCATGATATGACGATGAAATCTTTTTTAGAGTAGATTATAGTTAAATCATCAGGCGTCACGGGCAAGTTTCAGGTAGTTTGTTGTATCCACCCCGAAGGTGTTCGGTTAGTTTAAACCACTAAGAAGGGGATGCGCTATGGACGAGTACTCACCCAAACGGCATGATATCGCGCAGCTTAAATTTCTCTGCGAAACCTTGTATCATGACTGTCTTGCAAACCTTGAACAAAGCAACCATGGCTGGGTTAATGACCCGACTTCAGCAACCAGCCTGCAGCTCAACGAACTGATAGAGCATATTGCAACCTTCGCACTTAATTATAAAATTAAGTACAATGAGGACAATAAGCTGATTGCGCAGATTGATGAATACCTGGATGACACTTTTATGTTGTTCAGCAATTATGGTATTAATACGCAGGATTTGCAGAAATGGCGAAAGTCCGGAAATCGACTGTTTCGCTGTTTTGTCAATGCCACCAGGGCTAATCCTGTTAGTTTGTCTTGTTAAAAAATATTACAATCATAGGTAAGAGTTATGTCTGATAAACCATTAACTAAAACAGATTATTTGATGCGTCTTCGACGCTGCCAGACAATTGACACGCTCGAGCGCGTTATTGAGAAAAATAAATATGAATTGTCCGACAATGAACTGGCTGTATTTTACTCAGCAGCAGATCATCGCCTTGCTGAATTGACGATGAATAAGCTGTACGACAAGATTCCAACTTCCGTTTGGAAATTTATTCGCTAATTGTTCACGAGGTTAAGTCAGGTATCGCGTTAGATTTGTTTGTCTGGCTGACCACCTCCTCATATTTACAATAGTTATTTAATTCAAATCAGGTGACTTCGATCACAATAAAGTAATGGGAACGCTCCCCTGTGCGCATTGCATTTTATTGTTTTGCCATAACGAACGTTCGGCAAACAGAAGATGCAGACTGTCCTGCATAACCTGTTGGGTCAAAAACACCGTTGTAGGCGGCAATCCTGCGCGCCTCATCAAAACGCTATACGTTCAAATGTAACTGTTATGCTAAATTGTGGTTAATCTGTTACTTTTTTCAGGCACTATCCCCTCTTAAAATGGGTCGATCCCACCTGAATATTGAAGACATCACGAAGGCAAGAGATGACAGAAATACAGCGCCTGCTCACCGAAACAATTGACGACTTAAATGTGCGCGAAAAGCGCGATAACAGACCGCGCTTTAGCATCAGCTTCATTCGCAAGTATCCGGGACTGTTTATTGGCATGTATGTCGCCTGGTTCGCCACGCTGGCGGTTATGCTGCAATCAGAAACGCTGGTCGATTCAGTGTGGCTGCTGGTGGTATTGTTTGTCATCCTCAATGGTTTTTTCTTTTTTGACGTCGCGCCGCGTTACCGTTTCGAAGACATCGACGTGCTGGACTTCAGAGTCTGCTATAACGGCGAATGGTATAACACCCGTTTTGTTCCGCCAGCCCTTATCGAGACCATTCTGCATTCACCGCGGGTGGATGGCGAACGTAAAGCCCAATTGCAAAAAATGATGGCGCGGAAAGGCGAACTCTCTTTCTACGACGTCTTCACGCTAACTCGCGCAGAAGCTGCCGGTCAGTAGCTTGCCTACCAGCCAATAAAAAAGTGCGTACCCGCTGGCACGCACTGGTTTCCCTGAAATGTTGGCAAAATGTCTAACGTCTTTTCTTCCTGCCCTGCACCGCTTTAAATCGCGGATTCGTTTTGCAGATAACATACAAACGCCCTTTGCGTTTGACTATCTGACAGTCAGGGTGGCGCTGTTTGGCACTTCGAAGTGAATTAAGAACCTGCATATTAACCTCGCTTAGTGCCAATAAAATGGCCAAATCGTTTCTGGAAGCGCGCCGCACTGCCTTCGTTGTCGAACGTCTTCTGCTTCCCGGTGTAGTACGGGTGTGATTTAGACGAAATATCAAGGGTCACGTAGGGATACGTTTGCCCCTCAAATTCAATCTCACGTTCCGTTTTGATGGTCGAACCGACCTTAAAGTACTCATTGGCACTGGTGTCGTGGAATACCACAGTACGATAAAAAGGATGGATATCCGGTTTCATTGCAACCCCTAATTGTTACATTATAACATAACAATAAAGTACACTACTCTCGTCCCTGGCTCAACCTTATTTACACAGTGGGTAATTAATCTGGAAATACCCCTCTTAAATCTATTAGGTCATTCGAATAGATTTTTCACTTTCGGATATACTTTCCCTACGCTGTGTAAATAAGGATATCACTGTGACAACACGACATTTGATCGGCCTGGTGACCGGAATACTGATTCTGTCCATCCTTGCGCCAGTGGGTTTGAGTCTGTGGCTGGCGTATCGTCAGGTTGAAACTAAATTTATGGACGAGCTTGATTCTTACACCAGCCGGGTTGCTTTGCGCACAGAAAGGGTCGGCGAGCAGGCGAAAAAAGCATTACGCCAGATTGAGACCTTCAAGGGAGAACCTTGCGGAACGGAACATTTACTGGAAATGCGTCGTTTGTCATACAGCTATCGTTACATTCAGGAAGTGGTGTACCTCAAGGACAACGTCCCGCAATGCTCTTCCCTCGAGAATAAAAGCCGTGCTGTCGCCTTCCCTGCGGCGATGAAAGTCACCGAGGATGGCTACCGTGCCTGGTTAACCACGGATAACGACTTAGGTATCCAGCGTTTTATGGCTGCATTAGGCAGCGAAAACTATGTGGTGATGGTCGATCCCGCCACGTTCATTGACGTTGTTCCGTTTGGTTCGTGGCCGATTGATGTCGCCATTATTGGCGCCGATAAAAGCAGGATTGTCACCAGTAGCGGAACGCTACCAGAAGATATTTTGCAAAATTTTCAACAAGATAATGCCACTACGCATTTGCAAAAAGAGGGCGTTATTTACAACGCCCGCCCCTTCCCTGCATTAGGTATTACCGTCGTCAGCTGGGCATCTACGCTGCCGCTGAAAAAAATATGGCACCGACAGGCGCTTATCTGGCTCCCGGCGGGAATTCTTATCGGTCTGCTGACCGCCGCCTTTGTTCTGCGTATTTTACGTCGTTTGCAGTCTCCCCATCATCAGTTGCAGGAGGCTATCCAGCGCCGTGAAATTAAGGTGTACTATCAGCCGATCATTTCTCTTCGTACCGGGAAAGTGGTAGGTGCCGAAGCGCTGGCCCGTTGGCCGCAGCCCGATGGCAGTTTTCTCTCACCAGAGATTTTCGTCGCGCTGGCACAGCAGACCGGCCTGACAACCCCTCTCACTCGCCTGATTATCGAAAGCGTGTTTGACGATCTGGGCAAATGGCTTCATCACCATCCGGAGCAGCATATCTCCATCAATCTTGAAGCCGATAATCTGACATCAGAAACGCTGCCAGGTCTGCTCAGCCGGAAGGTGAATCACTATCAGATAAACCCGTCGCAAATTGCACTCGAACTCACAGAACGCGCCTTTGCCGATCCGAAAACCAGCGCTCCGTTCATCGCCAAGTACCGCCAGGCCGGCCATTCGATTTACATTGATGATTTTGGCACCGGTTATTCCAGTCTCAGTTACTTGCAGGATCTGGATGTCGATATTTTGAAGATCGATAAATCGTTCGTGGATGCGTTGGGATACAACAACGTGACGCCGCATATTATCGAGATCGCAAAAACGCTGAAGCTGGAAATGGTGGCAGAAGGTATCGAGACGAAAAATCAGGAAGAGTGGCTACGACAGCATGGCGTGCAGTACGGCCAGGGCTGGCTATACAGTAAGGCATTGCCAAAGGCAGAGTTTATCCTGTGGGCGGAGACACGACTGTAGCCGACATGCGAAAAGATTGAGATGGCTGGCGGCACGCCGCACAGCCAGTCACGTCAGTCATCCATAATGGGCGAGAATCCACCGTAGATCATGCGCTTGCCATCAAAGGGCATCGATTCGCCAAATTCCTTCATTCGGGGATCGGACATCATCTTCTGATTCGCCGCGTCACGGACTTCTTTTGAAGGATACTCAATCCAGCTGAATACCACTTCTTCATGATCCTGCGCTTTTACCGCCATGCGAAAATCGGTCAATTTGCCGTCAGGGACATCGTCTGCCCAGCATTCCACCACGCGCAATGCACCGAACTCCTTGAAAAGCGGAGCCGCTTTTGCCGCCATCGCGATATACGCCTCCTTGTTTTCAGCGGGTACGGCAACCACAAAACCATCAACATACTTCATGAGAAAAGCCTCCGAAGTTTACTGCGCGGCAAGCCAATTCTGGCCGCGTCAGTCGAGATTAAGTTTAGTCGTCAGCCCGCGATCATGCCGTAGGTTCATTCCGAACCCGAATGCGTGACTGCGGCTGATGCCGAAACCACGGCAGGCAAAGCTGAATGAGCGGACCAATCGCCAGTGCATACAGCACCGTACCAACGCCCAGGGTTCCCCCAAGTAGCCAACCGATAAACAACACCGACACTTCGATGGCCGTTCGAATTCGCCTCACCGGCCAACCAGTACGCGCGTGAATGCCGGTCATCAGACCATCTCGTGGGCCAGCACCGAACCCCGCACCGATATACAGACTGGTCGCTAAGGCGTTCAGTATCACCGCAGATACCAACAGACCGCTGCGGGCAAACAGGGATTCAAATCCCGGGATCACCATCAGCGCCACATCAGCCGCCAGCCCAATCATAATGACATTACTCAATGTGCCAAACCCCGGACGCTGGCGTAGTGGAATCCATGCCAACAGGACCAATACGCCCACGACAATAATCACCAAGCCGATGTTCATCGACAACAGATTTGCCACCCCCAGATGAAAAACGTTCCAGGGATCAGCGCCTAAATCCGCACGCACAAACATCGCCGTCGACACGCCGTAAAGCGTCAGCCCGATAAACAATTGCAGTAAACGACGCAGCATGCTTTTCTCCTCTCCCTGCGCAGACAGTCTTCATCTTCAACGCAATTGGCACTATGATTAATGACCAGTTTCCAAAAAGTGGACTGCAATGTCATCTCGCCGTTATGGAAGTCAGTCTCTCCAGCGCCTGCTCGGGCACTGGCAGGAGAGTCCCTCACGTACCCCAATCTGGCGACAGCTGGCCGAAGCCTTGCGCCTGCTGATACTGGATGGCCGGCTGGCGCTGGATAGCCGGCTTCCCGGCGAGCGCGAACTTGCTACGGTGCTGGAAGTCAGCCGAACAACTATCGCCAGCGCAATGGCACAGCTGCGGGAAGAAGGATATCTGGAAAGCCGCCAGGGTAGCGGCTCACGGGTGATCCTGCCGAAACATATTCGCCATGTACCGACTCGCTTCGTCACCGGTACCGCACTCGATCTGTCCACCGCCGCGCTCAGCGCGGGTCCCGAAATTCATCAGGCTTACCAGCAGGCGCTGTTTGCCATACCGCAGCATCTGTTAAGTTCCGGGTATCTGCCCCAGGGGCTACCGTCTTTGCGCGAATCCATTGCCCGGCATTACTGCGAACGCGGATTACCCACGCAGCCGGATGAGGTTATGGTGGTCAATGGTGCAGTCAGCGGGCTGGCACTGATCCTACGGTTGCTTACCGGTCCAGGCGATCGCGTAGTGGTTGATCATCCTACTTACCCGCTCGCTATTGCGGCGATTCAGGGGGCCTCCTGCCGACCCGTGGGGGTGTCGCTGCCTGAACAGGGATGGGATACTGCGGGTCTTGTCGCCACCATCGCACAAACCGCCCCACGCATGGCCTACCTGATGCCGGATTTTCACAATCCTACCGGACGTTGCATGGACGCCGCCACACGCCAGGTGGTGGCCGATATCGCCGCCAAAACGCACACCACGCTGGTGGTGGACGAAACCATGGTCAATCTGTGGTATGACGCCCCGCCACCACCGCCGCTTGCCGCCTTCAATCGCGATGCACCCATCATTATGTTGGGGTCTGCCGGTAAAAGTTTCTGGGGAGGATTACGTCTTGGCTGGGTGCGGGCGTCATCACGGACTATTGCCGCACTGGTGCAAACCCGCGACACGTTCGATTTAGGCTCACCGGTGCTGGAACAGCTCGCTACCGGCTGGCTGCTGGATAACGCCGCGCAGTTTCTCCCGGACAGAAGACAACTGCTCACCGCCAGACGCAACCAGTGCCATACTCTGATGCGATCGCATTTCCCGGAATGGCAATTTACCCAACCGCAGGGCGGGTTATCTTTCTGGGTAGAATTGCCCGATACGCTGGCGACGCTGTTTGCCACTCGCGCCGACAGCGCCGGTATTCAGTTAGGTACCGGAACGCGCTTTGGGTTAGCGGGTGCATTCGATCGTTTCTTACGCATGCCCTTCGCGCTGCCGGATGACACGATGCGCGCCGCCTTCAACACATTGCAGCCGATCTGGGACACTCTGCGTTCACAGGCAAGTCATGGGAAAATACGTAAAATAATCTAAGTGACGAGGAAAGGTGAAAGAGATTGCCGAACGGCAGAATTGGGTGGGGGCCCTGCCAGCTACATCCCGGCACACACGTCATCTGCCTTGGCTGCTTCCTTCCGGACCTGACCTGGTAAACAGAGTAGTGTTGCGGGAGAACCAACAGAGCCCCCATTGAGAGCGTTGTTAACCAACGCGCAGGCGCATTATCACTGCTGCACCGTGTAATTGCAACCCATCCAGCACCAGATGCTGTTTTCTTGTGCAATGCGGCTTCACTCCCCCGCCATTCCAGATTATGCTGGGGAATTAGCGCAGGAATAAATGATGGATATACAAGACTCTTTCCCCCAACGCGTCTGGCAAATTGTCGCCTCAATCCCCGAAGGATTCGTCACTACCTATGGTGATGTCGCCAGACTTGCCGGATCTCCGCGTGCAGCACGTCAGGTCGGCGGCGTCCTCAAACGGCTTCCCGAAGGCAGCACCCTGCCGTGGTATCGAGTCGTTAATCGCCATGGTGCTATATCGCTGACCGGGCCGGATTTACAGCGCCAGCGTCAGGCATTGCTGGCTGAAGGGGTGGCGGTTTCGGGAAGTGGGCACATCGATTTACAACGTTATCGCTGGGTGTATTAACCCTCCCCTGGCGGAGAGGGTCATGCCAGTCTTAGTACTGCGTAGGTGCAGGGACGGCTGAAGACGGATTCACCTGCGTGGGAGACGTTGACGGCACCGTAGTTGCCGCACCACCGCTGGCCTGAACCGGAACTTCCGTATGCTGAACAGGAACCAGCGTCAGATCGGCCTTGGTACCGCCCTGGTTGATAACCGGCTGCACGGTATCGGTAATAAACACCAGTTTGTCGTTCACCATAATGGCTGCACTCAACAAAATACGGGCGTTCGGCTGAATATCTGCCGGGTTAAACGGCAGCACAAAGCTAAATGGCGCCTGCTTCCCTTCAGTACGCACCGCTTTTTGCGACAGGACTTTTGACGGGGCATCCGCCAGCGAAGCGTCCGACAGTGTGACGGTCAGTACGGCATCCGGTGGCAGCGCAACTTTCTGGCGGATCCACACCGTACCAGAAACATTCGGCTGTTGAATTTTTGACTGTGTGTCAGCAATTGACGTAGTAGGGCTTGGCGCAGGTGTCTGAATATCTGCACTTTTATCAGCACAGGCCGCCAGCGCGACCGCAACGGCTAAACCACTTACCATGTGCACGAGTTTCATTAAATTCTCCTTATCGTCAATGCACCAGCGAGAACTTTCCTCGCCAGAAGAGTGGTTAACAAAAACATAACGTGACTAAGTGTGGCACAAAGTAGCTATTTTTGCCTGCAATCGACCGGTAATTCAGACAATTGCACCCATCGGACCACTTTCAAAATTGCGTTATACTCTGCCTACTTCGCTGCGACATCGACATGACCTGGAGAGCACCTATGAGTCTGGCACTAAAAAGTTTGCTGACATTGTTGAATTTGGAAAAAATTGAAGAAGGACTCTTTCGCGGCCAAAGTGAAGACTTAGGATTACGCCAGGTTTTTGGCGGGCAGGTCGTCGGACAGGCGCTGTATGCCGCTAAAGAAACCGTGCCGGAAGAGCGGCTGGCGCACTCCTTTCACAGCTACTTTTTACGTCCCGGCGATAGCCAAAAACCGATAATTTACGATGTCGAAGTGCTGCGCGATGGTAACAGTTTCAGCGCTCGCCGCATTGCCGCCATCCAGAACGGGAAGCCCATTTTCTACATGACCGCCTCTTTTCAGGCGCCGGAAGATGGCTTTGAACATCAAAAAACCATGCCGCACGCACCTGGGCCCGACGCGCTGAAATCCGAAACCGAAATTGCCCGTTCAGTAGCGCATCTGCTGCCGCCGCTGTTGAAAGAGAAATTTATCAATGACCGCCCACTGGAAGTGCGTCCGGTGGAGTTTCATAACCCGCTCAAAGGCCATGTCGCCGAACCGGCACGCCAGGTGTGGATCCGCGCCAACGGTACGGTGCAGGACGACCTACGCGTGCATCAGTATCTGCTGGGTTACGCCTCCGACCTGAACTTCCTGCCTGTGGCGCTACAACCGTACGGAATTGGTTTTTTGGAGAAAGGGATTCAGATAGCCACTATCGACCATTCGATGTGGTTCCATCGTCCTTTCAATATCAATGAGTGGTTGCTGTATAACGTCGAGAGCACCTCTGCCTCCGGTGCCCGGGGCTTTGTGCGCGGGGAATTTTATACACAGGACGGCGTACTGGTTGCCTCTACCGTACAGGAAGGGGTGATGCGCAATCGCAACTGATGTCTTATCCGGCCTACAGACTACATCTGTCGTAGGCCGGATAAGCGTTTAGCGCCATCCGGCAGAGTGAAATATCAAGCGTTGTAGGCGTTTTCACCGTGGCTGTTCACATCCAGCCCTTCGCGCTCCTGCTCTTCCGGTACGCGCAGCCCTACCGTCATGTCCGCCAGCTTATAGCCGATGAAGGCCACCACGCCGGACCAGACAATGGTAATCGCCACGCTTTCGAGCTGCACCAGCACCTGATGCCCCATGGTCACGCCCTCAGCAAAGCCTACGCCACCCAGCGAACTGGCGGCGAACACCCCGGTCAGAAGACAGCCGACAATGCCGCAAACGCCGTGCACACCGAACACATCGCACGGGTCATCAACGCGCAGAAAACGCTTCAGCATCGTCACGCCCCACAGCCCCGCCAGACCGGCAATTGCCCCGATGATCAACGCACCGCCGACGCCAATGTAACCACAAGCAGGGGTCACGCCAACCAGGCCCGCAATGGCACCAGAACACGCCCCCAGCAGCGACGGTTTACCGCGCAGCGCCCACTCACCGAAGATCCAGCCGAGAATGGCAGCAGCGGTCGCCACCACAGTATTCACAAAGGCCAGCGCAGCGATTTCATTTGCCGTCCCAGCAGAACCTGCGTTAAAACCAAACCAGCCGATGTAGAGAATTGCGGTCCCGGTAAAGACCATCGGCAGGTTATGCGGTTTGAAAGCCTCTTTGCCAAAACCCACACGCTTGCCAATCAGATAAGCACCCACCAGCCCGGCGATCGCGGCGTTGATATGCACCACCGTCCCGCCCGCAAAATCCAGCGCGCCATGGGAGGCCAACAGACCACCACCCCAGACCATATGCGCAATCGGAATGTAGGACAGCGTCAGCCATACCACCACAAAAATCAGTACCGCAGAGAAGCGAATGCGTTCAGCCAGCGCCCCAACGATAAGTCCAACGGTGATGCAAGCAAATGAGCCCTGGAACGCAACGTGAATGTACTGGTAGAAACTCCCCGTTACCGCCGTCAGGGCAATGTTTTTCAGCATCACCCAGTTGAAGTTGCCGAAGAAACTATTCCCCTCGCCAAAGGCCAGCGAGTAGCCATACACCACCCATAAAATGCAGACCAGTGCGAACGTCACCGTCACCTGCGTCAGCATCGACAGAACGTTCTTGCCACGAATCAAACCGCCGTAAAACAGCGCGATGCCCGGAATGGTCATAAACAACACCAGCGCGGTACATATCATCATAAAGGCGTTATCAGCTTTGTCCGCGACGGCTGGCGCTGCCATCGCCAGTCCCGGCAGCAGTGCCAGTGAAGCGATACCCGTTTTCATCGTTGCTATCTTCATTTTTTGGTTTCCTATCACTGTGTGCCAGAAGTTACAGTGCGGCTTCGTCGGCTTCGCCGGTACGAATACGAATCACACGTTGCAGCTCGGCGACAAAAATTTTGCCGTCGCCAATTTTTCCGGTATAGGCCGACTTGCTGATGACGTCGATCACCTCATCAAGCTGATCGTCGGCAATCGCCACATCAATCTTCACCTTCGGTAAAAAATTGACGCTGTATTCGGCTCCCCGATACAACTCGGCATGGCCTTTCTGTCGACCAAAGCCCTTCACTTCGGTGACGGTCAGCCCCTGAATACCAATAGAAGACAGTGCTTCACGGACGTCTTCCAGTTTGAACGGTTTGATTACCACGGTAACCAGCTTCATAGATCCCCTCCAGTCAGAATTCAGTAGTGGCTGCAGATACACAGGATGAATATTGCAAGGGGTGTGCCAGGAATGAAAAACGCGGGATGATTCAGGCTCGCAGGGCGCGGCTGGGGTAGAAAAAGAAAAAACGCACTATAACGGTGCATAGTGCGTTACATTTTTGCACCAGATTGTTGATGCTTCTTGAACCAATTTAGTCGTAGGCCTGAAACGCACTGCGCCATCAGGCAATAATGGAATCCTCATGCGCACTGGCCGCCAGCTCTTCACCGGCCAGTTGCAGCTGATACATTTGCCAGTAGCGGCCTTGCGCCGCCAGTAATTGCTGATGTGTGCCGCGCTCGACGGCCTGCCCCCGGTGCAGCACCAGAATGGTGTCTGCTTCCACGATCGTGGAGAGTCGATGGGCAATCACCACCAGCGTAGTGTGTTCGCGCACAGCAGCCAGCGCCTGCTGAATGGCCTGCTCCGTGCCGGAGTCAATACTGGCGGTGGCTTCATCCAGAATCAGTACCTGCGGCGTTTCAACCAGAACCCGCGCCAATGCCAGCAGCTGTTTCTGCCCCACGGACAAATTATTGCCCTGTTCGCCCAATCGGGTGTGAATACCGTCACTCAGACCGCGTGCCAGCTCAGCCAGCTGTACGGTCTCCAGCGCCTGCCACACTCGATCTTCAGAAATATCGCGGCCCAGCGTGACGTTTGCCAGGAAGGTGTCCGCCATCACCACCGGGTCCTGCTGCACCATCGCGACGCCCTGACGTAAGACGCCGTGACTCAACGAGGAGAGGGGGCGCCCGTCCAGACGGATCTCCCCTTGCGTCAGCGGATAGTAGCCCATCATCAGGCTGGCAAGCGTACTCTTGCCACTACCGGTATGCCCAACCAACGCCACAAAACTGCGTGAAGGCACGGACAGGCTAATATTTTTCAGCACCAGATTGTCATCACGATAAGCAAATGACACGTTATCAACCTCAATGTTGCCACTCTTCAGCGGCTGATCATCATCGCCATAATGCTGACGCGGTCTGTCCATCAGTTCGAAGACGCGCTCACCGGCGACAACCGCTTGCTGCAGCATAGATTGTTGGGTCGTCAGCTCAATCAGCGGCTCGTTCAGACGCCCGAGATAGCTGATAAACGCATACAGCACGCCAACCTCGATGGACGTGCCAGAGGTCACGCTGAACAACATCAGTAAACCACAGAGGATCAGGGCGGAAAACAGGCTCAGCAACGGACGCAGTAAAAAACCGTCCAGCCGCAAGGTCTGCATGCGTGCCATATAGTGCGAACGGCTGGCCTCGCCCATGCGCTCCCCAAAGCGCGCCTGCTGACGAAACTGTTGGATCACGCTCATACCGTTAATGACTTCATTGAAGCCATCGTTGATATCGGCCAGATAGGCACGAACGCGGCGCACAATCGGCGTGCTGTAGCGCTGATAAATCACCATCACCACCATCACCGCCGGGAATATAGCCATCGCCACCAGCGCCATACGCCATTCGAGGCTAAACATCGCCACCAGCATGGCACCAATCAGAGCCGCACTGCGCAGTACCGTCGCCACGACCGTCACGTACAGGTCGCGGATCACTTCGGTATCGTTGGTTACACGAGAGATAAGCTGTCCGACGGGCTGGATGTCAAATTCACTCAACGGTTGGCGCAGCGCTGCATCCATTACATCCGTGCGTAGCTGTTGCACCACACCGACGGCAGCCTGGTTAAACAACAGTGACTGCGCATAGTGCAGTCCCGCCGCCAGCAGTTGCAGACCGACATAAGCCGCAACCAGACCAGCCACCATCGCCAACGGCAAATTGTTTTTCGCCACCATGTTATCAATAAAGTAGCTTATCAGCAGCGGACCGCTGACTTCTGCCGCCGCCGCCACCCACAGCATCACCACCGCAATGCCCAGTGGTTTTCGCCACGGTGAACCATAGCGCAGCAGCCGTTTCAGCGTCGGCCATAATTGCCCAAAGCTACGCATTCGCCACCTCCTCATTTAACGCAGGGGCATCAGACAGCGCGGCTTCCAGCTGCTGATAGCGATACATATCGCGGTACCAACCGGGTTGCTGGACCAGCGTGTCATGGTCGCCACGCTGGGCAATATGTCCGTGCTGCATCACGATAATCTCGCTGGCTTCCGTCAGCGCCGACAGTCGGTGGGCGCTGATAATAACCGTTCTTCCCTCGCCCCACTGGCGCAGGTTATGCAGGATCTGATGTTCGGTACGGCCGTCTACCGCCGACAGCGCATCGTCAAGAATCAGAATTTCCGCATTAAGCAGCAGCGCGCGCGCAATAGAAATTCGCTGTTTTTGCCCGCCCGAGAGCATCACGCCCCGCTCGCCCACTTCGGTGTCATATCCCTGCGGCAAACGTAAAATATCCTCATGCACGCTGGCGAGGCGCGCCACATGTTCGATTTCGGCCTGCGTCGCCTGCGGGCGTCCAAGTGCAATGTTGTTGCCGACGGTGTCCGAAAACAGGAACGGCGTCTGGCTAACAACCGCCAGCCGACTGCGCCAGCTATCAAGCTGTAAGCGCGTCAGCGGAATGTCATGAAAGCGCACGTCGCCCTGGGTAATATCAAAGTGGCGCTGGATCAGCGACAGAATGGTACTTTTTCCCGCACCGGTCGGCCCACAAATACCCAGCATCTGCCCAGGCTTAAGCTGGAAATTAACGTTTTCCAACGTCGGGCGCGCCATCAGCGGGTAGCTGAATTCACGAATCGCAACCGCCAGTTCCCCGCGCCCTTCCGGCACGGGTTCCGTGCCATCATTAACCACGGGAGCTTCCGCCAACATGGCGCGAATACGGCTGTAGGCGGCGCTACCGCGCTCGACGATATTAAACATCCACGCCAACGCCAGCATCGGCCAAATCATCAGACCGAGATACATCATAAAGCTGGTCAGCTGACCGAGCGTCAGCGAACCGTGAACCACCATCCAGCTTCCACCGCCAATCGCCAGCAGGTTCGCCATACCAATAGCGATATAAATGGTGGGATCGAAGCGGGCGTCGATGCGCGCGACGCGCATATTTTTCTTACCGGTATCCTGCGCATCTGCGGCAAATAAGGCCGACTGCCGGTCCTCCAGACCAAAGGCTTTAATCATGCGAATGCTGGTCAGGCTCTCCTGAGTACGATCGTTGAGACTGGAGAATGCCGCCTGCGCCTGCTTAAAGCGATTATGAAGCCGATCGCCGTAACGCTTAATCATCAGCGCCATCACCGGCATCGGTAGCAAGGCAAATAGCGTCAACTCCCAGCTTATTTGCGTAGACATGACGATAAGCACCGCACAGCCCATCACCAGCGAGTCGACCAACGTCAGCACACCTTCTCCGGCGGCGAACACCACCCGGTCAACATCGTTGGTGGCGCGCGCCATCAGATCGCCCGTGCGATGGCGCAGATAAAATTCAGGATGTTGACGGCTCAACTGACGGTAATAATCTTCGCGCAGCTCAACTGCCAGCTGGTAGGATGCCCCAAACAGCAGCACGCGCCAGACGTAGCGCAGCAAATAGACCACCACCGCAATCAGCGCAATTGTGCCAACCCACATTAGCAGGCGTTCGGTCGTGAAGCGTTGAGCCGTCACGCCATCAACAATAATTCCGACCACTTTAGGCGGAATAAGTTGAAGGATAGCGATGATGATAAGCAGGGCCACTGCCCCGAGGTAGCGACGCCACTCCCGGCGAAAGTACCAGCTTAATTGAGCAAATAATCGCACGCGTTATGTCCTGACATGATTTCCGACAATGAGCGCCGGGAGAATTATTCAATAGGTAGAGCAGTTGTGTATTTAATCTGTTCCATCGCAAAGCTTGAGGTAACGTCCGACAACCCCGGTACGCTGTTCACCAGCCGTTTGTAGAAGTCATCATAGCGTTTCATGTCGGCGACCTGCACTCGCATCAGGTAGTCATACTCCCCGGCCATGCGCCAGAATCCCAGTACCTCTGGCATCCCGGTCACTTCAGTCACAAAGCGACAGTACCATTCACTGCTGTGATGCTGCGTTTTGATCAGCACAAAGGCCGTTAACCCAAGTCCCAGCTTTTCGGGATCCAGCAGCGCGACTTTGCCAAGCAGAACGCCGTCATCCTCAAGTCGCTTGAGTCGTTTCCAGCAGGGGGTGGTTGTCAGATTAACGGCATCTGCGAGTGCCTGCAAAGAAAGGGTGCAATCCTGTTGCAGCAAGCTGAGCAGCTTGCGGTCAATTTTGTCTAACATATCCACTCCACAGAGAAGAATTTTCTCCCTACATTCTATTTTAAAGGCTAAATGGCAACAATTTTTTCCGTGCTTTTCGTTACTCTAGGCACAAAATGACAAATGGATATTAATGATGAATAGCTCCTGGGTTAAAAACGCCATCAATGAAATCAATGCGGATTATCAACGCTCCGCAGATACTCATCTTATCCGCCTGTCACTTCCGGCGTTCCCGGGGATTCAGCTGTACCTGAAAGATGAAAGTACACATCCGACCGGTAGCCTGAAACATCGACTGGCGCGTTCACTGTTCCTGTACGGACTGTGCAATGGTTGGATCAAAGAAGGCACCACCATTATTGAGTCGTCTTCCGGCTCCACGGCGGTTTCTGAAGCCTATTTCGCCCGCCTGCTGGGGCTACCGTTTATCGCCGTCATGCCGTCCTGCACGGCAAAACGCAAAGTTGAGCAGATTGAGTTTTACGGCGGTCGCTGCCATTTCGTGGAAAGCGCCTGCGAAATTTATGCCGCGTCTGAACAGCTGGCCCGTGAACTCAACGGCCATTATATGGATCAGTTCACCTACGCTGAGCGCGCTACCGACTGGCGCGGCAATAACAATATTGCCGACAGTATCTTCCGCCAGATGTCATGCGAGCCACATCCCGTTCCCCGCCACATTGTGATGAGCGCCGGAACCGGCGGCACGTCAGCAACCATTGGGCGCTACATTCGCTGCCAGGGTTACGACACCAGGCTGATGGTGGTCGATCCGGAAAACTCTGTTTTTCTGCCATACTGGCAGACGCGTGACGCCACATTACGCAGCCCGGTGGGCAGTAAAATCGAAGGTATCGGTCGCCCGCGCGTCGAGCCCTCTTTCATTCCGGACGTGGTTGATGAAATGCTGCGCGTGCCGGATGCCGCCAGCGTCGCTACCGCGCACTGGCTGGAAACGCAGTTGGGCCGCAAAGTCGGAGCTTCAACCGGGACCAATATGTGGGGTACGCTGCAACTTGCCGCCCGCATGCGTGAGGCTGGAGAAACAGGTTCACTGGTAACGTTACTGTGCGACAGCGGCGAACGTTATCTTGAGACCTACTACAACCCAGAGTGGGTTAATGCGCATATTGGCGATTTGACACCATGGAAAGCGGAAATCGCCCAACTGCTGAATACCCAGTAAACCGGCAAAAAAAAGCCAGACCTAATGGTCT